>NZ_JAQTWM010000088.1 GCF_028689305.1 Rhodoferax sp. | reverse complement strand
CCACCCGCTCTTGCCGGGTACTGTCATCGCCGCTGCCGGTTTCATAACTGTAGAGACAGCTAAGGCTCGCCTCGCAGACCAGCGCGGGTTCGTAAGGCACATGGAGTTCGATTTCGCCGCCAACGTCGCCGCCGATTGCACCGGGGAACGGGTCCAAGATCAAGGGCGTATTGCCGAAACGACGCCATTCACGGGTCAGCTTGAGCGCCCAGTAGAGCAGCCCCGCTCCGACCAGCGGAAAGAGCAGGATGATCAGCGCCAGCGCCCCTTCCTTGCGCCAGACATCCGGCACGACAAAGGTGGCGGGCAGACTCAATGCATTCCAGATGACGGCAAAAAACCAGATCGCATACATCCCGCCGCGGGCGCTGGAACGGATTTGGTTATCTGCCCATTCGGGACGGGCCAGCCAGGGCTTGGCCGCCGTTTCAGGCGACACGATGGTGCGCTTGCCGCGAAGCCCAAAGACCATCATGCCCAGCCCAGCACCGCCAAAAGCAATGATGAAGACCAACTTGAACCCGATCATTTCCCAGCGCATTTCACGATTCAGTACCGCATCAGCGGGATCGCCGGGTTGGTAGTAAACCGGCACCGGCTCTTGGTTCAAATACATGCGTTCGAGTTGGCTGCCCCATCGCTGCTGAAACTCGCCGATGTTGTCGCCGCCACCGTGGATCGCCACCCGGCTACCGGTATATTCGACGCCGTCGACCCGGTAACGGTACTGGGCGACGGCCTGGTAAGTGGTGGTGTTGTCGGAAGTGCTGCTGCGCAAATTTGCAGAAGTCAGGGTCCCCTGCGTCTGGGGCCAGGAGGCCATGCGTATCACGTCATATACAGCGTGCGCAGTGGTAAAAAAGAAGTAGATGCCTACGGCAAAGAATGGAAGCCCAAAGACGACAAAGAGCCAGCTTCGAGTACGTTTTTCGTATTGCATTCATCCCCTCCCAACCCCTACCCGTGTGATTTGTAGGCTTTTGTCAAGAACCGGCCTTGGGGGTTCCATACCCCCCGCCCCCCGGCGAGCAGATTTCAAACACATCACCAGGCAGCATCTCCACCTGCCCGATGTGGCCCAGGGTTTCGACGCTGCCATCGACCCGCACCACGCGGTTGATGCCCACCTGCCCCGGCTCGCCACCAGCCATGCCAAAGGCACCGTGCACACGGCCGTTGGACAGGATGCTGGCCGTCATCGGCTCCAGGAAGCGCACGCGGCGCACACCGCCATCGCCACCGTGCCAGCGCCCCGCGCCACCCGAGCCGGCGCGGATCGCGTAACTCTCCAGCCGCACCGGGAAGCGGAACTCGAACACCTCCGGGTCGGTCAGGCGTGAATTGGTCATGTGGGTCTGGACCACGCTGGTGCCGTTGAAGCCCTCGCCGGCACCGCTGCCGCCGCTGATGGTTTCGTAGTACTGGTAGCGTGCATTGCCAAAGGTGAAGTTGTTCATGGTGCACTGGCTGGCCGCCATGACGCCTAAAGCGCCATACAGCGCGTTGGTAATGCAGCTCGACGTTTCCACATTGCCCGCCACGACGGACGCCGGCGGGTTGGGGTTCAGCATGGAGCCCGGCGGGATGATGACGTGCAGCGGCTTGAGGCAGCCGGCATTCAGCGGAATGTCGTCACCCACCAGCGTGCGGAACACATACAGCACCGCCGCCATGCACACCGCCGTGGGTGCGTTGAAGTTGTTGGTCTGCTGCGGTGAGGTGCCGGTGAAATCCACCTCGGCCGTTCGCTCCTGCGCATTGACGCGGATCGCCACCTGGATCTGCGCGCCGTTGTCCAGCGCCAGCGTGAACTGCCCGTCCTTCAGGCGGGTGATGACGCGGCGCACCGACTCCTCGGCGTTGTCCTGCACGTGGCGCATATAGGCCTGCACGACATCCAGGCCGAACTGGTCGACCATCTTGCGCAGTTCCTGCACGCCCTTTTCGTTGGCGGCGATTTGCGCTCTCAGGTCGGCCAGGTTTTGCTGGGGGTTGCGTGAAGGGTATTCACCGCTCTGCAGCAGCGCAACCATCTCGGCCTCGCGCAGCACGCCACGGTCCACCAGCAGCACGTTGTTGATCTGCACGCCTTCTTCTTCAATGCGGGTGGAGAACGGCGGCATGGAGCCCGGTGTGGTGCCGCCAATGTCGGCGTGGTGACCTCTGGAACCCACATAGAACAGCGGTGCGTCAGCCCCACCCTGGCCCAGGTACACCGGCGTGATGACAGTGATGTCGGGCAGATGGGTGCCGCCGTGGTAGGGATCGTTGAGCACATACACATGGCCGGGCTGCATCGTGGAGCGGTTCTCGCGGATCACCGTCTTGATGCTCTCGCCCATGGAGCCCAAATGCACCGGCATATGGGGCGCGTTGGCAATCAGGTTGCCATCCGCATCGAACAACGCGCAGCTGAAGTCCAGCCGCTCCTTGATGTTGACCGAGTAGGCGGTGTTCTGCAGTTGCAGGCCCATCTGTTCGGCAATGTTCATGAACAGGTTGTTGAACACCTCCAGCAGCACCGGGTCGGCCGTGGTGCCCGCCGCGTACTGTACGGCGCGCTGCGTGCGGCGCTCCAGCACCAGGTGGTCCAGCGCCGTGAGTGTGGCCTCCCAGCCGGGCTCGACCACGGTGGTGGCGTTCTTCTCGGCAATGATGGCCGGGCCGGGGATCACGTCGCCGGGCTGCAGGTCTTCGCGCACGACCAGCGCCGCGTCATGCCAGGCCGCGCCGGAATACATGCGCACGGTCTCGCGCACCGCGCCGCTGGTCTTCAAATCACGCACCGGGTGTAGCGCATGGCGCGGTTCGGTGGGGGCGTCGCCGGCCACGACGGCCTCCACCGACACGGCTTCCACGACCAGGCCCTTGCCCTGCATCAGGAAGGCAAAGCGCTGGCGGTAGGCGGCCTCAAAGCCGTCCACGATGTCGTCCAGCGTGCCAAAGGGAACAACGAGAGCCGAGTCACTGCCCTCGTAGCGCACATGCACGCGACGGTGCATCTCCATGGCGCCCACGCTCACCTGCTGGCGCACCAGCTCGGCCTGGGCGGCGGCGGCCAGCGTATCCAGTTGCGCGGCAATGTCGGCCAGCGCCTCGGGCTTGAGCGGCAGTTCCACCGCCTGCTCGCGGATCACGGTCTGGTCCGCCAGGCCCATGCCGTAGGCCGACAGCACGCCGGCCAGTGGGTGCACAAACACCTTCGTCATGCCCAGGGCATCGGCCACCAGGCAGGCGTGCTGGCCACCGGCGCCGCCAAAGCACTGCAAGGTGTAGCGGGTCACGTCGTAACCGCGTGCCACCGAAATCTTCTTGATGGCATTGGCCATCTGCTGCACGGCAATCGCAATAAAGCCTTCGGCCACATCCTCGGGCGTGCGGCCGGTCTGCGCGGACAAGGCGGCAAACTTCTGCTGCACCACGGCGCCGTCCAGCGCCTCGTTGGCGTGCACGCCAAACACCTGGGGGAAGAAACGCGGCTGCACCTTGCCGACCATCACGTTCGCATCGGTCACGGCCAGTGGGCCACCACGGCGGTAGCTGGCCGGGCCGGGGTTGGCACCGGCGCTCTCGGGTCCCACGCGAAAACGCGCGCCGTCAAACGCCAGGATGGAGCCGCCACCGGCCGCCACGGTGTGGATGCTCATCATGGGCGCGCGCATGCGCACGCCGGCCACCTGGGTCTCGAACTCGCGCTCGAAGGCGCCGGCATAGTGACTCACGTCAGTGGAGGTGCCGCCCATGTCAAAGCCGATCACCTTGCACATCCCGTCCAGCTGCGCCGAAGAACTGTTGAAGGCCAGCTCCGCTGTCCGGGCCATGCCCACGATACCGCCGGCCGGGCCGCTCAGGATCGCGTCCTTGCCCTGGAAGGCATGGGCGTCGGTCAGGCCGCCACTGGACTGCATGAAGAAGAGTTTGACACCCGGCATCTCACCGGCCACCTGCTCCACGTAACGACGCAGGATGGGTGACAGGTAGGCATCCACCACGGTCGTGTCGCCACGGCTGACGAACTTCATCATCGGGCTGGTTTCATGCGAGGTGCTGACCTGGGTGAAGCCGACCTCTCGCGCTATTGCGGCCGCGGCCTTTTCATGCGCGGTGTAGCGGTAGCCGTGCATGAATACGATGGAAACACTGCGTAGCCCGCGTGTATATTGCGCGAGTAGCTCCTGTTTTAATAGCGTCTCATCCAGTACCTGGACCACCTCACCGTGCGCGCCCATGCGCTCCTGGGCCTCCACCACGGCGCTGTACAGCAGCTCGGGCAGGATGATGTGGCGGTCAAAAATGCGCGGTCGGTTCTGGTAGGCGATGCGCAGCGCGTCACGAAAGCCGCGCGTGGTGACCAGCAGCGTGGGCTCGCCCTTGCGCTCCAGCAGCGCATTGGTGGCCACGGTGGTGCCCATCTTCACGCATTCCACCAGGTCGGGCGTGACCGGTTCGCCAGCCTTGAGGCCCAACAGGTGGCGGATGCCGGCCACGGCCGCGTCGCGGTACTGCTCGGGGTTTTCGCTCAGCAGCTTGTGCGTGACCAGCGTGCCATCGGGGCGCTTGCCGACGACGTCGGTGAAGGTGCCGCCCCGGTCGATCCAAAATTGCCAGCGGGAAGTGGTGGAGGGGTTCATAGGGATGCTGCGGAGCGGGCCGCCTGGTCGTAGATGCCGGAGAGCAGGCGCAGCAGGCGCGCCAGTTCGCCAATGTCGCGGTTCAGGCCGTCATCGGCGTTGAGCGCGTTGATCAGGCAGGACTCGCGGATTTCGCGGTAGCGCGCCACGAAGTCGCGCCCCGTGTCGGTGCTGGCGTAGGTCACGTCCTTGCCGTTTTTGCTGGAGGCCACCACGCCCAGGTTCTGCAGCTTTTTCAACGCGTAGTTGATCAGGTGGGTGTCTTCCACATTCATGATGAAGCAGATGTCGGCCAGGCGCTTGTTGCGGGCGCGGTGCGTGACGTGGTGCAACACCAGTACGTCCAGTGGCGTCAGGTCTTTCAGGCCAGCCGCACTCATGCAGTGCGTGATCCAGCGATGAAAGGCGTTGCCAGCCACGATCAGGCCGAACTCGAACTCGCTCATCTCGGCACTGCGCGGCGACACCAGATGGGCCGACGACACGATGGGTGCGCTCACCGGCGCCGAACCAACGCTGTCGGCTGCTGATGCGAGGGGTGCAGGTTTCTTGGCCATGGGTTTGCTCCAGGTTGGCATCTTTGTTGCAAGGTCGAATTGTAGGTAGCATGATGATGATTTATCGACAATTTATTGACATTTAGGGAAAACACCAAGATGCCACGCGCTATTGCGAATTACATTCAGCTACCTGCAAGCCCTTTCAACCAACCGGAGTTTTTATGAAACGTCGCCTGTTTGCCTTGTCCGCCACTGCCGCTGCCCTGACCCTCGGTCTGGCCGCTGGTGCCGCGTCTGCCCAGACCAAGTGGGACCTGGCCGCTGCCTACCCGGCCACCAACTTCCACTCTGAAAACCTGGCGCAATTTGCCAAGGACGTCGAAGCCGCCAGCGGTGGCAAACTCAAGATCACCGTGCACGCCAACGCCGCGCTGTTCAAGGCGCCCGAGATCAAACGCGCCGTGCAGGGCGGCCAGGCCCAGGCAGGTGAAATCCTGCTGGCCAATTTCCAGAACGAGTGGCAACTTTTCGGTGCCGATGGCCTGCCCTTCCTGGCCGACAGTTATGACGAGTCCAACAAACTTTACAAAGCGCAGCGCCCGCTGCTGGAGAAAAAGCTCGGTGAGCAGGGCATGGCTCTGCTCTACGCCGTGGCCTGGCCACCCCAGGGCATTTACAGCAAGAAGCCGCTGAACTCGGCAGCCGACCTCAAGGGCATCAAATGGCGCGCCTACAGCCCGTCCACCAGCCGCATTGCCGAATTGGTGGGCGCCCAACCGGTGACCGTGCAGGCAGCCGAGTTGTCACAGGCTTTTGCCACCGGCGTGGTGGAAGCCACCATGACCTCGGGGGCCTCGGGTGTGGACAGCAAGCTGTACGAGAACCTCAAGTATTACTACGACACCCAGGCCTGGCTGCCCAAGAACGCCGTCATCGTCAACAAGGCCGCATTCAATGCGCTGGACAAAGCCACCCAGGCCGTGGTGCTGAAAGCCGCCGCGGACGCCGAAGCCCGCGGCCTGGCGGCCAGCAAACGGGTCAACGTCGAGTCGATCGACAAGCTCAAGGCCAACGGCATGACCGTGGCTGCGCCCTCGGCCCAGTTGAAAGCTGACATGAAAAAAGTGGGCGACACCATGCTCAAGGAATGGCTGGACAAGGCCGGCCCTGAAGGCAAAACCCTGGTGGATGCTTTCCACAAGCCCTGATTTGCCAACGACAGGAGCTTTTGATGCGCAAGGCACTTGATGCCCTTTACGACGGTGCCGCCGCCCTGGCGGCACTGTTTCTGGTGGGTTTGCTCGGCATGGTGCTGCTGTCCGTCATCGGTCGGCAGCTGAATTTTTACGTGCCAGGCACCGATGCCTACGCGGGCTACTTGATGGCGGCCAGCGGCTTTCTGGCGCTGGCGCACACCCTCAAGCGCGGTGAACACATCCGCGTGACCCTGATTCTGGGCGCCCTGTCCGGGCGCTGGAAAAAGGGCATGGAGGTGTGGGCGCTGGCCTTTGCCAGTGCCCTGACGGCCATGTTTGCCTTCTACAGCTGCCGACTGGCCTGGCAGTCACGCAGCTTCAATGACATTTCCACCGGCAGTGACGCCACGCCGCTGTGGATGCCGCAGATCGGCATGGCGGTGGGCACCGTCATCCTGGCCATTGCCTTCATCGATGAACTGGTGCTGGAGCTGCGCGGCCAACGCGTGGTCCAGAGCAGCGATGAACCTCTGCGCAATGAGTAAGAAAACAAGCCGTCAGCCCGCGTCAACATTGTGCAATTAGCTACTATTTTTGTAGCAAAATAAGAGCTTCTGGAATACCATGAATGATCTCGCAATCACCGCCGGCCTGCTGGTGGCCTTGTTCCTGATCCTGGGCAGCGGTGTCTGGGTGGGCCTGACCCTCACCGGTGTCGCCTGGATGGCGGTGTCGCTGTTCTCCAGCCGCCCCGCCGGGGACGCCATGGCTGTCACGGTCTGGGGCTCCAGCAGCAGTTGGACGCTGACCGCGCTGCCCCTGTTTGTCTGGATGGGTGAAATCCTGTTTCGCACCCGGCTGAGCCAGGACATGTTCAAAGGCCTAGCGCCCTGGGTGCAGGGCCTGCCGGGGCGGCTCTTGCACACCAATGTGATTGGCTGCACCATTTTTGCCGCCGTGTCGGGGTCGAGTGCCGCCACCTGCGCCACCATCGGAAAGATGACGCTGCCCGAGCTGACCCGGCGCGGTTACCCCGACCACATGGTGGTGGGCACGCTGGCCGGCGCGGCAACGCTAGGGCTGCTGATTCCGCCGTCCATCATCATGATCGTCTACGGTGTGGCGGCCGAGGTGTCGATCTCCAAGCTGTTCATCGCCGGTGTGCTGCCGGGCCTGCTGCTGGCCGGTCTGTTTTCCGGCTACATCATGTTCTGGGCGGTGCGCCACCCGGAGCAGGTGCCCGCCGCCGACACCCGCATGACGTTCCTGCAAAAGCTCTCCGAGTCGCGCAGCCTGATTCCCGTCGTGCTGCTGATTGCCGCCGTGCTGGGTTCCATCTATTCGGGCATCGCCACTGCCACCGAGGCGGCCGCCGTGGGTGTGGTGGGTTCGCTGGTGCTCTCGGGTGTGCAGGGTTCACTGAACTGGGCCACTTTCCGTGACGCCCTCATGGGCGCCACCCGGCTGTATTGCATGATCGGGCTGATCCTGGCCGGCGCCGCCTTCCTGACGCTGGCCATGGGCTACATCGGCCTGCCGCGCCATCTGGCCGAGTGGATTGCCACGCTGGGCCTGAGCCGGGCACAGTTGATCGTGGCCCTGTCCATTTTCTTCATCATCCTGGGCTGCTTTCTCGATGGCATCTCGATGGTGGTGCTGACCATGGGCGTGCTGATGCCCACGGTGCAGGCCGCCGGCATCGACCCGATCTGGTTCGGCATCTTCATCGTGCTGGTGGTCGAGATGGCGCAGATCACACCGCCGGTGGGCTTCAACCTGTTTGTGCTGCAGGGCATGACCGGGCGCCAACTGACCTGGATCGCCAAGGTCACCATGCCGATGTTCTGGCTGATGTGTGTGGCCGTGGCGTTGATCTATCTCTTCCCCGAGATCGTGACCTGGCTGCCACAAAAAATGGCCAGTTAGTGGCGTGGCCGACTGCTGAACCAGCGGGTTGAATCGCCCTGAAATGCGGTAGCCGGGGTCACCGGGAATACCGCCACTTGCGCAGCGGCAGGCCCAGGTAGTACTTGCGCAGGAACTCCAGACGCGCCGCCAGTGACGCCGTGTAGGCCGGACTGGCGGGCACATACCAGCTGTTGAGCCCGGTGCGCAGCAGCAATTGGTAGCCGTTTTGCGTCATCAACTGATGCTTTTTCAGGTGCGTCACATGGTCTTCAATCAGCACCAGGCGTGGCTTCCAGTACGAAAAGTCAAAGCCTGACAGCGCCACCAGTTCGTGGCCTTCGATGTCGATTGACAGCAGGTCAAAACCGACCGGTGCCCCGTGGCTGCGCAAAATGGTGTCCAGCGTTTCACAGCGCACCGACACCGTGGCCCGCACCACCGCGCCAATGGCGATCGGCTGGTCTTCCAGCGTGGAGTGCGGCCCGGCACGGTTGAGCTGCAGGAATTTACCGGCATTGTCCGGGCTGGAGCAGGCCATCTCCACCACCACGCCTTGGCGCGACTGGCGCAGCAGCGCGCAGCAATCCGGGTCCGGCTCCACCAGCAGTCCGGTCCAGCCCAATGCTTCCAGGTGCTGCGACTGCGAGTCCAGCACCGGGTCATTGGCCCCCACATCCACATAAAAGCCGCTGGGACTCTGGAAAAAGGACTGCACCAGCGCCTGCTCCACCGCCGGCTCGTTGCTGAACTGGTGAATGTGACGTGTTTTGAAATCGGCTCTGCGGGACAAATCTGACAACATGGAGGGTTCACCGGATGGCTGGAAACCGCCGATTATCCGGTGATCCGCTCGCCACCATGCCGCTGCTGGCTCGCCAGGCCGCTGACTCAGGGGGTCTGGATCAAACCGCGCACCGCCGCCAGTTGCCGGCGCGAGACATGCAGCGGCTCTTCCACGCCATCCAGCCGCACCGCCCAGCCCTCCCCCTCCTGCGGGTCATGGTGTTTTTCCAGCGAACGCACGGCGCGCCGGGCCACCAGCGCGTTGCGGTGGATGCGGATAAACCGGTTGGCATAACGGCTTTCCAGATCACCCAAGGAACCTTCCAGCACATAACAATGCTGCGCTGTGCGCACCGTGATGTATTTGAGCTCGGCCTTGAGATAAAGCACCGCCGACAACGGCAGGCGCTCAGTGCGGCCACGTTCCTGAATCACCAAGGTTTCTTCAGCAAAATCATGCTCTAGCCCGCGTATTACCTGCATAGATCGCTCTATTTTTTGTAGCGACGCCTGCAAGCGCTCAAGCCGCACCGGTTTGGTCAGGTAGTCCACGGCCTCCAGCTCGAAGGCTTGCACCGCGTGTTCGGTGTGGGCGGTGACAAACACCACAGCCGGCGGCTCAGACAAGGCGCGCAAGGCCTGCGCCAGGGCCAGCCCGTCGGTGCCGGGCATATGGATGTCCACCAGCGCCGCATCCACGGCATGGTGCGCCACGCATTGCATGGCCTGCACCGCATTGCTCGCCTCACCCACCACCACGGCTTCGGGCGTGCGGCAGTCGCTCAGCAGGCTCTTCAGGCGCGCGCGCGCCAGCGCTTCATCGTCCACAATCAAAACTCTCAGCGCCATGGCTCCTCCCTTTGACCCGGCTACAGCGGAACCTCGATCCTGACCTGAAACACCCCATTTTTCAAGCCACTCTGAAACCGGCCCTGCACATCGTGCATCAGGTGCAGGCGTTCTTGCACATTGGCCAGCGCCAACCCATGCCCGGACGACGGCACCGCCCGCGGGTCCACGGTGTTGCTCACCTTGATGATCGCCACGGCACCGCGACGCTGGGTGCTGACCTTGATGTGTCCGCCATCGGCACAGGGCTCCACACCGTGTTTGACGGCGTTCTCCACCAACGGCTGCAGCAGCAGCGGCGGCAGCCTGGCGCCTGATGCCCGTTCGTCCAGCGACCACTCCACCCGGATACGGTCACCAAACCGCACCTGCTCAATGGCCAGATAACGTTGTGCCAACGCAATCTCATCGGCCAGGCTCACACTGGAGGCCTGTTCGGTCAGGGCGTAACGAAACAGGTCGCTCAGGTCTTCCAGCAGGCGCTCGGCCTTGGCCGGCTCGGCGCGTACCAGGGCAATGGCGCTGTTGAGCGTGTTGAACAGAAAATGCGGCCGGATCCGTGCCTGCAGTTCGGTCAGCCGCGCCGCCGTGGCGGCGGGTGTCTTGCCCCGGGCGCGCATCACCAGCGCGGCCACCAAGGCGGCAGACAGCATGGCACCACTGAAGGCGCTGGCCCACCAGGGCACGCTGTCGAGCAGGCCCATCAGCGCCAGCACACCACAACCATAGACGGCGGCCAGCGCACCCAGCAGCACACCGATGACCTGCTGCAGCACCGGGGGCCAACGCGCCAGCCAGCGCTTGAGGCCACAGGCTGCAATCAGCCAGACCAGCGTGGCCGGCAAGGCCGCCCCGGTGATCAGCGACAGCCGCAGCATCCACTCCAACAGGGTGTTGGCGCCAAACATGGCACCGACCCCCACCACCAGCTCGACAAACAACACGGCACGCAGCACCACCCCGACATGGCAGGCGTCAAACACCAGTGAATCCGGCACCGGTGCGGACGGTGGCGGGGTGTTGTCCTGGAAGACCGATAAAATTTGGGTGTCTTTCATTGATCAAGTGGTTTTTTTGTGCGCATCCATGCTGGCGCGCCCCATTATTGATGATTCCCGGGTCAACCTTGCCCTACACACTAACGCGCTGAGCCCATGAGCCAAAACCAACTCGACAAAAAATCCCAGGCCTGGTCGGCCCTGTTCTCGGAACCGATGAGTGATCTGGTCAAACGCTACACCGCCAGTGTGTTTTTTGACAAGCGCCTGTGGCAGGCCGACATCATGGGCAGCCTGGCCCACGCCGAGATGCTGGCCGCCCAGGGCATCATCAGCGGCCAGGACCGCGCCGACATCGAGCGTGGCATGGCCCAGATCACCCAGGAGATCGCGTCTGGCGCGTTTGAGTGGAAACTGGACCTGGAAGACGTGCACCTGAACATTGAGGCCCGCCTGACCCAGCTGATTGGTGACGCCGGCAAGCGTCTGCACACCGGACGCAGCCGCAACGACCAGGTCGCCACCGACGTGCGCCTGTGGCTGCGCGGCGAAATCGACCTGATTGGTGAGCTGCTGGTCGAGCTGCAAAGAGCCCTGCTGGACGTGGCTGCCAGACATGTTGATGTGATCCTGCCGGGATTCACCCACCTGCAAGTGGCCCAGCCGGTGAGTTTTGGTCACCACATGCTGGCCTATGTGGAAATGTTCAGCCGCGATGCCGAGCGCTTCACCGAAGTCCGCCGCCGTACCAACCGCCTGCCGCTGGGCGCCGCTGCGCTGGCCGGTACCAGCTACCCGCTGGACCGCAAACGGGTTGCCCGCACCCTGGGCATGGTGGACGAGGCCGGGATCCCCTGTGTCTGCCAGAACAGCCTGGATGCGGTCAGTGACCGTGACTTCGCCATCGAATTCACCGCTGCAGCATCGCTGTGCATGGTGCACATCAGCCGCCTGAGTGAAGAGCTGGTGTTGTGGATGAGCCAGAACTTCGGCTTCATCAAAATTGCCGACCGCTTCACCACCGGCAGCTCCATCATGCCGCAGAAGAAAAACCCGGACGTGCCGGAACTGGCCCGCGGCAAGACCGGCCGGGTGGTTGGCCACCTGATGGGACTGATCACCCTGATGAAAGGCCAGCCGCTGGCCTATAACAAAGACAACCAGGAAGACAAGGAACCGCTGTTTGACACGGTGGACACGCTGAAGGACACCCTGCGCATCTTTGCCGAGATGATCGGCGGCCAGACCAACCCGGCCACCGGCGCCAAGGAAGGCGGCATCACCGTGAACGCACAGGCCATGGAGCAAGCCGCCCTCAAGGGCTACGCCACGGCCACCGATCTGGCCGACTACCTGGTCAAAAAAGGCCTGCCGTTCCGCGATGCGCATGAAACCGTGGCGCACGCCGTCAAGGCGGCGGTCTCCCATCAGGTTGACCTGTCGGAGCTGCCCCTCAAGGTGCTACAGGAATTCAATCCGAAGATCGAAAAAGATGTGTTTGACGTGCTGTCGCTGCGCGGTTCGCTGCACGCGCGCCATGTGTTGGGCGGCACGGCGCCAGAGCAGGTGCGTGACCAAATTGCGCTACACACCCACCGGCTGGCCTGACGCCCCCCTCCCCCCCAGAGTCTGTGTCATTTCAAGCTCTCAACCGAAGATTCACCATGTCACTTTCTTCCCGCATTTTTCTCACGGCAGCCCTGCTTGGGACGCTGGTTGCCCTGCCCTGTGCCGCCCAATCGGCGAAATCGCCAGAGGCCATGGAGGCCAGCCTGCGCAACCGGCTCAACGAAGCCGCCAAAGACCCCAAGCTGACCGAGACGCTGCTGAAGTCAGGCCAGAAGGTGGCCGCCTTTTGTGCCAATTGCCATGGTCAAAGCGGCAACAGCACCAGCCCGGACATCCCCAACCTGGCCGGCCAGAACCCGGTTTACCTGTTGGTGCAACTGCGCAAATTCACTGACGGCAGCCGCCGCAACGAGTTCATGGAAGGCATGATCAAAGCCCTGAGCACCGACGAAAAAGCCGGTGTGGTGCTGTTCTACAACCGCCAGCAAGCCTTGCGCCACCCCGTCACCAACCCGACGCTGGCAGCCAAGGGTAAAGTGCTGTTCAACAAGAACTGTTTCCGCTGCCACGGCGAGAACGGACTCGGTGGTGAAAACTTCGCCCGCATCGCCGGGCAACAAACCACGTATCTGCAACGCACCTTGCAGCGCTACCGCAGTGGTGACGGCGTTCGCATGGACCCGCTGATGGCCGCCAACACCAAACAACTGACCAACGAAGACATTGATGCCGTGGTCGCCTACGTCGCGTCCCTGTGACCCCGCCTTGTGCCCGACCGACGCCTACCATGACCGAATCCACCTCGACACCCGTCCAGCCAGCGCCCTGCCATGCCAGCCGCTGGCGCATTGCCACCATCATCTGCCTGCTGGTGCTGGCGCTGGCCGCCGCCACCGGCATGAGCATGCTGGAGCAATTCAAGGCCCAGCTGTCCCACCTGCAAACCAAGCTGAAGTCTGTGCCACAGATCAAGTATGTGGCGGTGTTGCTGGACGACAAACATCTGCCAGCGCAGCTCATCACCTACGACCCGCAAGACGGTTTTCTGCAAATCCAGCGCCTCAACGAGGTCAAGGAAGGCCAGGAGGACAGCATGCAACTATGGGCGCTGGATGAACAGGGCCAGCCCCTGTCCCTCGGGGTGATCACCCCCAAGCTCAAGACCTCGCAAATCCGTGTGACCGACAAGATCCTTTCCCAAGCCCGCGGGCTGGCCGTCAGCGTGGAAAACAAGGGCGGTGTTGAACCCGAACGCGGACCACGATTGCCCTATCTGTTCACCGGTGCACTGATCCGCAAGGCCTTGTAAC
>NZ_JAQTWM010000087.1 GCF_028689305.1 Rhodoferax sp. | reverse complement strand
GTTGAGCTTGACCAGCGGCGTGCGGCCAATGGAGAGGGAATTGTCGGCAAATGCTTGTGTCATGGTGGTTCCTTTGGGAGTGAAAAAGCGGGCAGCGGGATCAGTCCTGCACCCAGGGCAAGTTGTAAGAGCGCCAGCCGCCTAAACCGCCCCGATGTTGCTGTTCGTCAATCTCGCCTTCAAAGCCTTCAAGCACGTTGAAGACGCGGGTAAATCCAGCCTTGGCTGCGGCATCGGCAGCCAGGTCTGAACGTTTGCCACTGCGGCAAAGCAGCAGTAAAACAGCGTTTTTGCTGGTCTTGGCTTCAAGCTCGCGCACAAAACGCGGGTTGCGTGTCATGCTGGTACCGCTCGCCCAAGCCACATGGACGCTGCCGGGCACATGGCCGACAAATTTGCGCTCCTCTGCAGTGCGCACGTCCACCAGCGTCGCCTGGCCGCTTTGAACCAGCTCCCAGGCCAGTTGAGGCGGCACCCCCCCGGCATAAGACAGGCCGGTGGACAGCGCCACGGCGCGCACCGGTTCGAGCGCTTCGGGCAGTTGGATGGCTTCAATCACAGTGGTCATGGTCAAAAAATCCTTGGCAATCGCTTGATCAGTTGGCTCGGCAGCGCTTAGTGGCTACAGGCGGCAGAAAGTACTTTATGACCAGAGCGTGGAAACTCAAACGATTGAATATTTGGTTTTACATAACTTATTCATCTAATGAGGCCATGAATATGCACGCGACGCGGGTGACTGAGTTTGTCAATCCAACGTTGCAAGAAATGAACGTGCCCATCAAGTACCGATGCAGGCTTTGCCAGCAGCGGTGCCGCTATCAAAGTCATCAAGGCCATGGCGTGTAAAGGAAATTGGGGCGAAGACATGAGTATCGGCAACGCCATTCAAAGCATTTCTACACTGTTCATCCAAATCGCCGTCATGCCAAGGAACAAATCTGCATAAGCTAAAACGAATCGGACCGATGGCCTGTGATTTAATGCCCTGGAATTCAAGATGGAAGCGGCGCGACTGGTCAAAGGTGGACAAGCCGTGCCGGTAATGGCCAAGATATTAGGAGTGCCGAGCCAGACGCTGGGCAACTGGGTCAGACTCAGCAATCAAGGTCAACTCAAGGGTGCTGGCGACAAGCCGGTGTCACCCGAGCAAATGGAACTGGCCCGAATACGCGCAGAGAATGCCCGCCTTCGTATGGAGCGCGACATCCTGGGAAAAGCGACGGCGTACTTCGCCAAAGGGTCACTGTGAAGTACGCGTGGATTTGTAAACATAAGACCCTGTGGCCGGTCACCCTGAGTTGCGAAGTGCTGGGCGTGAGTGCCAGTGGTTACTTTGAACATCGCAAGCGCCAAGCCAGAACCCAGCCCAGTAAACCCGCAAGCAACAGGCGCATCAGCAACGAAGCCCTGCTGGTACACATCCTGGCCATCCACGCCGAGGTCAAAGGGGAATACGGCTGGCCCAAGATGTGGAAAGAACTCGGGGCTCGTGGCATACGCGTAGGCAAAGAACGCGTCAGAAAACGATGAAGCTTCACGGCATCAAGGCCAAAGGCAAGAAGAGGTTTGTTGTCACCACCGACAGCAACCACAACCTGCCCATTGCGTCCAACCTGCTTGAGCGCGACTTCACAGCCCAGCGGCCCGACCAGGTGTGGACAACCGACATCACCTACATCGCCACCGACGAGGGCTGGTTGTACCTGACGGTTTTGCTGGACCTGTACAGCCGACAGGTGGTGGGCTGGAGCATGAGAGAACACATGCAGGCCAGTCTGGTGGTCGATGCACTGCGCATGGCGTATTTCCGGCGAAAGCCTGCGCCCGGGTTGATAGTTCATTCAGACCGGGGCAGCCAATACTGCGGGCACGATTTCCAGAACGCATTGAAAAGCTACGCGATGAAGTCATCGATGAGCCGACGTGGTGACTGCTGGGACAACGCCCCCACTGAAAGCCTGTGGGGGCATCTTAAGGTAGCGCGCCTGCATGGGCGGCGATTTGCCACGCGCCGCGCGGCCATGGATGAAGTTATCGACTGGCTGGTCTTTTACAACAGCACACGACTGCATCAGACGCTGGACTATGTCAGTTCAATGGTGTTTGAACAACGCTGCAACGCGGCACAGCAGCAGGACAGGAAAACCGCATAATTGGACGGCTAAGGAGTCCGGGAAACAGGGGCAACCTCAGTCCGCGCACATGCTTGAAGTAAACCACTGATCGTCAATAAGGCTTGTCACCCAAAATGGTGGCACGGTGCATGATGCGGCGATGCGGTAAATAGTCCACAGTGGCGTAATGCTGGGTCAGGCGGTTATCCCAAAACGCCAAGTCGTTTTCTTTCCAGCGCCAACGCACCGTGAATTCGGGTTTTGCCACATGACTGCGCAGGTAGGCCAGTACCACATCACTCTCCTTTTGGTCCAGTTTGAGAATACGGGTGGTGAAGCCTTCGTTGACGAACAAACCACGCTGACCACTGACCGGATGCGTCCT
This sequence comes from Rhodoferax sp., assembly GCF_028689305.1. Classification (GTDB taxonomy): domain Bacteria; phylum Pseudomonadota; class Gammaproteobacteria; order Burkholderiales; family Burkholderiaceae_C; genus Rhodoferax. The sequence continues at coordinate 11,545 of NZ_JAQTWM010000087.1, read as the reverse complement.
CACCACCGGGTGAGTCACCACCGGGTTTTTCACCCGTGCCTCTTCCCAGCGTGCTTGCTCCTGTGGGGTGCGGGCAAAGCGTTGCGCCGTAAAGGATTTCAGGATATCGTGCTCCGCCGTCAAATCGTCCAGCAAGTGTTGAAACGGGACAGACAGCGCTTCATACGCGGCAATGCCGCTGCTCCACAAGGTATCGCCACCCGATGGAGGCAAGAGTTTGGCTGACAACAAAGCACCCAACGGCGGTGTGTCGATGAACGTCACATCGGTGTGCCAGTTGTCGTTATCGGGCAGGTTGTTGTCGCTGGTGTCGAGCACGATGATCTCGGGCACCTCTGCCACATGGGGATAAATCGGGTGGACGTGCAGGGGACCAAAACAGCGAGCCAGATCACGCTGTTGAGTGGGCGTAATGGCCTGATTCTCAAAAAACAGTACGTGGTGCTTGAACAAGGCCGCTTCCAGTTCGGCACGGACGGCGTCGGGTAGCGGCTCCGACAAGGTAATACCACTGACCAAAGCGCCAATCACTGGGCCCAAGGCCTGAATATGCAAAGTCACTCCAATCGTTCCTTCAAGTAGGTATTCTGCTCATTTCATGCGATACCAAGCTATAGCGTGTCAAACTCGCCCTTTCCAGGGCACCAGACGGCGTTCAAACCAGCGCATCAAGGCATCGAAGGCGTAGGCCAGCAGGCCAATCACCACAATGCCCATGATCACAATGTCGCTGCGCAAAAAATTGGAAGCATTGAGTACCATCTGGCCCAGGCCAACCGACGCTGCCACCATTTCGGCTGCTACCAGGGTGGTCCAGCCAAAACCAATGGCCATCCGCATACCAACCAGAATCTCGGGCAAGGCCGCTGGCAGCAAGACGTGGCGGATCACCTGCCAACGGCTAGCTCCCATGGAATAGGCAGCGTGAATCTGCTCCTGACTGGCACTGCGCATCCCCGCACGCGCCGCCAGCACCAAAGGCGCAAAACAGCCCAGATAAATGAGCAACACCTTGGGCGTCTCGTCAATGCCAAACCAGATGATGATGAGTGGAAGATAGGCCAAAGGCGGCAAGGGTCGGTAAAACTCCAGCAGCGGATCAGCTACACCACGCAGCCACGGCAATACCCCCATGGTGATCCCCAGCGGAATGGCACTGACACAGGCCAGCACAAAGGCCAACAACACGCGTGTCAAACTGGCCAGCGCGTGTTGCCACAGGGGTTTGTCATTGGCCTGCCCCGTCAAATAGTCATAAAACTGCTGCCAGACCGCCCCCGGCGAGGGCAAGAACAGTGGCTTGACCCAGCCTGCTTGGGTAAGTCCGTACCAAAGACCCAGCAGCAGCAACACGGTCAACACACTGATCCAGCCACTGGGACCTTCCCCAATTTCCCTGAACGCACTGATGCTTTGTTCTTCGGGTTCTGGCGAGAGGGCGAACCGGCCGGTACGCACAAACCCGGTCATTTCCTGAAACTAGACATGCAGTTTCTCCCGACGGTGGATCAGGTCCAGCACCTCTTCACGCAAGGCGATGAATTCCGGCTGGGATTTGACGGCCCGAGCCGACACACCCGAAAGAAATTGACGGGAGAACGGCAAGTCGTTGTAGACCTTGGTGATGCTGCCCGGATTCGAACTCATCACCACCAGCCGCGTCCCCAAAAATAGCGCTTCCTCAACCGAATGGGTAATGAAGAGGACCAGCTTGTGGGCGCTCGCCCAAACCTGCAACAACGTTTCCTGAACGCCTTCTCGCGTGAACGCGTCCAGCGCCCCCAGGGGTTCGTCCATCAGCAGGATCGCCGGATCACTGGCCAGCGCGCGTGCAATACCCACACGCTGCTGCATACCACCCGAGAGTTGCCATATCGCTTTTTGTTCTGCTCCCGCCAATCCCACCAGTGCCAGCTTGGCCTGCGCCACGGCATGTCGCCCCATGGCGTCAACACCGCGCAGCCGCAATGGCAAAGCCACGTTCTCCAGCACATTGAGCCAAGGCAACAACGCGTGCTTCTGAAACACCACACCCCGTTCGGCACCAGGACCCTGGATAGGTGCCCCATCCAACAACACTTGGCCACCGGAGGCCGGCAGAAAACCGGCCACGCAATTGAGCAAACTGGTTTTGCCGCAGCCGGACGCACCAATCGCCACCACAAAGTCATCGCCACTAAGTCGCAGATTCACATCGGCCAGTGCCGTATGAACACCATCTACCGCTGCGTAGCGAACGGTCAGATGATTGATGTCGAGTGTTGTCACACGCGTGCCACGATTACTGGCCCAAGGCCTTACGCACGTAGCTGGTACTCACAAAGGCGTTGTAGTCCGGTTTGACCTCCTGGATGCGCCCCTGCTCCTTCAGAAACACCGCCGTGTTGGACAAGGCTTTGGCAGCACCACCCCCCAACCAGGTCGGCGAAAGTTGCTCCTGCAGCGTCGGAAACTTGTAAAGCGCAATCGCAGCGGGCACATCTTTGGGATCAGCCTTGCTCCACTTGGCAATGGCCTTGATCTGTGGGGAATCAACTGTCCATTTCGCCGTGTTGCGGCGATAGTCATCGTCGGTCTTGGCCAGCGCTTTGACCAAAGCCACCACAAAACCCTCGTTGGCTGCAGCCCATTTGCCATTGACCACCAGGCCGTCAAAAGTCGGGTGGCCTTTTTTGCCGATGCTGCCTGACGTGGCAATCGCTTGGCCACTGGACTTGATGCGCGACAGCACCGGATCCCAGATGAAGGCCGCATCAATATCCCCACGCTCCCAGGCTGCCCCAATTTCCGGTGGACGCAGGTTGACCACGTTCACGTCCTTGGGATCAACCCCCTCTAGCTTCAGCCCTACCAGCAATTGGTAATGCGAGGTCGAGACAAACGGCGTGGCGACTTTTTTCCCTTTCAAGTCTTTCCAGCCCTGGATACCACTGCCCTTGCGCACCACCAGCGCTTCGGCGTCGGCAATGTCATCCAGAATCCAGAAAAGTTTGACATCCTGACCTTGGCTGGCCGCGGCCGCAATCGGACTGGAACCAGCTTCGCCAATCTGCACGTCGCCTGAGGACAGTGCTCGAATCACGTCACCACCGCCGCCAAACTGACGCCAGTTGATCTTGTAGCCCGTGGTTTTCTCAAGCTCACCCGATTCAATCAAGGTACGCAGTGGTACCAGCATGTCCTGATATGCAAAGGTGATTTCCTTGGTCTGGGCCAATAGGTTTGATGAGCCAAGAAAAGCCGTTGCCGTCAGCAACTGGATGAAAGAGTTTTTGAGATCCATGAAAGCCATCCTGTGTGGGTAAAGGTGGTCGATGCTAGACAGCCAGATCACTCCAGACAACGATGCGATTTGCATTTGCTAAGCCGAAAAACATATATGGCTCGACTTGATGGCTGCCTGCGATTTTTTGTTTTTGGATATGCAGAAGTATTCTTTTGCGCCACACCGATCACGCTGCAAACTCTGCCGCTCATTCAACTTTCGGACCAGTCCGTCATGAACAAGCTATCTGTTTCTTTGCTGCGTCGCCGTACGCTGTTGTCTACCTTAAGTGCCGTATCTGTAGCCGGTCTACCCTGGATCTCGCAGGCCGCCGCAAGCGGTGAGCCCGTCGTGTTTGGCGTGAGTGGCCCGCTGACCGGAGCCAACGCACAGTACGGCGCACAATGGAAGGCTGGGTTTGATTTGGCATTGGAGGAAATCAATGCCAATGGCGGTGTGCTGGGACGGCCACTGAGTTATGTGTTTGAAGACAGTCAGAGTGACCCACGCCAGTCGGTCGGCATTGCGCAGAAGTTTGTCAATGATTCGAAAATCGTGATTGAACTCGGCGACTTCTCCAGCCCTGCGTCGATGGCCGCCACACCGATCTACCAGCGTGCCGGCCTAGTACAACTGGGTTTTACCAATTCACACCCCGACTTCACCAAAGGCGGTGATTTTGCCTGGAGTCCCTCCATCAGCCAGGCCGACCAGCAGCCGTTGCTTGCTGATCTGGCGGTCAAGAAGTTGGGGCTCAAGAAAATTGCCGTGTTGCACCTCAACACCGATTGGGGCCGCACTAGCAAGGACGTGTTTGTGAAAGCCGCCGCCGAGCGTGGCGGACAGGTGATCATCAGCGAAGGTTATTTACCGGATGACAAAGACTTCCGCTCCACCCTGGTTCGCATCCGTGATGCCAAGCCTGATGGCATTGTGCTGATCTCCTACTATGCCGATGGCGCACTGATTGCCGGGCAACTCAAAACCACCGGCATCAATTTGCCCGCTGTAGCAGTGGGTTCGGTCTACTCACCCAAGTTTCTGGAATTGGGGGGAGCTTCGGTGGAGGGCATCATCACCAACACCTCATTCTTCCCGGAAGACCCACGCAGCGAAGTTCAAGGTTTTGTCAGTCGATTTCGAACCAAATACAAACGTGATCCGGATGCCTTCAACGCCTATGCCTATGACGCGGTGTTGATCGCCGCAGCCGCCATTCGCACGGCAGGCAACACGGATCGCAAGGCCATCCGCGATGCACTCTACAAGGTCAAGGACGTGCCCAGTGTGATCTTTGGGAAATCCACGTTTGACCCAACGACGCGCCGCGTTGCCGGGGTCAAAAGCGTCGATTTGGTCGTCAAAGGCGGCAAATGGACCGTGTTTGGTGGCAACAAGTAATTTTGCGTACCTTTGTCACCGATGTTTCTGGGCGGACACCTGATGGCTAACTGGTCTTCGTGGTTTGACCACACTTTGAACGGTCTGATCATCGGCAACGTGTATGCGTTGCTGGCGGTGGGGCTGGCCCTGATTTTCGGGGTATCGAACCTGATCAACTTCGCCCACGGCTCGGTGTACACCGTAGGGGCGTTTATTGGCTGGGCGGCCATCACCTATCTCCATACCTCGCTTGCCGTCACCATCGGCCTGGTGATCGCCGGTAGTGCCTTGCTGGGCATGGCCATTGAGCGCATTGGGTTGCGCCCACTGGCCAACTCACCGCGCATTGCGCCCTTGTTGGCCACCATCGGCATCAGTTTTGTGCTGGATCAATTGGTGCAATTGCTGGCCGGGCCCGATCCACGGGCACTGCCCAACACTTTGCCGACCTGGCGTCTCCAGCTTGGCAGCGGCAGTATTGGTACGCTGGATCTGTTGATCGCCGCGGTGGGTATCACCAGTGCCGCAGTGCTGTTTGGCTTCCTGCGCTTTAGCCGCCTGGGCTGGGCCGTGCGTGCCAGTGCGCAAGACCGCGATGCTGCGCTGCAAATGGGGGTGAACATCAACGCCGTCAACCAGACAGTGTTTGCCATCGCCTCAGCGCTGGGCGGACTCTCCGGCCTGCTGGTGGGCATGTACTACAACAACATCAGCCCAGCCATGAGTTTCCAGGCCACGCTCAAAGGCGTGGTCGCGGTGGTCATTGGCGGTGTCGGCAATGTTCCCGGGGCCATTGTGGGCAGCATGTTGCTGGGTTTGACCGAGAGCTGGGGCGTGGCATTGTTTGGCACCCCCTACCGCAACCTGTTTGCATTTTTGCTGTTGATTGCCATTCTGGTATGGAAGCCCAACGGCCTGTTTGGCAAAAAGAAGGGGCTGCCACCTGAACCGCTGACCGGCACCTTTGTCGCGCCGAGCAATCCCGTGGTAGTACCGCGATGGGTGTGGCCAAGCACCATCGCGCTGCTGGTGGCCTTGCCGCTCCTGTTGCAGCCCTTGGCGCAGGGGGCGTATGTGCTGACCACACTCACCAACGCCTGGTTATATGCCTTGTTGGCGCTGAGTCTCACCCTGGTGGCCGGCACGGTCGGCCAGATTTCTCTGGGCCATGCCGGTTTGCTCACCATTGGGGCCTACCTGTCGGCGTTGGTGGCGATGGATCTGCAGGTGCCGGTAGCCTTGAGCATCCTGCTGGCCGGGCTGGGCACGGCGGTCATCGGCACCCTGCTGGTGTACCCGGCGTTTCGGCTGCGCGGGCACTATGTGTCGATTGCCACGTTGGGCATTGGTGAGATTGTGGCGCTGGTGATTTTGAACTGGGAGTCTTTGACCCGTGGACCCATCGGGGTTTCGGGCATTCCACCCCTGGCCATCGACGGTGACGCGCTGGATGCCGGCCCTGGTTTTTACTGGCTGACGCTTGCCGTGGTGGTTGGGCTGGCCTTGCTGCAATCGCGACTATTACACACGCACTTGGGGCGCAGTTTCCGGGCCGTACGCGAGGACGATGTGGCGGCGCGTTCCTACGGGGTCAGCCCCAGTCGCTACAAGGCATTGGCCTTTGGTTTTGGCGGCTTTGCGGCCGGTATTGCGGGTGGCTTTACGGCGCACCTGTACTCCTACATCAACCACGAAACCTTCACCTCGCAAATCTCGATTCTGGCCATCACCATCGTGATTCTCGGTGGTATGGGCAACGTGGCAGGTGCGGTCATCGGTGCAGTGGCGCTGATTGGTCTGCCCGAGCTGTTTCGGGTGACGGCGGAATACCGCATGCTGATCTACGGCATCACCTTGCTGCTGCTGGTGCGCTTTCGTCCGCAAGGCTTGCTGGGAACGGTTTAACCCATTTACACGCCCAATGAACACACCCGATCGCGCCCCATCACCAACAACCATGCACACCTTTGCCAATGGAATTCACCATGACAGCACTGCTTGAAGTCCGGGGCCTGACCCGCCGCATTGGCGGCATCACCGCCGTCGATCAGATTGACCTGGACATTGCCCAGGGTGAACTCATCAGCGTGATTGGCCCCAATGGCGCGGGCAAAACCACCTTGTTCAACCTGATCACCGGACTGGATCAACCCGATGCCGGTACGGTGCATTTTGAGGGCGCTGATATTTCGCGTGCATCCGCCCTACAAATGGCAGCCTGCGGTTTGGCGCGTACGTTTCAACATGGCCGGGTGTTCGGCAATTTAACGGTGCTGGACAACGTGTTGATCGGAGCCCACACCCGGTTAAGCGCGGTCAAGCCGGATGTGCCTGCATGGGCATCACCGTTTGGCGCACTGGCCGAACTGGCATTAGCTTTGACACGTCCGCAGCACGTGAAAGCCGAAGAGGCTCGTATACAGCAGGAAGCTCTTGACATCATTGCCCTGTTTGGCGACCGGCTCACACCGCGGTTGCACCAGAGCGCCTACAGCCTGTCGTATGCCAACCGCCGCCGTCTGGAGATTGCGCGTGCCTTGGCCCTGCGGCCACGCCTGCTGTTGCTCGACGAGCCCACGGCTGGCATGAACGAGAGCGAAACCGCCGAAATGCTGGACATCATCCGCAGCCTCAAACAAGGCGGTCAGACCATTTTGCTGATCGAACACAAGCTGGAGCTGGTGATGCAGCTCTCTGACCGGGTGCTGGTGATGGACGACGGGCAGCGCATTGCCCACGGGCTGCCCGCCGAGGTGCGACACGACCCAGCAGTGATCGAAGCCTATCTGGGCCACCGCCATGTGGGCCAGACGGCCTCTCATCTCCATCCTGTCTTGACACCCCATGTCTCGCCCGAGCTGTCAGGCACGCCCAGCGCCTTGGCGCAGCCATTTCGGTTGGCAGCCTGACCCAAGGCCCGCACCATGAGCACGACCACCTCACACTCCCCTACCCCAGCCCTGCTGTCGCTGGAACACGTTGACACCTTTTACGGCCAGGTACAGGTGCACTTTGACTTGAACCTGCACGTTAATGCCGGGGAAATCGTGAGCTTGCTCGGTGGCAATGCCAGCGGCAAGTCCACCACCATGAAAATCATCCTGGGCTTGCTCAAACCCCGCAAAGGCGAGGTGTGCATAGACGGTCAATCCATCGTGGGGCTGAGCACGCCGCAAATCATCCGGCGCGGGGTGGCCTCGGTGCCCGAGTCGCGCCGCCTGTTTGGTGGCATGACGGTGCGGGAGAACCTGCTGATGGGCGCATTCACACGGCCAGACAAGGCTGAGATTGCCCGCGACTACGAGCGCCTGCTGGACTTGTTTCCCCGTGTCAAGGAGCGCATTGCTTCACTGGCTGGCACACTGTCCGGTGGTGAGCAGCAAATGGTGGCCATGGCCCGTGCACTGATGGCGCGCCCACGCCTGATCTGCATGGACGAGCCCACCATGGGCTTGTCGCCCCTGTATGTAGACAAGGTGCTGGAGCTGATTGCGCAGGTCAACCAGACCGGCGTGTCGGTTTTCATGGTGGAGCAAAACGCCAGTTTGGCGCTGCAAATTGCCCACCGTGGTTATGTGCTGCAAACCGGGCGCATTGCGCTCAGCGGTGTCGCCCGTGACCTGCTGAACGACCCGCGCATTCGTGATGCCTACCTGGGGGGCGAAGCAGATGCCGCTTAATCCGTTGCTGACGTTGCCATCCCTGACACTCTCCCTGGACCACATCGTCATTCTCGTTCGCGACCTGGAAGAGGCCATCGCCAACTTCAGTACCGAAGGGTTCACGGTACAACGCGGCGGCACCCATGCTGATGGCAACACACACAATGCGCTGGTAGTTTTCTCCGACGGCAGCTACCTGGAACTGATTGCCTTCCTGAAACCCGCAGCGCAGCACCGCTGGGGTCACTTGCATGCCAAGGGTTACACGGGTTTTGTCGACTATGCCTTGCTGCCGGGCAACGTTGGTGAGGCGGTATCTGCAGCACAAAGCCGGGGCCTCTCGTACTTTGGACCGGTGGATGGCGGGCGGATACGCCCGGATGGCAAAAAATTGCTCTGGAAAATTGGCGCCCCACCAACCTCTGACCTACCTTTTTTGTGTGGCGACATCACCCCACGCGACTGGCGGGTGAGCCAAGGTAACACACGCCTGCATGACAACGGTGTCCAAGGCCTCGCATCGCTTACCTTGGTCGTGCATGACCTAGAGCTCAGTCGGCAGCGTTACCGCGCTTTGTTGGGAGAACAGGCTGACCATGAAAACCAGCTACAACAGCTCACAGGCCTGGGCCTGTCAACCACCTCCTTCACCCTGGGCACTATCCAGCTGGTCTTGGTGTCACCGCATGGGCACAACGAAGGGCCTGCGGCTATCGCATTGCACCAAACACTGGACACCCGCGGCGAGGGATTGATCGGCGTGGGCCTGCGCGCACCTCGCACGCATGACCGTGTTGCCACGAAACGCGCCCAGGTGCTGCACATCAGGCACCACACCCCTTTTGATATTCACTACTTTTGAGAGAGGCATCAGGACTTCATGAGTCAAGCAGATTTTCAACACATTCAGGACTTCACGCCAAACCAGCGTCACATCGTTACGTTGTCAGAGGCGCTGGCACGCGAACTGGCCCCCAGTGCAGCGGAACATGACCGTACTGGCGCTTTTGTTCTTTCACATTACCAGCGCCTGCATGAGGCGGGCTATTTACGCTTGGCCTTGCCCAAGGCACACGGTGGCGACGGGGCCAGCGTGTTTGATCTGGTGCTCGCGCAAGAGCGCCTGGCCCAGGGCGACGCAGCGACGGCGATTGGTGTGGGCATGCTGCTCAACGTACTGGGGCGTTTGGCTGAGGAACCCACCTGGCCTGAACCGGTGTTGACAAAGGTGTTTCAAACCATTGCACGCGAAGGCGGCATCGTCAACTCGGTGGTCACCGAAGCCGATCTGGGCAGCATCTCACGCGGAGGCGTGCCTGCCACCGTGGCCAAGCCAGTGCCAGGAGGCTGGTCGATCAGTGGGCACAAGATTTTTGTGACGGCCGCGCCAGCGCTACGCTATTTGCTGGTGGCGGTGTCCATTCCCCCCAGCACCCAGGCCCCTCAGGGTGAGGTGGCGCGAGCCATTGTGGAAGCCCCTGCACCAGGGCTGCGCTTCGAGGCTACCTGGCAAGACGCTTTGAGTCAGCGCAGCGGTGGCAGCGACGATGCCTACTTTGACAACGTGTTTGTGCCCGAAGCTTTTGTGGTGGAACGAACCCCGGTGGGCGTGGCAGCACCACCCACTGCCGCCAACGCCTGGTGGCTGGGCCTGGTCGCCGTGTACCTGGGCATTGCCCAGGCATCGCTGGACGCAGCCACCGACTACGCGCATGACCGCGTACCCTCGGTACTGGGCAAACCCTTGGCGACTCAGCCCCACATCCAGCAGTGGATTGGCGAAATGCAGGCTCTGGTGATTGGTGCACGTGCTGTGTTGTATGACGTAGCGCGCCGCTGGAGCGATCACCCCGAGCAGCGTGCCAACCTGGGCCCGCAAATCGCAGCAGCCAAATACCTGGTCACCAACACCGCTTGCCAGGTCACCGACCTGGGCTTGCGCGTGGCCGGTGGCTTTAGCCTGACACGCCGTCTGACGCTGGAGCGGCATTTCCGTGATGCGCGGGGTGGCCTGTTTCAACCGCCGCAAGACGACTTGGCCCTGGGCCTGCTGGGTCGCACGGCCTTGGCACAGCGTGCACCTGCCACACAAGGAGTTTCAGTATGAACACCGTCGCATCCAACGTGGCATCTGACCTGATTGATGCTCTGGCTGGCCTGCCAGTTGGCAGCCCTTTGGCGCTGCTTCGCAGCGAACGACCCGAAGTCAAAAGCGCCACCCAGGGCAGCTTTGATGCCTTGTTTGAACTGGATGACGTGCAGGGTCTGACCCTGATTGAACGCCATGCGGTGGCCTTGCGGGTTGCCACGTTGCAAGGCAGCTCGGTACTGACCCAGTTTCATCACACCCGCCTGCAAGGGCTGAATGCGCCCCAAGATGTTGCGTCAGCAGCCACCGCCGCACCCGGCCTTGAGTGGGACTCGACATCCTGGCGCTGGCAAGCCATTGCAGCCTTCGTCGACCGCTTGTCGCTGACACCCTTTGAAGCCGAGGCCAGTCATCTGGCACCATTGTTGGCTGTGGGTTTGAGCGCATCTGACACGGTGACACTGGCGCAGCTCATTGCCTTTGTCAGCTATCAAACACGGTTGCTGGCGGGGCTGACGGCGCTTGCAGTTCACCCCACCCCGCTCCCCGTTGCGTCTGCGACGGCACACGTACCCACCAATGAACTGTTGCCAGGTCACCATGGCAAGGTTGAGCATCATCACCCGCAGGTGGCCTATACCACGGAGGTTCTGGAGTGGGCATCCTGGCTGCCCATTGTTGACCCCGCACATGCCACACCTGATCAGATAGCGGTACTGGATGAGTCACACAGCAGCGCACGCAGCTCGCCGTATTACCTCACCCTGGTGCACAACCCGCTGGTGCTGCGTCAGCGTTCACGTTTGTTCAACGCCATCATGTACGGGCAGGGTGGCTTGTCGCGGGCGGAACGTGAACTCACCACAGTGGCAGTGTCGCTGGTCAATGGGTGTCCCTATTGCGCCTCAGTCCATGCGCGCTTTTTTGTTCAGTTGGCCAAACAACCTCAGGTTATTGAGGCACTGTACCGGGATGGCGTTGACACACCGCTGGTACTGCGTCAACGTGCCTTGATTGACTTAGGGGTTGAACTCAGTGCCACCCCTCCAGAGTTGAGCGCCAACACCTTGGACACACTGCGGGTATCTGGTCTGAATGAATGGCAGATTCTGGACGCCATCCATGCAGCCGCTATTTTTGCCTGGG
>NZ_JAQTWM010000086.1 GCF_028689305.1 Rhodoferax sp. | reverse complement strand
ACCAGACGCGACTGGTACAACAAGCTGCCCAGCAGTGCACCGTTGACTGCCGGTATGAAGCTCTGGGCGTAGAAAAATGTCCAGCGGTACTGCGCCACAAGGCCCTGGCTGACTGCCAGCGCATCGGCGCCAGCGCCGGCTTGGCGCAAGGTGACGACGGACATCAGACTGACCACGCCCACATAGATCAGGGCGGCTTCCAGCACTCTGGCAGCAACCAGCCCGATCGCGCGCGCCTGGCCGTATTGCCAGAGCACCGGATAGAGCACCACGGCCGTGCCGATGCAGGCGAGCGCGACGATGATTTCGAGCAGGCCGCCCAGCACCACCGGCGCATCCGGACCGGAGCCGAGCACGAAACCAGGCGCCTGCACGCCGCCATACAGGAACAAGGTAGGTATCGATGCGAAGGTGAGCAGGTAAAGCAGGCCCGCGATCAGCGCGGTTCTGCGTAACGGGCCGAGGGCAAGAATTCGCATGGCTTACCTGGGCTGCACGGGTTGGGCATTCCGCGCCGGCAGTGCCAGCGCCTCGCGAATCGCGGCGACAATGGCCTCGGGCTTTTCCAGTGGAATGGCATGCCCGCTATCCACCCAGAGCAGCCGGCATCTTGCTGCAGGATCAATTGCATGGCGTCCGTCATTTGCCACTTGTACAGTCATGAAACACCTCATGTCGCGAACTTCAGGTAGAGATCTAGCAGATATCGCTCGAAATCGATGAAGCGTTGCTCTGAGCCGGTGGCTTGCATGAATTCCAGCTGCATCTCGTGCATCCCGACTCGGTCCATTGGCCGGTTCCAGTCCGGATCGGTCGTTTCGTCCAGCCTGGCATGCGCCGGCGAGGGGCCGATGAAATCCAGATAGTCTTTGCCTTCCAAATGGCCGGCATCGCGCAGTCTCTGGGCGACTTCGACGAGCTCGGTGTATCGGATGTGGCGCAGGTTCACCCCAGCCATGATGTCGGCCAGCGACTTGCCAGCTTCCGAGAGGCTAACCGTCGCCGATGCCGAAGTTGCAACGTCACGCGACGTTGCGCGCGCAGATCTGGAAGAAAAACCGGTAGGGCCGGCCTGGACCCCATGAACGCCCGACAGTTTCATCGATAGCGCTTGCATCGCTTTCATGGCCTTCATACTCTTGTAAGGTTTTCCGAAATTCTTGGACACGCCCTCCGGCGTGCGTTCAGGGCCATTCTATGGACGCGCCGTAACATGCCAACGCGCATTCTGCGAACCGCCTTTGCACGCTGGCCGGTGCGGAAAATTTCTGCGAACGGCGAGTATTCGACGACCAACCGCACAAGAGACAAAGACGCCACCGGAGATAATCCAAGCTTTAAAGCACAGACGACATGACTGCCCCGACCGACCTGCAGGAAGCCGCGTGCGGCCCGATGCAGGCCGCGCTCCGCCTCAATCTGCTCTATTGGCTGTGTATGTATGCGATGGACGGCATCCTTGGCTATTTCGTGGGCATCGATCCCTTCCCGTCCACACCGACGAAGATCGTCCTGTTCGGCATGAGTGCGCTCATCACCTACCTGATGGCGGCATTGCTGTTCCGCCTGCGGGACCGCTTTTCCTTCCTGCAGAAAGCGTTGCTGTGCTTCCTGATGGCGGCCATTGCAGCCCCGCTGTTTGCTTCGGTCGATTTCATCCAACAGGGCATATTTCAGTATCCCGGGCCGGTCTACCCCAATCCGGCCAGTGCGGGTTACACCCTGATTGAGGGTGTCTCGATGCTGTTCGGATGGAGCTGTCTGTTTGTCGCCGTGTTGGACAACTTCGAGGTACAGGAACGAGAACGGCTGCTGGCTGAGGTGCGCAAGGAAGCGCTGATGGCGCAGATGCAGGCGCTACGCTACCAGATCAATCCGCATTTCTTGTTCAACACGCTCAATTCCATTGCCGGGCTGATCGAAGAAGGCGCTGCCGTGCGTGCAGAGCGCATGGTGCATTCGCTGTCCTCCTTCATGCGCACCACGCTGACGCTGGACCCGATGAACGACGTGACGCTGGCAGAGGAGATCGCGCTGCAGCAAGAATACCTGAACATCGAACACGAACGCTTCTCTGACCGCATGTGCTTCAGCTGCGATGTTTCTGATTCGGACCGTTCCGCGCTGGTCCCCAGCCTGATCCTCCAGCCCTTGGTAGAAAACGCGATCAAGCATGGCCTGGGTAGTACCAGCGGCCCGGTTGAAATCTCCTTGAGCGCCCGGCGTGAGATGGACCGCCTGCACATAACCGTGGAAAACGACATGGCGCAGGGTGGCACCCCGGTCAAGCGGATGCCAAGTGCAGGCGTGGGTTTGAATAATGTCTCGCAACGGCTGAACGTCCGTTTTACCGGTGACGCCCGTTTCACGCATGGTCCTGTATCGCCCGGTCGGTACCGAGCCGCCATCGACCTACCCTGGAGGTCGGCGTGAGTGGTCTTTTCGTGCTTGTCGTGGATGACGAACCGCTGGCACGGCGTAGGCTGATCCGCATGCTGGCAAAACTGGACTGGGTCACCCGGGTCGAGCAGGCGGGCAATGTTGACGAGGCCCACCTGATTATCCGAGCCAGCCAGCCGGACATCCTGTTGCTCGATATCCAGATGCCGGGCGCCAGCGGATTCGACCTGCTGGAGCATTTGGAGCCACCCATGCCAGTCGTGGTCTTCGTCACCGCATTCGACCACCACGCTCTGCGCGCTTTCGAAGCCAACGCCGTCGATTACCTGACCAAGCCCATTGAACCAGGACGCTTTAACCTCGCCATGCATCGCGCCCGCACGGCCGCCAGCTCACACCAACAGGCTGAGCGGATGTCCGAAATGCAGGGAACCATCGCGGCACTTAGACGCACTCTGCACGAACAACCCAGGCTGAGCGGCTGCATTTGGGTCAAAGTACGGGGCGAGCATGTACGTATCCCGCATGCGGATATCCAGCGTATCCAGGCCGAACGCGATTTCGTACGCATCCATGTCTCCGGCTGCTCTTACTTGCACCATGAAACGCTGAGCGCGCTGGAAGGACGCCTAGACCCTGAAGTCTTTATCCGCATCCACCGCAGCAGCATCGTGCGATGCGACGCCATCCTGCGCCTAAAACTGGCTCAGTCTGCCGGCCTCATCGCCGTGCTCTCGGAAGGACTGGAAATCCGAGTGGGCCGGACCTTCGCACCTTCTTTGCGTAAAAGACTGCTTGGCAGCAGTGCAGCCGGGGGAGTGATCAACTGAGGGCGCGCAGACCTCGGTGGACATCCCAACGTCATCAAGCCTAACAGCGCAGCGGTCAATCCCAGTCAATTCATCAACGAAATCCTCACCCTGTCTGACACGGGTTCCATCCGGTTTTGGAAACGTTTTGTACCCTTTCCCGGCATTGCGCGGGTGTACACATGCCCGAGCTTCCCGCGACTATCTGCCGCGGGAGGCTTCTTGGATCGTTTCAGCATCGCTGCGCAGCATATAAACGCTATTCGTTAACGGCCTCAACTATGCGAGACAGTAACTTTGACAAGTTCTCCTTCTCCTGCGCGCTAAGTGCCCGATCGATAAGCCGATTCAATTCTTTGAGTCCTTCTTTGACCTTAACGAGTGCATCTTCTCCTTTTGGGGTCAATGTCAATGCCCAGGCTCGTGGATCTACTGAATCATGTGTACGCAAGACTAGTTCCGCAGCGACCAATCTAGAAACCATTGTTGTAAATCCGGACTCACTCTGTCCCAACGCTTGCGCTACAGCACGCTGTGATGCACCTGGTTTGGCTGCAACAGCTAGCAGCACGCCAGCCTGTGCGCCGCTAACCCCTGCGGCTGCGGCCCCCAAGCGGTCGGCCTGCGAGCGGAGGCGGGCAGCAGCTAATTGGAGCTGGTGGTAGAGATAGATCTTTTCAGCCATAGCGCACTCAAGTTGTCTTTGTAAATGCTCCAGATTTTGCCCTTGTACGCACTACATCGTCTAAAAACATCTTACACTTCGCATACGAAGTATTTATTGCAAAATCAGAAATTGAGAGGTGATACGTGCAAAAGACTGATGAACTGCTCAACTACGGGCGTAATGTCTTGGAACAGCAACCCTTTAGCAGAATGATGGGGACGAAGCTAACTTCACTAAGTCCCGATTTAGCTGAACTTCGCCTTGTCATTAGGCCCGAGCTATTGCAGCAAAATGGATTCGTGCACGGAGGTGTCCTTAGCTATTTGGCGGATAACGTACTTGCCTTTGCGGGCGGTGCAGCTATGGGTGTTCCAGTCGTTACTTCGGAGTTCAAACTGAACTATGTGCGACCGGCCGTGGGACAAGAGTTGCGTGCCCGCGCGAGTTGCGCATCGAAGAGTAAATCTCAAGCAGTCTGCACCTTAAAGGTTTTTGTAGTAGCGGATGACTTAGAGAAGCTCTGTGCAATAGGTCAAGGGACAATTGCCCGACTCCCTGATGCCGCTTAATTGAGGACTGCGAAACGTTGGAGTACCCACGGTACCAGGAGTGTGCTGCGTTCGTCCGAGGTAACGCAAGATGCCGGGCGTGAGGTCTGTGGCATGCGTCGCTGGCCAACCAGCTGGACAGGGCTATTTGCCCATCAGTTGAATACTCCAGAAGGTCAAAAATCCACCAAACAGGACCAGCGTGGAAACAGGCTTTTCCTCGACTTCATGTGCTTCCATCAGCAGCTCCTCCGTCACAAGGTAAAGCAGCGCTGCCGCACTGAAAGCCAGTGTGCCACCGATGACGGCATGGGAGGCTCCTGACAGCAACACGTTGCCCAGCACAGAGAAGACAAGCACTGTTACGCCAAGCGCACCTGATATGGCAACAATGCGCCAGCCTGCATTGGCGCCCGAAGTCAGCGCCAGGCCCAGGAACAACAATTCCACGGACAGGCCTAAAGCCAGAATGGTGCCGGTTTCACCACCGGCGGCAAAACCTGCACCAATGATGAAACCGTCAGTGGCTACGTCAATGAATGTGGCAATCAGCAGACCTTTGCTGAGCCCTTCGCTGGAGCCGGTCAGGTTGGCAGCGTGTTCCATCCGCATCGTCCACAACTTCAATGCATACATGAACAGGCTCCCCAGCGCAAATGCGCCAGCCAAAACCAGGCCCGGCGCATGTTCGCGTTCTATTTCTGGCAGGAGTTCTACGGCCAACGCCGCGAGCACCACGCCGGCAGCAAAGTGCTGAATCAGACTGCGTGTGGCGTGCCCTGGTGTCCAAAAAGCGGCAAGTACCCCACCACTCAGGGCGACCACGGCAGGAATGCCCATGATCAGGAAGTGCTGTGCGTTCATATCTCAGTCGAACAATTCGTTCCAGAAGGACTTCTTGCCACGGTAATGGCCATCATGGTGGTCTTCCCGGTAGCCATGCGGTTTGTCGTACTGTGGGCGCATCTGGTTGGGTGCTGGCGGTGTCATGGTCGGTGATACCGGGAGGGCTTCACGGGTGCTGCGCTCAATGATTTTGTCCAGCTCTCCCCGGTCCAGCCAGACACCCCGGCATTGGGGGCAATAGTCAATTTCGATAGCCATCCGCTCTGTCATGAGCAAATCAGTGGTGACGCAGGTTGGGCATTTCATGAATTTCCTTGGTAAATGAATGTGAATGGTTGAAAGTCAGTCGTCGTCGCGTTTGTTCTTGCGTTTACCACGGTCCCCATCTCGGCTCTTGATGTCGTGCTCGTTGGCACTGGTGTGGCATTCCACGCAGTTGTCATATTTGGCAATACCCTCTTTGATGTGTTTGCGGCGAATGTTGTCTGGGGTGTGCTCATGGCAACCATAACAAGTGAAGCGGCTGTAGTCATTGCGGATGTGACAGGTGACGCAGCTGGTGTTGTGGTCCTTGTCCAGGACAAAGTACTGGTTGTGGTCAAAGGTGGCGGGTGTCCACATCTGCTGTGTATGGCATTGCAGGCAGTTGCCGGTGATCTGCTTGTGTAATGCATCGACCGGCGGCTTGTGGCAGGCCTGACATTGGTCCCGGGTGCCCTGCTTGAGCAAGGTGTGGTCGAACTTTTTCTGGCGGGCAAAACGTTTCACACCGGCATGGTCGCTGTGGCAGGCCACACAGTCCTGGCTGATCAAATCCTGGTGGAATGTGGTGGCGGTGGCCGGTTTGGCAATGGGGACACCTTGGGTGGTCAGGCGGCCAATGTTCACAGGTTGGTGGCAACTGATGCATCGTGCTGCACTGGCCCCTGTGAGCGGGGCGTGGCAGGCGAAGCAGTCCCCCTCCAGCGTCTTGTGGCCGGGGATCAGCTTGCCTGGCCCGACCATCAAGTCAGGGTAAATGAACACCAATACCGCCAAGATGGCCAGATTGCAGGCCAGGATGATCTTCAGGGTTTTGCTCATACCCAACCCCAGAACAAGAAGACACTGACGATGTGACCCAGCGCCAGGACCACGAACACGATGAAGATGGGGATATGGACCTTGCGCCACTGGGCCATGGCGCCCACGGTCACCGCATCCCAGAACAAGGCCTGCTCCATCTCGGGTTTGGGCATGCCACGCAGCTGGAATTGGTTGCGTTGACCCTGTACATGCTGACGCGCACGGTGGAGCAGCATCTTGCCAACCATCCCGCTCACCACATTCACACCCATGGCCACGGTGGCCAGCCACGGCAGGATGGCATTGAAATGCACACCGGCGTGGATCAGCACCATCAATGAACCTAGCCAGGCGCTGAATTCGTGCATCCTCAGCAGCGTTGTTGGATTGCCCGAAGAGACGTATTTGCGCTTGCGCAGCGAGTAATACAGCGAACCGATGATCAACAACGAGCCCACAATACCGAGATACCGGCCAACCCACACCAACTTGAACCAGTGCAAGAAATAGTCGCCGACCAGCGTGGCAGCGGCCAGCACACCCAGCAGCACGCTGAAGGGCAGGATGTGTTCACGCCAAAGCGACTTGTCCATTTACAACTCCAGGGTGACGCTGGTTTGGGGTGTGCCGACACACATCAGGCAGGTGCCTGGTTCGGGGTCAAAGTCCGGGGCCTGCGGGTAAAACACCTCGCCGGACTGGATGACGGTTTGGCAACTGCCGCAGCTGCCAGAGCGGCAACCAGTGGCCACCGAGATGCCATGGGCTTCGGCCAGTTCCAGCAACGTGCCACAGCCCGCCTGCCAGGGCAACTGCTTTCCCGTTTTGGAAAAATTCACGGAGACGGTGGTACCTGATGCAGGGGCGGGCGACGTTGGCGCAGGTTCTGCGTGACGCCGCCGGATGGACGCGGGTCCGAAGGCTTCAAAATGGATGTGCGCCGAGGCCACCCCCCAGTCTTCCAGGGCGGGTACCAGGCTTTCCAGCATGGGTGTGGGGCCGCAAATATAGAAGTGGTAAGGCCTGAGCGGCAGCACGCGGCGAAGCAAATCCACGTCAACACGGCCGTGATGCCGATAGCGCGGGTCGACCCCATCGTCAGCGTTGTTTCCACTGAGGCAGATTCTCAGATGAAAGTTGGGATGCAGCTGCGCCAGCGCTTCCAGGTGCGGTTGTGCCACTAATTCGCGGTGGTGACGGACCCCATAAAACAGCCAGATCTCGCGCCCAGTCTGTGCCGACAGACACCAGTTGAGCATGCTGAGCATCGGGGTGATGCCAATGCCGCCGCCAATCAGCACCACCGGGGCATCACTGCGGTCCAGGTAAAAATGCCCGGCAGGCGCGCGAACCTGCAACAAACTGCCGACCTGCACCTGGTCATGGAAAAAGTTGGAGGAACGCCCCGGTGGGGTTGGCTCAGGAGTCGAAGCGGGAACACGCTTGATGGACACCCGGTAGTGACCCGGGTGGGGCGCATCAGAGAGGGAATAACACCGCGTGACAGACTCGATGTTCCCTGGGGGTGAGGGAATAGTCAGACGAAAAGTCAGAAACTGTCCGGGCAAAAATGGTGGTAACGCCTGGCCGTCCTGAGGAGCCAGATGAAACGAACAGATGTCCTGATCGGCGTTTTCCAGGATTTTGTGGGTGACCCGAAAAGTACGCCAGCCCGACCACGCAGCCGGCACGGTGTCTTCTTCCGCAGGAAGCGGCCTGGGTTTGACCGGCAGCCCTTCATCCATGACGGTGGTGCGCAAGGCCTGGTAGCTCTGCCAATGCCGCCCAAAACCAATTCCCAGATAAATTGCCAGTTGCAACACCAGGCCGCCGACGATCCAGAGCAGCAATACGGAGGAGGTCATGGTGTTGTTCCCAACTGGCCATACCTTACCTCAGGATTGTGCATAAGAGCCACCGAAGGGCACCTGAGCTTCATGGACACGTCAACTTCTTTCTTCTTGGCGAAGTGGGCAAAGCATAACGTGGTCTGCTTAACCCACGCTTAATAACCCGAGCAGGCGCTAGGGCTAACCCCTAGAGACGCTTTGGCACGTGGCTTGCTAGTATTTGTTCTTGAAGTTGACCAAACGGTCAGATTTTTAAAGGAGTGCCAGCGTGTCCCTGTCTCTTGCGCCCGATGTTCGTTCAGGCCGGCTAGCCGCCGCCGACTATGCCCAGCGGTTTGCCGATGCCGCCCCGCGCCTGACCAGGCCGCAGGCAGTGCTGGAAGCTGAACGTTGCCTGTATTGTTTTGACGCGCCCTGCGCCACGGCCTGCCCCACCCATATCGATGTGCCGTCCTTCATCCGGCGCATTGCCGACGGTAATCTGCGCGGCTCGGCCAAAACCATTCTGGAAGCCAATCCGCTGGGCGGCATGTGTGCCCGCGTCTGCCCGACCGAGAACCTGTGTGAGGCGGTCTGCGTGCGCCACACCCAGGAAGACCGGCCGGTGGCCATTGGCCGCCTGCAGCGCCATGCGGTGGACGCCCTGCTCGACAGCGCGCAGCCGCAAATCTTCAAGCGCGCCAGCCGCACGGGCAAAAAAGTGGCCGTGGTGGGTGCCGGCCCGGCCGGCCTGACCTGCGCCCACACTTTGGCCGCACAGGGCCACGATGTGGTGATCTTTGATGCCCGGCCCAAGGCCGGTGGCCTCAACGAATACGGGTTGGCCAGCTACAAGACTCCCAACAACTTTGCCCAGGCCGAAGTGCAATGGTTGCTGGGTGTAGGTGGCATCGAGTTGCGCCAGGGCTGGCGCCTCAGCACGGTTGAGCAGCTCAATGCGCTGCGCCAGGACTTTGATGCTCTGTTTCTGGGCATGGGACTGCCCAACACGCACCAGCTTGGGGTGCCGGGTGAAAACCTGTTGGGCGTGCAGGACGCGGTGGACTTCATCGCCACACTGCGGCAAGCCGAAGACCTGGCGAGCCTGCCCGTCGGCCGCCAGGTGGTGGTGATTGGCGGTGGCATGACGGCGGTGGACGCTGCCGTGCAGACCAAGCTGCTCGGTGCGCAGGACGTGCACATGGTTTACCGGCGCGGGCCTGAGGCCATGTCGGCCTCCCGGGCCGAGCAGGAATGGGCGCAAACCCACGGTGTGACGATTCACCACTGGCTGGCCCCGATCGAAGTGGTGGCCAACAGTGTGGACCCGCAGTGGGCCGGCGGCGTGCGTTTTGCCCACCAGACGCTGGTCAACGGCCAGTTGCTGCCCACTGGCGAAACCATGGTGTTCGAAACCGACATGGTGCTCAAGGCCATTGGCCAGAAGCTGGGCAACCCGCTGCTGGCGCAAGCCGGTTTGACGCTGCAGGCGGGTCGGATCGCCACCGATGCCGACGGCCTGACCAACCTGCCCGGTGTCTGGGCCGGTGGCGACTGCCGCGCTGGCGGGCTGGACCTGACGGTCGAAGCCGTGGCGCATGGCAAACAGGCCGCCCAGGCCATCCACACCCATCTCATGAACCTTTGAACCGGGACGCACAGCATGGCTAATCTGCACACCAACTTCGTGGGCATCCACAGCCCTAACCCTTTCTGGCTGGCCTCGGCCCCACCCACTGACAAGGCCGTCAACGTCAACCGCGCTTTTGAAGCCGGCTGGGGCGGCGTGGTCTGGAAAACGCTGGGCGAGGCCGGGCCGCCGGTGGTCAATGTCAACGGTCCGCGTTACGGCGCGCTGCTTTCGCCTGACCGGCGTTTGATGGGCTTCAACAACATCGAACTCATCACCGACCGCGACCTGGAGGTCAACCTGCGCGAGATCACCGAAGTCAAACGTGCCTGGCCGGATCGCGCCATGGTGGTGTCGATCATGGTGCCGTGTAACGAAGA
Organism: Rhodoferax sp.; assembly: GCF_028689305.1. GTDB lineage: Bacteria > Pseudomonadota > Gammaproteobacteria > Burkholderiales > Burkholderiaceae_C > Rhodoferax. Next base: position 3,917 of record NZ_JAQTWM010000086.1, on the reverse strand, counting down.
CGCCTGGCGGGCCATCCTGCCGCGCGTGGAAGACACCGGCGCCGACGGCATCGAACTCAACTTTGGCTGCCCGCACGGCATGAGTGAACGCGGCATGGGCGCGGCAGTTGGCCAGGTACCCGAGTACATCCAGATGGTCACCGCCTGGTGCAAGCAGTACAGCAAACTGCCGGTGATCGTCAAACTCACGCCCAACATCACCGACATCCGCCTGCCTGCCCGCGCGGCCAAAGCTGGCGGCGCCGATGCGGTGAGTCTGATCAACACCATCAACTCCATCATGGGGGTCGACCCCTACAGCCTGACCATGGTGCCCAGCACCGGCGGCAAAGGCAGCCACGGCGGCTACTGTGGCCCGGCGGTGAAACCGATTGCGCTCAACATGGTGGCTGAAATTGCCCGTGACCCGCAAACGGCTGGCCTGCCGATCAGCGGCATTGGTGGTGTCGGCAGCTGGCGCGATACGGTGGACTTCCTGGCCCTGGGCGCCGGCAATGTGCAGGTCTGCACCGCCGCCATGGTCTACGGCTTCAAGATCGTTCAGGAGATGGCCGACGGCCTGTCCAACTACCTGGACGAGATGGGTTTTGCCAGCGTGTCAGACATCGTTGGCAAGGCGGTGCCCACCGTGAGCGACTGGCGGTATCTGAACCTGAATCACATCAGCAAAGCGGTGATCAACCAGGACAAGTGCATCGACTGCGGGCGCTGCCACATTGCCTGCGAAGACACCAGCCACCAGGCGATCATGGCAGTCAAGGATGGCCAGCGCCACTTTGAGGTGAAAGAGGATGAATGCGTCGGCTGCAACCTGTGCACCCTGGTCTGCCCGGTGCCAGAATGCATCACGCTGCGCAACCTGGCGCCGGGTGAAGTGGACTTGCGCACCGGCAAGACCGTGTCGGCGCAACATGCCGACTGGACCACGCACCCGAACAACCCCGCACGTGTTGTTGCTTAAGCACAAAATTGGCATCTAGCCCGCGTATTGATTGCCTATATAGCTATCTTTTTAGGAGTAATCCATGAGCAATATCCTGATCCAAGGCGGCACCGTGGTCAATGCCGACCGCGCCTTTCGCGCCGATGTATTGACGCAAGACGGCAAGATCGTGGCGGTGGGCGAAGGCCTGCAAGCCCCAGCTGGCACCACGGTGGTGGATGCCGGTGGCCAGTACGTCATGCCCGGTGGCATTGACCCGCACACCCACATGCAGCTGCCCTTCATGGGCACCACCACCATGGACGATTTCTACACCGGCACGGCAGCCGGTCTGGCCGGTGGCAACACGACCATCATCGACTTCGTCATCCCCAACCCCAAACAACCGCTGATGGAGGCTTACCAGACCTGGCGCGGCTGGGCCGAAAAAGCTGCGGGCGACTACAGCTTTCACATGGCCATCACCTGGTGGGACGAGTCGGTGAAACGCGACATGGGTAGCTTGGTGAATGACGAGGGCATCAACAGCTTCAAACACTTCATGGCCTACAAAAACGCCATCATGTGCGACGACGAAACCCTGGTGAACAGCTTCAAACGCTGCCTGGAACTCGGCGCCATGCCCACGGTACACGCCGAAAACGGCGAGCTGGTCTACCTGCTGCAAAAACAGGTGGCCGAGATGGGTATCACCGGCCCCGAAGGCCACCCGCTGTCACGCCCGCCGATGGTTGAAGGCGAGGCGGCCAACCGCGCCATTGCCATTGCCGATGTGCTGAATGTGCCGATCTACGTGGTGCATGTGAGCTGCATCGAAGCCGCCGAAGCCATTGCCCGGGCCCGTGCCCGTGGCCAGCGCGTTTACGGCGAGGTGCTGGCTGGCCATCTGACGATTGACGACAGCATCTACCGCCACCCCGACTTTGCCACTGCGGCCGCCCACGTGATGAGCCCGCCGTTCCGCCCCAAGGGGCATCAGGAATTTTTGTGGCGCGGTCTGCAAAGCGGCAACTTACACACCACCGCCACCGACCATTGCACCTTCTGCGCCGCGCAGAAAGCCGCAGGCAAGGACGACTTTGCCAAGATTCCGAACGGCTGCGGCGGTGTCGAGGAGCGCATGGCCGTGGTGTGGGACGAAGGGGTCAACACCGGCCGCCTGACACCCAGCGAATTTGTCGCCGTGACCTCAGCGAACACCGCCAAGCTGTTCAACCTGTACCCGCAAAAAGGCAGCGTCAGCGTGGGGGCCGATGCCGACCTGGTGGTCTGGGACCCGGCGGGTACCAAGACGCTGTCGGCCAAGACCCAGTTCAGCAAGGGTGACTACAACGTGTTTGAAGGCCGCACCGTTACCGGCATCCCCAGCCACACGCTGAGTCAGGGCAAGCTGGTGTTTGTGCAAGGGGATTTGCGGGCTGAGCGTGGGGCCGGGCGTTACCTCAAACGTCCGGCGTTTGGTTCCAACTTTGCGGCGGCGAAGTTGCGTGCCGAGGTGTTGATGCCGACGGCGGTGAAGCGCTGAGGTTTTTGACATGTTTGCTGTGTGTGGTGCTCGCAGCAAGCCGGGTCTCGCCCCGGCGGGCGACTCACTTTTCTTTGCTTCGCCAAAGAAAAGTAAGCAAAAGAAAGGCGAGCCCGCTGTTTGCGTCCCGAAGCAGAGCTTCGGGCAACCTGCGGTGCTCGCTGCAGGTGGGGGCCCGCTCGAACTCGGCTATCGCCTCAAACAATCGCGTGCCCTGATCCACCTGCAGCTGCGCTCCTCGGCGCAACCAGAAGGGCGATGGGAACCAACAACAGCCCAATCCCCCCGGCTCGTGGCGCTGCGCGCCACATTGCACACGGCACGAGCGAAGCAAAGTGCCGCCACTCTCCCCGCCGTTGAGGCAGGGCTGAGCAGCGCAGCGGGCTGCGGGAAAAGGGCTGGCGATTGTTTGAGCGAAGCGAGTTCGAGCCAGCCCCCGCAGACTGCGAGCAGCGCAAGGAACCGCGTAGCGGCCCTGCCGTCGGCTCGCCTTTCTTTTGCTTACTTTTCTTTGGCGAAGCAAAGAAAAGTGAGTCGCCCGCCGGGGCGAGACCCGGCCTGCTGCCGTCACACGGCAAGTCACGCATTCCAGCCAACCCCACAGAGGAATTAACATGAAAACTGCAACCGACATCTCCACCCTGCGCATCAACGGCCAGCGCCTCTGGGACTCCCTGATGGAACTCGCCAAAATCGGTGAAACCCCCAAAGGCGGTGTTTGCCGATTGACCCTCACCGACCTCGACAAACAAGGCCGCGACCTCGTCACCCAATGGGCCAAAGAAGCAGGCCTTTCTGTGACCATCGACAAAATCGGCAACGGCTTCATGCGCCGCCCAGGCCGCAACAACGCCTTGCCACCCATCGTGACCGGTAGCCACATCGACACCCAACCCACCGGCGGCAAGTTCGATGGCAACTACGGCGTGCTCGCGGGCCTGGAAGTCATGCGCACCCTGAACGACCACGGGATTGAAACCGAAGCCCCGGTCGAGGTCAGCTTCTGGACCAACGAAGAGGGCTCACGTTTTGTGCCGGTGATGATGGGCTCGGGTGTGTTCTCCAAAACCTTCACGCTGGAACACGCTTACGCCGCCAAAGACATTGACGGCAAAACGGTCGGCGAAGAACTCAAACGCATCGGCTACATCGGCGACCAGGAACCTGGCGACCACCCGATTGGCGCGTTTTTTGAGACCCACATCGAACAAGGCCCGGTGCTGGAAGACCACAACGTGACCATTGGTGTCGTGCAAGGTGTGCTGGGCATCCGCTGGTTTGACTGCACCGTCACCGGCATGGAAGCCCACGCCGGCCCAACCCCGATGGCGCTGCGCAAGGATGCGATGCAGGTGGCCACGCAGATCATGCAAGAGGTTGTAGCTACCGCCATGCGCCACCAGCCTCATGGCCGTGGCACGGTCGGCATGGTGCAGGTCTTCCCCAACA
>NZ_JAQTWM010000085.1:11249-14152 GCF_028689305.1 Rhodoferax sp. | reverse complement strand
GGCACCGAAACCATCAAAAGTACCCATCCTTCTTGCGCTTCTCCATCGAAGCCTCAGAGGTTTTGTCATCCATGCGGGTGGCACCGCGTTCGCTCACGTCCGCCGCCAGGGTCTCCAGCACGATCTGCCCGGGCGTGGCGGCCAGGCTTTCCACCGGGCAGGTGCAGGTGATGTCGCCCACGGTGCGGAAACGCACGTCGCGCAGCTCGGCCACTTCGCCGGGCTTCAAGGGGGTCAGCTCGGTCACCGGCACCAACAGGCCCTTGCGCTCCACCACCTCACGCTTGTGGCTGTAGTAGAGCGAGGGCAGGGTGACGGCTTCACGGGCGATGTATTGCCACACGTCCAGCTCGGTCCAGTTGGAAATCGGGAACACACGGAAGTGCTCACCCGGTTGCAGTTTGGTGTTGAACAGCGTCCACAGTTCGGGGCGCTGGTCTTTCGGCTGCCATTGGCCAAAGCTGTCGCGGTGGGAAAAGATGCGCTCCTTGGCGCGTGCTTTTTCCTCGTCGCGGCGGGCACCGCCAATCAGCGCGTCAAAGCGGAATTCTTCAATGGCTTCCAGCAGCGTCACCGACTGGTGCACGTTGCGGGACTCGCCGGGGTGGGCCAGGCGCACCGTGCCACGGGCCATCGAGTCTTCAACACTGCGCACGATCAGCTCGGCACCGAGTTCCTTGGCGCGGGCATCGCGGAAATCGGTGACCTCATGGAAGTTGTGGCCGGTGTCGATCATCAGCAGCGGGTAGGGGATGCGGCCCACACCGAAGGCTTTTTCGGCGCACTTGAGCATCACCAGCGAGTCTTTGCCGCCGGAAAACAGCAGGGCCGGGCGCTCAAAAGCGGCGGCCACTTCGCGCAGGATGAAGATGGTTTCCTCTTCCAGCGCGTCTAGATGGGCGTTGCTCAGGTGGTCAGGGCGGTGGTGCGTCATGGGTTGCAGCAGGTTGGGATGCATCGGGGCGTTCATGGGGAGACCTTTTCGGACAAGGGGCTGGATTTGACATGCAGGCCGCACTCTTTGAGGTCTTCGCTTTCCCACCACCAACGCCCGGCGCGGAAGTCTTCACCCAGGCTGATGGCGCGGGTGCAGGGCGCGCAGCCGATGCTGGGGTAGAACTGGTCGTGCAGCGGGTTGTAGTCGACCTTGTTTTCGGCAATGAAAAACCACACGTCGCCCCAGGTCCAATGGCTCAGCGGGTTGAGCTTGACGCGGGGTTCCGAGGTGTCGATCAGCGGCACTTCAGCGCGTGCCCCCGACTGCTCGCGGCGCAGGCCGGTGATCCAGGCAGCCTTGCCGGCCAGGGCACGGCCCAGCGGCTCCAGCTTGCGGATCTGGCAGCAGGCTTTGCGCAGCGCGATGCTCTTGTACATCGCATCAAAACCCTCACGGCTGACAAACTGCACCACGGACTCGTTCACCGGTGCGAACACCTCCACCGGGGCGCGGGAACTGGCCTTGAGCCGTGCCAGCAGCGCCAGGGTTTCGGGATGCAGCTGGCCGGTGTCGAGCACAAAGATGCCGATGTCGAGCTGCAGCTGGTTGATCAGGTGGGCCAGCACCATGTCTTCGGCGCCCAGGCTGCAGGCCAGGGTGACCCGAGGCGCGTCACCGGGTGTGAGCGGTGCGTAGTCCAGCGCGGCTTGCTTCAGGACGGTTTGAGTCTCGGCCAGCTTTTGCGCAAACGTGGCGCTGGCACGGGCGTTCAGGTCGATGGCGCTCATGCGGTGGCTCCTGCTGTTCCGAACCCGGGCTGCGGGTGGGCGGCATCGCCCTGGTAAAAGCTGGCATAGCGGCTCAGTTGCGCTTGCGCGTGGGTCAGGTTCTGGTCGGCGCGCAGCACCGCAGAACTGAAGCCGCTGCGCTGCATTTGCAGTACCTGATCGACCAGCACGTCGCCGGTGGCGCGCAGGTCGCCGGTAAAGCCCAGGCGGCGGCGCAGCAGATAGGCCTGGCTGTAGGCGCGGCCATCGGTGAACTTGGGGAACTGCAGGTCAATCCGTTCGACCCCGTCCAGGGTCAGGCCACGCGGATCGGCATCATTCGCCAGTTCAATGATTTTTTGGCCGTCAGCCCGCGTGGAATCTTGGTTGGCTGCTATCAATTTGATGGTTTTGTTCATGGTGGTCGCAGGGTCAGTCGGTCAGGGCGTCGGCGTTGGTCAGGTGCACATGCAAGACCTGGCCGGCATCGCGGGTTTCGTGGCGGGCCTGGTTGGCGGCCTGGCGAAACGGCTCCAGCCCCAGGCGGCGCACGCAGGTGATGAACGTCTCGCCCGCCTGGCGCTGGCTGCGGTAGACCTCCAGCAGGGCTTCCACCACGTCGGCCACTTCGGAGGCCGCAAATGACGGGCCGATGACCTTGCCGGGGGTGGCGGCGCCGCCGAGGGTGCTGCCGTCGGAGCCACCGAGCGACACCTGGTACCACTCGCGCCCATCTTTGTCCACACCCAGGATGCCGATGTGGCCGCTGTGATGATGACCGCAGGAGTTGATGCAGCCGCTGATGTGCAGGTCGATTTCACCCAGGTCGAGCAACTCGTCGAGGTCGGCAAACCGTGCGCTGATGGCCTCGGCCACCGGAATCGAGCGGGCGTTGGCCAATGCGCAGAAGTCGCCGCCCGGGCAGGCAATCAGGTCGGTGAGCAAGCCGATGTTGGGCCGCGCCAGGCCAAGCTCGCGGGCGGCATGCCACAGCGCGGGCAGGTCGGCGGCCTGCACCCAGGGCAGCAGCAGATTTTGCTCGTGGGTGACGCGCACCTCGCCGGCGCTGAAACGGTCAGCCAGGTCGGCGGCGGCGTCCAACTGGTCGGCGGTGGCATCGCCAGGCGCAAAACCCAGGCGCTTGAACGACAGGGTGACGGCGCGCCGGGTCGGGTCCTTGTGCGGCTTGACGTTTTGCC
>NZ_JAQTWM010000085.1:0-11149 GCF_028689305.1 Rhodoferax sp. | reverse complement strand
GGGTGCAGCGTGCTCCACTGACGCATGATTTCGGCATAGGGGCGCGGGTCGATCAGCTCGTCGGCCGCAATGCCGGCCAGTGCGTCGCTGGTGATGTTGCGGATGCAGTTGCCGCTGGTCTGGATGCCGTGCATGTCCACGCTGGCTAGCAGGTCCATCACGTCGGCGCTCTTGACCAGCGGGATCCAGTTGAACTGCACGTTCTGCCGGGTGGTGAAATGGCCATAACCGACTGGCAGATGGGTGGTGCCCAGCATGGCCTGGGCCTGAGTGGCACCTTGGTAAACGGCGGCACTGGGTTGGTCATAGTCACGGGCGATGCGTGCCAGCGCCCGCAACTGGCGGCTGGCTAGCTCGCCATAAGGCACAGCCACCCGCAGCATCGGCGCATAACGTTGCACATACCAGCCGTTTTGCAGGCGCAGCGGGCGAAAGTCGTCGTCCGACAGCTCGCCTTGGAGGTTGCGCTCCAGCTGGTCACGGTACTGGGCGGCGCGCTGGCGGATGAATTGGCGGTCAAAGTCGGTGTATTGGTACATGGGCGTGGACTGTACGAGGGAGTCGATATATTTCAAACGACATTGTGGTGATGTCGATATGTTGATATCGGCATATGCATGGCGACTTTCCGCCCCGAGCCGATGGCCGCCAGACGCGGGGCCGCAGCGTTTTCAGGGTAAACCCCGGCCCGCTCTTGCCGGGCAGTTCATGGGTTCGGCGGCATACTTGAAGTGGTGCCAACGCACGGCCAACCGCTTCTCAAAAACTTCCAAGGAACCACCATGAGCCAACAGACCAAGTTTTTACTCGATGAAAGCCAGATGCCCAGGCACTGGTACAACCTGCAGGCGGATTTGCCCAAACCTCTGCCGGCGGTGTTGCATCCGGGCACCTTGCAGCCGGTGGGGCCGGACGATCTGGCGCCGCTGTTCCCGATGGAACTGATCCTGCAGGAAGTCAGCCAGGAGCGTGAGATTGAAATCCCCGAGCCGGTGCGTGACGTGTTCCGCCTGTGGCGGCCGGCGCCGCTGTACCGTGCGCACCGGCTGGAAAAAGCACTGGGCACCCCGGCCCGGATCTATTACAAATATGAAGGGGTCAGCCCGGCTGGCAGCCACAAACCCAATACCGCCGTGCCACAGGCGTTCTACAACAAGCAGGCCGGGGTCAAGCGTCTGGTGACGGAAACCGGCGCTGGGCAATGGGGCACCTCGCTGTCGTTTGCCGGTTCCCTGTTCGGGCTGGAGGTGGAAGTGTTTCAGGTGCGGGTGTCATACGACCAGAAGCCCTACCGGCGCGCTGTGATGGAAACCTATGGCGCCCGTTGTGTCGCCTCACCGTCGAACGAAACCGCGTTTGGCCGCTCGGTGCTGGCGCAAAACCCCAATCACCCGGGCAGTCTGGGGATTGCCATCTCCGAGGCGGTGGAACTGGCCGTGCAGCGTGATGACACCAAATACGCGCTCGGGTCGGTGCTCAACCATGTGTTGCTGCACCAGACGGTGATCGGCCAGGAAGCCATGACACAAATGACCATGGCTGATGCCTGGCCGCATGTGGTGATTGGCTGCGCGGGTGGGGGCTCCAACTTTGCCGGGATTGCCTTCCCCTTCATCGGCCATGGTCTGCGTGGCGGCGAGAAGTCGCGGGTGGTGGCGGTGGAGCCGGCGGCCTGTCCGTCGCTGACCCGCGGCAAATACGCCTATGACTTCGGTGACACGGCCGGCATGACGCCGCTGACCAAGATGCACACGTTGGGCAGCCAGTTCACGCCGCCGGGCTTCCATGCCGGTGGTCTGCGCTACCACGGCATGGCGGCCCTGGTGTCACACTGCAAGGAACTGGGTTTGATCGAGGCCGTGGCCTACAACCAGGTGGAGTGTTTTGAAGCCGGTGTGCTGTTTGCCCGCAACGAAGGCATCGTGCCGGCGCCGGAAGCCAACCACGCGGTCAAGGGCGCGATCGAGGAAGCGCTGCGCTGCAAACGCGAAGGCAAGACGGAAAACATCCTGTTCTGCCTGTCCGGCCATGGTCACTTTGACATGGCCGCCTATCAAAAATACTTTGCCGGTGAGTTGTCTGACGAAAGTTATGATGAACGCGAGCTGGCCCAGGCGCTGGCCGGGCTGCCCAGCGTGCCTGAAACGGTTTGACGGGATTTCTGGCCGGGGGTTGGCTACCCGGTCAGCTTCAAACCGCATCCCCACTCATATAGAGGCCGCTCCACGTGGCGATAAAACGTGTGGGCGGCGTGAATACAAAACAGGAGATACAAGAAAAATCCAGCTTCCCTCAGCAGCAGGGGTTGATCGGCCAATAACCCTCGCAAACCGGAAAAATAAAAGAAGAGAAACAAGGAAACATGGGCCAAATAAAGGGTGTAGGACGCATTGCCCATGTTGACCCACCACCGGTTGGCAACCCAGAGACGCGTTTGTTCCAGGGTCAGAGCCAGAATAACCAGTGTGGCTGCACTGAGGCCAAAAGTAAAAATTCGGATAGAGCCATCAGCTGCATGGAAATGATGGCCAAAATATAGGCTACCGAGAATAATGGCGAGGCAGGGAAAAATGAAATATTTGTTCAGCAGTTTTTCTAGATGAACAAAAATCATGATACCAGTCAGAAATTCACAAAAAAAAGCGAGAAATAAAAAAGTAGCCGATAGAGGTGTATTCAGTTTGATCATCAATGATGTGATTAAAATCAACAGACCAAGAAAAGTCAGGCGAATGACGTGTTTGGGTGGAAATAAAAGTGATACTGCCGTCAATCCATAGAATATCAATTCATAAGTCAGTGACCAGGTAACGTAAATTAGCAGTCTTTTCATGTCTGTGCTGGTCAATAAAAAAGAACCAAACCAGTCAATATTTTTTGAAGAATGAGTCAGATAGATTGCTGATAATGCAGCAATCACAAAAAATGGCCAATAACCAAAATAGATTCTGACAAAACGATGGTGAATAAATGACAGTATACTGTTGAAATTTCGCGGTTTTGAAAGTGTCGTATGAGCAGCCACAAAACCGCTGATCACGAAAAAAATGTCAACCCCCGAATAGCCAAATCCTGCAATCAGTTTGAATAAATTGAATTCACCATTTAGAAATTCATATTGCGGCAGACTGTGATAAAAAAGCACCATGAATGCTGCGACGGCACGCAACATTTGAATATTTCTGAACATTTGTTGTGAATCCCTTGACTCGGTTTTTTTTGTCGTAAATTTGTGAAAAAATGGCTTGATTGGTTCAATCAGTATATTGTGAAAATATACTGATACCTTGGCTATGTTTTTGTCAGAGGTGGTGAGGTTCTTGCACCGGCCTCATCACTCCAGGAGGACATTTCATGACAACAGCGCATTCCAGCCGTCTTTGGGCCAGCATCGTTGCAACCGCTGTCAGTGCTGCAGTTTTGACCCCTTCCGTGGCGCAAGCCTGCACACGGGCGGTGTATCTCGGCGCCGAAGACACGGTCATCACGGCCCGCAGCATGGACTGGCCGTCCGATCTGGGGTCAAACCTCTGGGCTTTTCCGCGTGGCATGGCGCGAGAGGGCGCTGCCGGCCCGTCATCGATCCGCTGGACCTCACGTTATGGCAGTGTGGTGGCCACGGTGTACGAGGCGGCCACAGCCGACGGCATGAATGAAAAAGGCCTGGTGGCCAATCTGCTGTACTTGTCGGAGTCAGAGTACCCCAAACCCGCACCTGGTGACCGGCGCCGGCCGCTGTCGGTGGCGCTGTGGGCGCAGTACGTGCTGGACAACTTTGCCACGGTGACCGAAGCTGTGCAGGCGCTGGAACAGGAGCCGTTTTATGTCGTGCCCGTGACGTCGCCGGACGGTCACCACGCCGGAACCGTCCACCTGGCGATTTCAGACGCCACTGGCGATTCCGGCATTTTTGAATACGTGGCAGGCAAGCTGACGGTCCACCATGGTCGTCAGTTTCAGGTGATGACCAACTCTCCTGTGTATGACCAACAACTGGCCCTCAATGCCTATTGGGCGCAGATCGGCGGCACCACCATGCTGCCTGGCACCAACCGTGCGGCAGACCGGTTTGCGCGGGCTTCGTTCTACATCAATGCCATTCCCAAAACGGCCGACCAGGTGGAAGCCATCGCCGGGGTTTTTTCGGTGGTTCGCAATGTTTCGGTACCGCTGGGGATGACGACACCAGGGCAGCCCAACATCTCGTCCACCATTTGGCGCACGGTGTCTGACCAGAAGCACCGGCGTTATTTTTTTGAATCGGCGCGCAGTCCCAACGTGTTCTGGGTGGATCTGGCCGACATCGATTTTTCTCCGGGGCAGGCCAGCAAAACACTCAGGCTGACGGGCAAGACGGTTTATACCGGCAACACGGCAATGCAGTTTCAGCCGGCAACGCCGTTCAGATTTCTGGGCGCCAGGGTCGACTAGGCATGGCTTGGCCATGGTGAGGCCGCGTACACTCGTGAACCAATTTCAATCAAGCGCATTCACAGGGAGGACCCATGACGGCTTGTTCGGCTTTTTTGAAGCATGGTGCACGTGTTGTGGCCACGGTGGCAAGTGGCTTGGCCTTGCTGGCCGGATGTTCAGGTGGCGGTGGTTCGGCCAGTCAACTCAGGGCGCATTACGTGCTGGCGCCCGTGGAAGGCGGGACTTGTTCGCTGCTTGACCTGGGGGGCAAAACACTGGCCGGCCCGGCAGTCACCAAGGCCGGTGTGGCCTGGTTGGATTTGCCGGCAGCTTCGGGCACGGTCCAACTGTCGTGTGAAGGCGGCACTTACCTGGACGAGGCAACAGGTGCCGCCAGCGCTGGCATTCGCTTGCGCTCCTACCTTGAATTGGGTGCCGGTGAGGCGACAGCGGTGGCAACCCCGCTGACGGAACTGGCCGTGCGGCTGCTGGGTGATCGCGGCCCTGCCACAGACTATCAGACCCTGTCTTCGGCCGTGGCAACCGCGTTTGGGTTGGATGGCATCGACATCGGCCGGCAAGTGCCGGTCAACCTGGGCAACACCGTGCTGGCGGACCATGCCGGTGGACGTTATGGTGCGGTGCTGGCAGCGCTGTCGCAGCTTCAGCAGGACGGTTCGGCTGGTTCGCAGGCGGCGGCCGTGGTGGACAAACTGGCCGGCGCACTGAGCAGCAGCGGGCGCTTCAAGAATGTCGACCTGAGGGATGCCGTTTCGACGGCGCTGGAGCACCTCACGACAAACACCCGTTTGCAACCCCAGATCACCAGTACCGGGGAAACCGTGCTGCGTGATGTGTTTGAAAACATGCAGCATGCGGATGTGGTCGCCACGGTCTGGTATGTGGACACGGACAACTCGTCCACCCAGTCGGGGGTGGCGAGCAGCACTGTGGCCTCAGGCAGCCCATCGAGCATGGCGATCGTTGGTCGCAATCTGCATTTTGGCCTGGCGGTCACGCTGGGTGGTGCCGCTTGCGAGTTGCATGATCTGCAGCCGCTGGAAGATGTGGAGGTCGGGGCACAGGACGATCTGCTCACGGCGGACTGTCCACCACGCGTCGCCGGAACGGCTGAGTTGCTGATCAAGGACCAGAGTGATGTGGTTTCACGCACGCTCATCACGGTTCAGGATGAGGCCAGCATCCAGCAGAAGCGTTCTGCCAGCCTGGCCTGGGCGCTGCTGCCCAAGGCGGGCACCGGCCCGTCCAGCGTGTCGGGTCAGGTGACGGCGGTGGCACCGTCCATCAACACATCGTCCGGTGCCCTGCGTTATGACGCGCTCAAGACCTTCCCGGTGCGGGGCGTGGTGGTCGAGTTGCTGGACCGCGATGCCAATGACGCGGTCGTGATGACCGGTTCGACCGATGGCAATGGCCGCTACCAGTTCAACGGGGCTGACGCCGGCAAGCATGTGGTGGTGCGTGTCAAGGCCCAGTTGTGGCAGAGTCGGGCTCCTGGCGTCAGCACGGGTGCGCAATGGAACATCACGGTGCGGGACAACACCAGCCAGGGCAATCCCAAGGCCATGTATGTGCTGGATTCGACCCCGCTGACCACGGTGGCGGGGAGCAACACACTGGATGTCCAGGCCGCGCTGGGTTTTGATGGCAACGGCAACCAGGCGCCAGCCTCGGGCGCCGGGCGCCAGTCGGCACCGTTTTCAATTCTGGAAGTGGTTTACAGCGCGGTGACCAAATTGCAGGCGGTGGACCCGAATGTCAGCCTGCCTGAGCTCAATATCTACTGGAGCAGCGCCAATGTGCCGGGCGGCGACGACAAGGAGAAGGGCCAGATCGGCACTTCGCACTTTGCCAATTCGGGCAACTGGCCCGGCCTGTTCATCCTGGGCAAGGCCGATGTCGACACCGACGAGTTTGACCAGGGGGTCATTGGCCACGAATTTGGCCACTACCTGCAGTCGGCGCTGTCGTATTCCGATAACCCGGGCGACACCCACGCCAATGGTGATTTCAAGGACGCCAGTCTGGCTTTTGGCGAAGGGTACGGCACGGCCGTGGGCGGGCTGCTGACCGGGAGCCCGATCTACACCGATTCGTCGGGGCCGCAGCAGCAAAACGGCAGCGTGACCGATCTCACCAAACCATCACCTGCTGGCGCGCGCAAAGGCTTCTATGCGGAAGAATCGGTGGGTTACGTGCTGTACAACATGGGGGTGCGCCATGGCTTCACGCCGTTCTGGCGGGCGGTTTCGGCGCTCAAGGCCGGGCACCATTCGGCCACGATCTTTGCCTTCTTGAACCAGTTCACCCGGCTGTATCCGGCCCTGGCCATCTCTGACCTGCTGGCCACCGAGAACATACGGTCTTCCGATCCTTTGGGAGCCCTGGCCGCAGGTTCGCCACCTGACCCGGCGATTGATGCAACCGCCAGCAAGGGGGCCAATGATCTGGAGCAGCTGTATCTGAATGTGGCCTTGACGCCCGGTACGCCCGTGACGCTGCCTGCAATGCTCAGTGCGGATGTGCCGTCTTTTTGTGTCAACCGCAATCTCCCGGGTGCCAATCGCGGCAACGGCCTGGGGCTGAGCCGACGCTTTACCTTCCGGGCCAGCTACACAGGCAACCTGGGTTTGCAATTTCTGGATGACCGTGGCGCCGCCTTCAATGCACAGACCTGGTATCTGGAGGCGCGTGACGAGACAGGCAGCGCCGTCAGTGTGCGTGACGGGGAGTCCGGTGGCGGGGTGATCAGCGTGGTCGAGGGGCGCGTTTATTCGATCAAGATGGTGATCGCTGACCCCAACAGCATCTACAAGGGCAACCGTTGCGGCAATCGCCTGAACCTGTGGCGTCTGGCGGCCTGAAGCTGTCCAGCCGCGCGCGGGCCCTGGCCCTCGTGGCCGCAGGCATCGGTGTCGGCAGTCTGCTGACAGCATGCTGCTGCGGGCAGGAGAGTCCGGCCAGCCAAACGCGGGCGGCAGCCGCGCAGCCCATACCGGCCGTGGCGCCTCAAGCGGATGTCCAGCGCTCCGGTGCGTGGCTCGGTGGTCCGGAGCCCATCTCGGGCAAGCTGCGCACGGGTATCGCCGTGTATTACCGTTTGCTGGCAACGGCTGACCAGGCTACGTTTGATCTGGTGCTGCGTCTGGAAGGTGCCAGCGCCGAGGACGCGACGGTCCGGCTGACCACCAGCGATGGCGCTCGCCTGATGCCTGAAGGTGGGCCGGCAAGCTGGCGCCTGTCGGCAGGTGTCCCGTCGCAGCTTGCTGTGAAAGTCAGGGTGTCCTCGGGCGACGGTTATGTGCATGTCATGACCGGGCAGAATGGGCGCCATGCGACGCGATCAATTGTCTTGAATCCATCAACGGCTGCGGTACGGGGGCTCACGCGTCGTGCGGCGGGTGCCAGTGACGCCAGCGGTGAACCCATTGTGCGCATGCAGGCGCTGCCTTCCAAATAAATCGTCATGAATCCTGGAATTCTTTACGCCGCCCTGGCTTACGTGGCCTGGGGCTTGTTTCCGCTGTATTTCAGACAGTTGAGCATGGTGGGTTCACTGGAGGTGGTGATGCACCGCACGGTGTGGTCGCTGCTGTTTTTGCTGGGGGTGTTGCTGGTGCTGCGGCGTTGGCGCTGGCTGCGGGAGTTGCTGCACCAGCCCAGGGTGCTGGCGGCGTTTGCGCTGTCGGCGTTGCTGCTGTCGAGCAACTGGCTGGTCTACGTCTGGGCGGTGCAAAACCAGCATGTGCTGGATGCCAGTCTGGGTTATTTCATCCTGCCGCTGGTGAATGTGGCGATGGGGTATGTGTTTCTGCATGAGCGTCCCCGTCCTGGCCAGTGGCTGGCGGTGGCCGTGGCGGCGGCTGGCGTGGCATGGTTGACCTGGCAGACCGGGCGGCTGCCCTGGATTGCCCTGCTGCTGGCACTGACCTTCGGCTTCTATGGCCTGCTGCGCAAGGTGGCAGTGCTGGGGGCGCTGGAAGGTTTGACGCTGGAGACCCTGATGCTGGCACCACTGGCCGTGGCGGCACTGGTTTTCTGGGGCTGGCAAGGGAAGGGTGTCCTGGTGCAGGGGGATGTGCGGGCCATCGGCTGGCTGCTGCTGGCCGGGCCGCTGACCGCGATTCCGCTGCTGCTGTTTGCCGCCGGTGCCCGACGCATACCCCTGACCACCCTGGGCATCCTGCAATACATTTCGCCCAGTCTGCAGTTTGCGCTGGGGGTCTGGCTGTTTGGTGAAGCCCTGCAGACCTCACGGCTGCTGGGTTTTGGGCTGATCTGGATGGCGCTGGTGATTTATAGCCTGGAAGGCTGGCTGCGCCTGAAACCTGCCGCCACCCCAACCACGGGCCTCAACGCTCAAAAACACTGAGCAGGCGGTCCAGCCCGCCGCTGTTGATACACACATTGGCATAAGCGCGCACCGCCGGTTTGGCGTGGTAGGCGACGGACAGACCGGCTTCGCCCATCATCGGCAGGTCATTGGCGCCGTCTCCCATGGCAATCGCCTGTTTCGGGCTGATGCCCAGGGCCTGGCAGGTTTGCAGCAGCATGGTGCGTTTTTCGGCCCCGTCACAAATATCGCCCCAGGGTTGATCGACCATGCGGCCGGTGAGAGCCCCGTTGGCCACTTCCAGCACATTGGCGCGGGTGAAGTCAATGCCCAGGCGGTCGCGGATGCGGTCGGTGAAGTGGGTGAAGCCGCCCGAGACCAGCAACACCTTGAGTCCGGCTTGCTTGCAGGCGGCCACCAGCTCGGCGGCACCGGGGTTGAGCTGCAGGCGCTGTTGATAAATCTGATCCATCTGGTCCAGCGTCACGCCCTGGAGCAGCGCCACACGCTGGCGCAGGCTTTCCTTGTAATCACTGATCTGGCCCTGCATGGCGGCCTCGGTGATGGCTGCCACTTCGGCCTTGCGGCCAACGGCATCGGCGATTTCGTCCACACACTCGATGTTGATGAGAGTTGAGTCCATGTCGAAGGCGATCAGCTTGAAGTCGCGCAGGGACATGGGGCCAGCGATATTTTTGGTGACAAGGCCGGGGGAGAGTTCAGTCGCAGTGGTCATGGGGCGCCGGTAGAGGAGAAAGCAAAAAAATGCCGCTATTTTGCCGGGTTTGTGTCCTGGGCCCGGAACAACTGGGCCAGGAGGTCGACCTGTTTGTGGGTATCGTTGCCCACCAGGGCGGCAATACTCTGGTTGTCGTTCTGGCTTGGGATGCCTTGGGCGGCGAGTTTTTCACGCAACTGCGCCGTAGGAATGGCCGCCACCTGGGCCACCACACTCAAAGGAGCTTGAGCCAAGGCATTGAGCGGGGCGACAAACGGCGGCTTGCCGCCACTGCCATTCACGCTGAGGAAGCTCAGGCCCAGCACCAGCGCAAACAGGCCAATGACCAGCCGGCCCGTGGTCTGGTTCAGGTAGCGCTTGAAGGAAAACAGGTTGTTCGCCAGATGCAGGCCCACGGCGCCCAGCATGAGCCAGCCCAGCCACTCATGGGCCGTCTTGTTCAATCCGGTGTCCAGGTGGAAAAACATCAATACGCCGGTGGCTGCCATCAACAGAAAGCTGCCGATGACAAACGGGGTGATCCAGTGGCGATGTGCGTTCAGGTTCATGGTGCAGAAGTCTTGTGCTGTGAAGAAGACTGCAGTGTGCCGGTCCTGTTTGAACGCTTGATGTCGGCAAGTGAAGCGCTTGTAAACATCCCGGGTGCGGCCGTGTTGGCCTGGCCTGCAGGAATCAACGTCTGAGGTAGAGCTGATCCGACCAGGTGGCCAGCCAGTCCGGTTTGTAGGCCACCATGATCGCGGTGAACAGGCCGGTCAGAAAGGCGTCACCCCAGGCCACCAGCCAGTGCGCTACCAGGCTCAGGTCATTGTCAATACCCGGCATGCTGTGCCCGGTGTATTGGGCCAGCAGCCCGGCGGCAAACATGCACAAGGCCGTGCCTAGAAACGCCCGCCCCAGCACATAAACAAACAGGTGCAAACCAATCCAGCGGCGTACCGCGGCACCCAGCAGCAGGGCCAGGGTGGCTGGCACCAGGCCGAGCCAAACGGTCAGGTCCAGCGCGGTTTCCCAGGACATGGGCGAGATCAAGGCCGCCATCAGGCCGACCAGACACAACACCGGCACGGCCAGCGGCCAGCCCAGCATCAGCAGCACCAGGCAGGCCCCCGACCCCTGCAGCTGCAGGGGCATCTTGTGCAGACTGGGCATGGCCCACATCCAGGGCACAAACGTCAGGGTGGCCAAGATCGGCGTCAGGCGCGTGCCCGCTGCCATCAGACGCCAGGGCCGAAAACACAGCGCGCCAAGCAGCGCCAGGATCAACAGGGTAAGGTTGGTGGCCATGGGGCGTTGTGGTGGTTGGGCGTGGCACTTGACATTTGCTATAGTTTATGTAGCTTTAGAGCCAATGTTTGTCTGGGATAACGGCCAATTTTCTCATCAAACAAGGTCAAGAGGATTGATCGATGTCAACGGCGCCAGGCGGTGTGGGGATGCTGCAGCGCGGCGCGGAGGTGCCGGGTGCCGATCTGACCGCTGGCATCAAAACTTTGTTCCAGAAACTGCACGCGGTCCGCCTCCAGGCGGACCACACTGCAGGCGCGGGTGCCGTAGTCTGGTGTGGCGATGAAGGCGGATGACAACACACGCTCCAGTTCCAGTGGAATGCCGGTGGCGGGCAAATCGGCGTCGGCGGCCAG
>NZ_JAQTWM010000009.1:49852-64928 GCF_028689305.1 Rhodoferax sp. | reverse complement strand
CGGGTCCTGTCGTCGCTTTTATAACTGCGCCGGCCCAGGATCTCCCGTGCCAGCAGACCAGGGTATCCCTCCAACGCCACGCGCAACGGGGCATCACCCGTACCGGCATGCAAGCCCGGCAAGCTGACCCCGGCTTGCAGCAGCAAGGGCACACCGGCGTGCAACATGTAGGCCACCGGCGGATTCACCCATTTCATGCTCGGGCTGGACCCGGCCGGGAAGTCTGTGGCCCGGTGGGCGAACTTGCCGCCGGCAGGCCGGGCGGCGCAGAATGCCGCAAACAGCGCACGGATCTGCGCGCGGCTATGGCGGCTGTAATGCTCAATGCAGTCGCGCCAGCGGGTTGGCCAACCCAGCGTCACCACCAGCTCACGCGGCAAGCCAAAAGGCAGGTCAAACGCCCCGACCCAGGCAGACGGCTGTCCGATCCACTGCGCAAACGCCGCCAGTGAGTCCAGCGGCACCAAGCTGGACAACACCACCCGCTGCCCCGAGCAGGAACCCAGTGCCATCACAATGGGCTTGCTGGCTGATGGCGCACTGGAAAAGTCGCACCCGAGCAGCAGCGTGTTCTCACCCGCCGGCGACACCGGCATGTTGCGTTCAGGCGCGACCAACAACGCAGGCCGTGATCATCAGCTCTTCAATCAGCGCCAGCGATACCTTGCCAGAAACCGAATAGGGGTCCAATTCGGCTTTTTCAGCGTACTTGAGCAAGATCGAGGTGTTGATGCGTGTCATGTTGACTTCCCCCATGGTCCAGCCGGCAAACCGGCGCTCAGCGATCTCCTCATAACTCAGCAGCACCACATCCTTGTGGCGTGGGTCACGCTGGATGTGTCCAAACAGCTCGCTGACGGTCATTCGTCCGCCTTCGAGTACCTGCAGGAAAATGCCGCTGCCATAACACAGCACGCCGGTGACCCCACTGGCCGGGTTGTGCTCGCGCGACTGGTGCAGGATGGATTCGATGGCCCCGGAACTGGTATCCACGGCACGGCTGGCGTAGAGCAAACGAACCAACATGATTAACCTCTTTGGGGAATGAGCGACAAAAATTCGCGGCGCAGATTGGGGTCCTTGAGGAAACTGCCGCGCATGACCGAGTTGATCATCTTACTGTCCACATCCTTGACACCACGCCAGCCCATGCAGAAATGGGTGGCCTCCATCACAATGGCCAGGCCATCCGGCTGGGTCTTCTGCTGAATCAGGTCAGCCAGCTGCACCACGGCTTCTTCCTGGATCTGCGGCCGGCTCATCACCCACTCGGCCAGCCGGGCGTATTTGGACAGGCCAATCACGTTGGTGTGTTCATTGGGCAACACGCCAATCCAGATCTTGCCCATGATCGGGCAGAAGTGATGGCTGCAGGCGCTGCGCACCGTGATCGGCCCCACGATCATCAGCTCATTGAGATGCTCGGCATTGGGAAATTCCGTGATGTTGGGGCCCTTGACGTAGCGCCCCTGGAACACTTCCTTGATGTACATCTTGGCCACACGGCGGGCGGTGTCATCGGTGTTGTGGTCATGCTCGGCATCGATCACCAGGCTGTCGAGCACCGCTTTCATTTTTTCTTCCACCTCGTCGAGCAACAGTTCAAGCTCTCCAGGCGCAATGAAATCGGCGATATTGTCATTGGCATTGAATCGTTTACGCGCCGCCTTGATACGCTCCCGGATCTTCACGGATACCGGTGTGCCTTCGTCGTGGTCAACTGGGTTCATGGGTGTGCGTCAAAGTAAAAAATACAGGCAAGGATGGTATCAGTGTTTATTCATAAGGGTTATTGGCTGTTAGCCCACGTATTCATTGATGTTTAAGCTATATTATTAATAGCGTTTCCCGTAAATGAAGAGCAAGGTGCGCATCAGCAGCAGTGCCGCATGGTCGCGCAGCTTTTGCCCAACCGGACGCCGGACGTGACGCTGCAGATCCAGACGCAAGGCATGCTTGGCCATGGCCTGCTCCAGCTGCAGTCGCAGGTCTTTGGCAAACTTCTGGTCCGACACCACCACATTGGCTTCCCGCGCCAACAGCAAGCTCAGCGGGTCGATGTTGGACGAACCCACCGTGGCCCAATGGTCGTCCACCACCGCCACCTTGGCGTGCAAAAAGCTGGATTGATATTCGTAAATTTCCACCCCGGCGGCCAGCAGGCTGTCGTACAGCGCATGCGCGGCGTGATACTGCATGAAATACTCGTAACGCCCTTGCAGCAGCAAGCGCACCCGCACCCCACGCTGAGCGGCATGAATCAAGCTTTTGCGGATTTTGCGGCTGGGCAAGAAATAGGCATGCGCCAGAATGATGCTGTGCCGCGCTTCCCCCAAGGCCTGGCGGTAGGCGCGTTCAATCCGGGTACGGTAACGCACGTTGTCGCGCAAGACCAGTTCTGCCCGTGCGCCGCCGTGCCGCTCCTCCACATGGTCAGCTTGCCGCTTCTCGCGCACGGCCTGCTGCAGTGCCTCCCAGGCACCGGTCCAGTCCACCTGCTGGGCACTGCGTACTGCCCGCAGCCGCCACCAGAACTGCGCCATGGCGGTATGCGCGGCCTGAACCAGCGGCCCGGTCACCCGAACGGCAAAGTCAAACCGCGGTCCGTCCAGTGCCCCATGATGCGGGTCCCACCAATCGTCGAGCACATTGATGCCGCCGCAAAATGCCACATGGCCATCGACCACACAGAGTTTGCGATGCAGGCGGCGCCAGCGGCTTGGCACCAGCAGCCCGAGCCGTCCCAAAGGCGAATAAACCAGCCACTGCACACCGGCAGCCGCCAGTTGCTGCGGCCAGGGCTCAGGCAGCCTGGGGGTGCCCACACCGTCCGTAGCCAGAAACACCGCCACACCGCGTCCGGCGGCACGCATCAGGGCCTGCGCCACCTGCTCGCCCGAACCCTGGACATTAAAAATATAGGTTTCCAGCCGGACCTCGTGCAAGGCGGCATCCATCTCCTGGATCAGTGCCTCAAAAAACTCACTGGCCCCCTGTAGCAGCTGTACCCGGTGGCCCGTCAGGTAGTCAGACATGCTGCCCCGGTCATTCCGGTAACAAAAATTCGGCAATCAAGGGCAAATGGTCGGACATCCGCCACCAGACCCGGCCACGTGGCACCGACGCTCCCAGCGGCTGCAGGCCGCGGGCAAACACATGATCGAGTTGCACCAGCGGCATCCGCGATGGGAACGTGGGCTGCACATCACCCTGCCACGCGTGCAGGCCCATACGGACAAACGCATCGCGCAGCCGTGCACCACCATCATTGAAATCCCCGGCAATCAACAACGGGGCATCTGCCGGGACCTCCCGCTGGACAAACTGCATGAGCTGGGCCACCTGACGCACCCGGCTGGCACGAATCAGCCCCAGATGCACCACCAGCACATGCACACTGCGCCCATGGATCAGCAACTCGACATGCAGCAGGCCACGTTGCTCGAAACGGTGGTCAGACATGTCTTCATGCTGGTGCGCCAGCACCGGCCAGCGCGACAGCAGTGCATTGCCATGCTCTCCGTGACGGGTCACCGCATTGGTCCGGTAAACCGCCTCAAACCCCAGCGGCGCCAGAAAATCAGCCTGCCCCTGTTTAGGCCAATGTTGAAAGTAATCCTGCTCGCGGCGATTGACGTGGCGCACTTCCTGCAGGCAGACCACGTCGGCATCCAGCGCCTCCACCGCCAGCCCAAGGTTATGGATCTCCAGCCGACGGGTCGGGCCCAGGCCCTGAACACCTTTGTGAATGTTGTAGGTGGCTACGCGAATCATGCCGCTCATACGCATCCGGTCCTGCTGAAAAAATGCGGCAGCAATAGACAAGCCTCCGCATTGGACGACGAGAAACACCGGTCAGCGGCCTGGCTATAAGGCAACCACTGGTAAGCGGTGTGCTCGCGCGGGTTCAAACGCACAGACGCCCCCACCGGCACTTCCAGGCCAAACAGATGTTCGGTATTCAGGAAAACCCCCGGTGCGTAGCGGTGGCGCCATTGGGGATAAATGTCATACACATTCTCCAGGCCCCAATCATGAAGATGGGGGTAAAGCGGTGAACCGGTGCGGCAATCCAGGCCGGTTTCTTCAAATACCTCGCGTCGGGCCGTTAGTTCAAAGGACTCATCCAAAGTGTCTTTGCTGCCGGTCACGGATTGCCAGAATTCAGGGGCATCCGCTCGTTTGATCAGCAACACGTCCCGTGCCGGGGTATAGATCACCACCAGGACAGACTCAGGTATCTTGAAGGACATGGGCAGATCAGACACCGCAGACATCGACACCAGGCATGGGGGGCCTCTCAGGTTGGAACGTTCATTCTAGTCATTGAAACGTCGCCCGCGAGTAACAAAAAAAGGGCGCATCACGCGCCCTTTTTTCCTGCTGATTCCATCGAACCGGAGGTTGTTCAGCCCGCCTTCACAGCCTCGGCATTGCGCAGCCGGATGTGCAATTCACGCAATTGTTTTTCATCCACTGGCGACGGTGCCTGGGTCAGCAGACACTGGGCACGCTGGGTTTTGGGGAAAGCAATCACGTCACGAATCGATTCGGCCCCCGTCATCAGCGTCACGATACGGTCCAGGCCAAAAGCCAGGCCACCATGCGGCGGAGCGCCGTATTGCAGGGCATCCAGCAGGAAGCCGAACTTGAGCTGAGCCTCTTCAGGGCTGATCTTCAGGGCATCAAACACTTTTTGCTGGACATCAGCACGGTGGATACGGACCGAACCGCCGCCCATCTCCCAGCCGTTGAGCACCATGTCATAACCCTTGGAAATGCACTTGCCCGGATCAGTGACCATCAAATCCTCATGGCCGTCCTTGGGCGCCGTGAACGGGTGATGCACCGCCACCCAGCGATCGGATTCCTCGTCATGCTCGAACATCGGGAAGTCCACCACCCACATGGGCGCCCAGCGGTCTTCAAACAGGCCATTTTTCTTGCCGAACTCGCTATGACCGATCTTGATGCGCAAGGCGCCAATGGCGTCGTTGACCACCTTTTCCTTGTCCGCGCCAAAAAACAGCAGGTCACCATCCTGGGCGCCGGTGCGCTTGAGGATTTCAGCAATCGCCCCGTCATGCAGGTTCTTGACGATGGGAGACTGCAGACCATCACGTCCCTTGGCCAGCTCGTTGACCTTGATATAGGCCAGGCCCTTGGCGCCGTAAATCTTCACAAACTCGGTGTAGGCATCAATTTCGCCACGGGAAAGCCCGCCGGTCTCCCGCGCCGCGCCCGGCACACGCAGGGCCACCACACGGCCATTTTTCATGTTGGCAGCACCCGAGAACACCTTGAAGTCCACATCCTTCATCACATCGGTCAGTTCGGTGAATTCCAGCTTGACACGCAGGTCAGGCTTGTCGGAGCCAAAGCGGCGCGCCGCTTCCTGATAGGTCATGACCGGGAACTCACCCAAGTCCACACCGAGGGTGTTCTGGAACACCGTTTTGATCATGCCCTGGAACATGTCACGGATGTCTTCCTCTTCCATGAAAGAGGTTTCAATATCGATCTGGGTGAATTCAGGCTGACGATCAGCCCGCAGGTCTTCGTCACGGAAACACTTGGTGATCTGGTAATAACGGTCAAAACCGGCCACCATCAGCAACTGCTTGAACAATTGCGGGCTCTGTGGCAGCGCGAAGAAATGCCCATCGTGAACCCGGCTGGGCACCAGATAGTCACGCGCACCTTCGGGTGTGCTCTTGGTGAGCATCGGGGTTTCAATGTCCACAAAACCATTGGCATCGAGAAACTTGCGCACTTCCATCGCCACGCGATAACGCAGCATCAGGTTGTTTTGCATGTAGGGACGACGCAAATCCAGCACACGATGTGTCAGGCGTGTGGTCTCGCTGAGATTTTCTTCATCCAGCTGAAACGGCGGTGTCACCGACGGGTTGAGCACCTTGAGTTCATGACACAAGACTTCGATCTTGCCACTCTTCAGGTTATCGTTGATGGTGCCCTCAGGGCGTGCGCGCACCAGGCCCTTGACCTGAATACAAAACTCGTTGCGCAAATCTTCAGCCACCTTGAACATCTCGGCCCGGTCCGGGTCACACACCACCTGCACGTAACCTTCGCGGTCACGCACGTCCACAAAAATCACGCCACCGTGGTCACGGCGACGATTGACCCAACCACACAAGGTAACGGTTTGGCCCAACAGGGCTTCTGTGACCAAACCACAATAGTGAGAACGCATTGCCATAAAAAAACTGCTTTCAATAACCACCCTCAGGGGTGGCAAGGTTGTCAAAAACTATTGGCCCGAAACGCCGCCAGGCGGGCTCGGAGCCACCGAACCCATCGAGATGACATAGGTCAAGGCTTCGTCCACACTCATCTTGAGTTCGATCACATCGGAGCGCGGCAGCATGAGGAAGAAACCGCTGGTCGGATTGGGGGTGGTGGGCACATAAACGCTGACAAAGTCGCCTCCCAGATGTTGCGCCACTTCACCGCCAGGAGAACCGGTCTGGAACGCAATGGTCCAGGAGCCTGCGCGCGGGTACTGCACCAGCAAGGCGGTGCGAAAAGCATTGCCATTACTGGAAAACAGGGTGTCAGAAACTTTTTTGACACTGTTGTAGATGGATTTGAAAACCGGAATGTTGGTCAGCAAGCGATGCCATTGGGCCAACCACCAGCGCCCGGCCACATTGGACACCAGCGACCCCGTCAGCAACAAGGCACTGAAAACCAGCACCACCCCCAAACCGGGAATATGCTTGAACTGATCCCAGAACACCGCCATGGATTCCGGGGAGACGGCCTGGGCAGCGGTCAGCAAGGCGACAAAAATGCCGTCGAGCAAACCCACCAGCCACAGCAACACCCAGATGGTGATCGCCAGCGGCAGCCAGACCAGCAGGCCAGTGAGCAGGTATTTTTTGAGGGGCACGGGTGCTTCCAGTCAAGTCTCAGCTGTGGCAGGCACAACCACTGCCACAGCCAGTGGTCGGTGCAACGGCCGTCTCCGTTGCACTGCCCGATGGTGCAGCCGTTTGTGCTGCAGCAGCTGCGGGCGCCGTCGCTGCCGCACCACCACTGCCGCCTTTGAAATCAGTGGCATACCAACCCGACCCTTTGAGCTGGAAACCGGCAGCCGTCAATTGTTTGGAGAAAGAAGCCTTTCCACAAGCCGGGCAATCCGTCAACACCGGGTCAGAAATTTTTTGCAACACATCCTTGGCAAACCCGCAGGACTCGCATTTATAGGCATAAATTGGCATGATGATCAGACTGGAGAAAGAGCCGCAAAGCCGGTGATTATAAAGTCGCACGGGTCTGCGTGCCGCTGACACGCCCTGGGAGGCTAAAAGAGCCGAATCCGTACCATGAGCTGCATCACCAGCAGACCCAGCACAAAACCAACACCGCCATAAACAATGGCAGAAAGCAGGCGATTGGTCTTCTTCTGCTCTGCCAGCAAGGCCTGGAGTTCCGCCCCCCGGCCCCGCGAATTGTTCTGCAGGAAGTCAAACAGCAAACGGGGCAATTCGGGCAGCAACTTGGCATACCGCGGCCCTTCATTGCGCAACTCGTCGAGCAACTTTTTGGGACCGATCTGGTTCATCATCCATTTTTCCAGGAACGGTTTGGCCGTGGCCCACAGGTCCAGCTCGGGATCAAGCTGGCGTCCCAAACCTTCGATATTCAGCAGTGTTTTTTGCAACAGAACCAGCTGCGGCTGAATCTCCACATGGAAACGCCGGGAAGTCTGGAACAGGCGCATCAACACCATGCCCAGGGATATTTCCTTCAATGGCCGGTCGAAATAGGGCTCACACACCGAGCGAATCGCCGACTCCAGCTCATCAACCCGGGTGGACGCCGGCACCCAGCCCGACTCGATATGCAACTCCGCCACACGCTTGTAATCACGCCGGAAAAACGCGGTGAAGTTCTGTGCCAGATATTCCTTGTCAATCTCGGTCAAGGTACCAACGATACCGAAGTCCAGCGAGATGTAACGTCCGAATGTGGCCGGATTCACACTGACCTGGATATTGCCCGGGTGCATGTCCGCATGAAAAAAACCATCGCGAAACACCTGGGTAAAGAAGATGGTGACACCGTCACGCGCCAGCTTCGGGATATCCACCCCAGCCGCACGCAGACGGTCAATCTGGTTGATGGGAATGCCGGTCATGCGTTCCATCACCATCACATCAGGCATGCAATAGTCCCAGAACATCTCGGGAATCAGCACCAGCTCCAGGTCCGCCATGTTGCGGCGCAACTGCGCAGCGCTGGAGGCCTCACGCACCAAGTCCAGCTCGTCATGCAGGTATTTGTCAAACTCGGCAACCACCTCGCGCGGCTTGAGACGCCGGCCATCTGTGGACAGGCTCTCCAGCCAGCCAGCCATCATGCGCATCAGGTCCAGATCCTTGTCGATCACCGACAACATGCCCGGGCGAAGCACCTTGACCGCCACGTCACGATGCTGGCCCTGGCGGTCCTTGAGCACGGCGAAATGCACCTGGGCAATCGAGGCGCTGGCCACCGGCTGCTGTTCAAACGACACAAAGATGTCGCCAATTTTCTTCTTGAAAGCTTTTTCGATGATGCCGACCGCCACATCATTTGGAAATGGCGGCACCCGGTCCT
The DNA here is from genome assembly GCF_028689305.1 of Rhodoferax sp. Classification (GTDB taxonomy): domain Bacteria; phylum Pseudomonadota; class Gammaproteobacteria; order Burkholderiales; family Burkholderiaceae_C; genus Rhodoferax. Next base: position 56,300 of record NZ_JAQTWM010000009.1, on the reverse strand, counting down.
GCAGCAGGGCCAATTCATCGGCAATGTCCACCGGCATCAAGTCACGGCGGGTGGACAACACCTGCCCAAACTTGACAAAAATCGGCCCCAGACTCTCGAGCGCCTGGCGGATGCGCTGGCCGCGTGGAGCCTGCAGATTGCGCCCGAATGACACCACCCGGGCCAAACGCCTGAGCAACGGGCTTTTCAGGCTGGAAAGAACCAGTTCATCCAGCCCATAACGCAACAGCACCCAGACAATGAAGGCGCCACGAAAAAGGCGTGTCATTGGGACGATGAACCAGGCACAAAGGTCGCTGCCTTGGCGACAAACTGGCGCAAACCGGCCACCAGGCCTTGGGCCATCTGGCTCAAGGTGCGGGCCGGCACGTCACCCATGATGCGCGCCAGATCCTCTTCCAGGTCCCAACGCACATGCTCCGTGAGCCAATTGACTTCCGCCGCCAGTTGTACATCACCGTCGATCCGCACGGCAGGCTTCTCGCCACGCAAGGCATTCTGTGCCAGCGACAGGGCTGATTCTTCGGTCACCGTCAATACCAGATCGGGTTTGGCTTCAGGCGCTGCCAAATCCAGCAAACCGGCGGCCGTGGCCTCGAGCTTGAACGAAAAAGAACGCCACTGAACCAGCATGACCTGGCCCTTCTGCCGCGCCAAACGGGCGGTGGCCTCACTCTCCTGCATCAGCACATGATTGAGCAGCAGCACCATACGTCGCTGCGCCTCGGTCACGGCCCAGGCGGGCGGCTGCAATTTGGGTAAAGGGAGTTTCTGGAGGAAGTCTTCCAGCAATGAAAAAGGGGACTGTGTTGCCATAGTCCCCGATTATTCCTGAATTTTGGAAGCCAGCTTTTTATTGCAGGGCTTGGACCCCGGCCACCAGCCAGCCGCTCTGACCGTTCTTGGGCTTGGTCATGTTCCAGACCTCGCGGAACGGACTCGGACCGGCCGACGGCTCCTCACGGATCATGCCGGAAAACTCGACGCTGGCCATGTAGTCCTCACCCAGGTCCTCAATGCCCAGCAGATGCGCTTCAATCATCACCACATCCGTCATGTTCACCGGACCACCGGTGTGCACCTCGCGCTCCGCCAGCTGCGCCTGGATTTCTTTCAGCATGCCATCTGTCATCATGACCCGCAGTGCCGCAATGTCGGATTTATCCCAGGCCGCCTGAAGTGACACGAAGTTGGCCTTGGCCGAACGCAGGAAACCATCCGTGTCAAAACCAGCAGGAATACCCCAGGTTTGTGCCCCCAACAGACCCGAACCGATCATTGAGCCGCCAGCCGCATTGCTGCTGTCAAAGGCCGTGGCAGTGCGCTCCCAGGGACGGGCAGACGCATCATTACCCACATTTTCCGGACGATAACTGGCCGGCGCCACAGGCTGACCTGCCGGCCCTGCCCCCTGAAAGGCAAATGGCGAAGCAGGCTGTGCACCACCCTGCGTTTTACGGGAACGCATGAACCAACCCACGGCTACCATGATCACCAGTGCCAACAGGGCGAACATCATGAACTGCCCCATGGCCTCGCCCAACCCGAGTGAATGGGCCAACCAAGCCAGTCCCAGACCAGCAGCCAGACCGCCCAGCATGGCGCCCCAAGGCTTCTTGGGCGCAGCGGCGGCAGGGGTTGCCGCTGGGGTCGGGTTCTTGGTGGCCGTTGCCGTGCCGGCCTGGGTCGGCGCAGCAGGTGCCGCCTGGCGCTGCGTCACATTGCTGGACTGCTTGCCCATCGACAGGCCACCACCCAGGCGTTTGGCGGCATCGGCGTGACCCGCCATCAATGCCAAACTCATCGCCACCACCCAAAGCCAACGTTTCATACCGTCTCCAAAAATAGTTATCTGACAAACTCAATGTTGATTCCCATCAACATTTGATCCCCACATGCAAGGCTACCAGACCCCCGGTCAAATTATGGTAGTCCACATGGCCAAAGCCATTAGCCTTCATCAGGGCTTTGAGCTCCTCCTGCCCCGGATGCATGCGAATCGACTCGGCCAGATACTGGTAACTGGCCGAATCACCGGCAACCAGTTCACCCAGCTTGGGCAGAACCTTGAACGAATACCAGTCGTAGGCTTTTTCCAGTGGTTTGGCCACCTTGGAGAACTCCAGCACCAACAGCTTGCCACCCGGCTTGAGCACCCGGTTCATCTCAGCCAAGGCCACGTCCTTGTGTGTCATGTTGCGCAGGCCAAAAGCCACACTGACCAGGTCGAAATGATGGTCAGGAAAAGGCAGTTTTTCGGCATCACACACCACGGTGGGCAACACCACACCTTCGTCGAGCAGACGGTCACGACCCGTGCGCAACATGGCCTCGTTGATGTCGGTGTGCACAACACGGCCGCTCTTGCCAACTTTTTTGGCGAACGCCAGCGCCAAATCGCCGGTACCACCGGCAATATCGAGCACTTGATCACCCTCTTTCAGATTGGCCACCGTGACGGTATAGGCTTTCCAGAGCCGGTGCAGACCCATCGACATCAGATCATTCATCAGGTCGTATTTGGGCGCCACCGAGTCAAACACACCTTTGACATGGCTGGCTTTTTCCGCCTCATCGACGCTCTTGAATCCAAAATGGGTAGTGCTCATGACTTTGATGGTAGTGATGATCCCCCGGCTCAGGAACAGATTGCCCCGGTGGTCCGTAAGGATTTGTTGCAATTTTAATGAAACTGCGCTTGACCCCAGATAAAACAGGCGTCAACCGCTTCTATTTTGATAGTAACGAAACGCTTGTGGCAGGTCGGGACTCCCTGCAACGGCCTTCAGTCCATGTCAGTGGCTGCCACAAGCGTGCGCCGCCTTCTCGGGCATCGGTGCGTCACGCTCCACACCGGCGGCAGCCAGCCGCCCGAAATAGTCGGACCAAAGCTGGTCTTGCTGCGAACCCAGAAAATACAGGTAATCCCAGGAATAGATACCCGTGCTGTGGCCGTCCGAAAAAGTCGGCTGCACCGCATAGTTACCCACCGGCGCCAGATCCGTCACCACAACCTCGCGCTTGCCGGTCTGCAGCACCTCCTGGCCCGGACCGTGGCCGGCAACCTCGGCTGAGGGCGAATACACCCGCATCAACTCAAACGGGATGCGGTAACTCGCGCCGTCCGAGAAACTGATCTCCAGCACCCGTGAGGCGCCATGCACCGTGATGTTTTCCGGGCTGGGTGCACCGGCTTGTAGACCTGCCATGGTAAATCTCCTCGTGTTTTTCATACCGCCCGACGCGGGCTCAAACCAGCACCCGCTCAATACCGCCGTTATTGGCTTTCTTGACGTAGTCGGGCATCCACTGCTGGCCCAGAATCTGGTTGGCCATCTCGACCACGATGTAATCGGCCTCCAGCAGACCGTTTTGCAAGTCATCACCATACCGGCTCAGGCCTTGCAAACAGGCCGGGCAACTGGTCAATATCTTGACGTTGCCTTTCGCCCCCAAAGCCCCTGTGGCGCGCAACTGGGCCTCCCCCTTGAGGATTTCTTCCTCCTTGCGAAAACGCACCTGGGTCGAAATATCAGGGCGATTCAGCGCCAACGTGCCCGATTCCCCACAGCACCGTTCGGACTGGATCACATTGTTCCCGAGCAGCGCCTTGACGGTTTTGATCGGCTCCTGCAACTTCATCGGGCTGTGGCAGGGGTCATGGAACAGGAAAGCACCGGCATTGGCCAGCGTGATGCCTTTTTCCAGCAGGTATTCGTGAATGTCAATGATGCGACAACCCGGGAAGATCTTGTCGAACTCGTAACCCTGCAACTGGTCATAACAAGTGCCACAGCTCACCACCACCGTCTTGATGTCCAGGTAGTTCAGCGTGTTGGCCACGCGGTGGAACAACACCCGGTTGTCGGTGATCATTTTTTCGGCCTTGTCAAACTGGCCGGCACCGCGTTGTGGGTAACCACAGCACAGATAACCTGGCGGCAACACGGTCTGCACCCCGGCATGCCACAACATGGCCTGCGTGGCCAGCCCCACCTGACTGAATAGCCGCTCGGAGCCACAACCTGGGAAATAAAACACGGCTTCGGTCTCGGCGGTAGTAGCAGCCGGGTCGCGGATGATCGGCACATAGTCCCGGTCTTCAATGTCAAGCAAGGCGCGGGCCGTTTTCTTGGGCAAACCGCCGGGCAGTTTCTTGTTGACGAAATGAATCACCTGTTCTTTCAACGGCGCCACACCCAGTGTGGCCGGCGGCGCCTTGGTCTGCTGACGCGCCACCACCTTGAGCACATCGGCCGCCAGACGCTGCGCCTTGATGGCCACATTGACCATGACCGAGCGCGCCAGCTTGATGGTCTCAGGATTCGTGGCGTTGAGCATGAACATCGCTGCAGCCCCGGCCGGGCGGAAACTCTTCTGGCCCATTTTGCGCAGCAGGTTGCGCATGGCCATCGACACGTCACCAAAATCGATCTTCACCGGGCACGGTGACAAGCACTTGTGGCACACCGTGCAGTGATCGGCCACATCTTCAAATTCCTGCCAGTGGCGGATCGAGATGCCTCGACGGGTCTGCTCCTCGTAGAGGAAAGCTTCCACCAGCAGTGAGGTGGCCAGGATCTTGTTACGCGGGCTGTACAACAGGTTGGCGCGTGGCACATGGGTGGAGCACACCGGCTTGCACTTGCCGCAGCGCAGGCAGTCCTTCACGCTGTCGGCAATCGCCCCGATATCGGACTGCTGCATGATGATGGACTCATGCCCCATCAGGCCAAAACTCGGCGTGTAGGCGTTGGTCAGATCGGCATAAATGGCCAAATTACCATCCAGCCCACGTCCCTCCTTGATGTGACGCTCTGCATTTCGTAGCAGCTTGCCTCGATTGAAACGCCCTTCGGGGTCCACCTTGGCCTTGTAAGCGGTGAATGGCGCCAGCTCCGCATCGCTCAAAAATTCCAGCTTGGTGATGCCAATGCCGTGCTCCCCCGAGATCACACCATCCAGCGAACGCGCCAGCGCCATGATGCGCTTGACCGCTCCGTGCGCCGCTTGCAGCATGTCGTAGTCGTCGCTGTTGACCGGGATATTGGTGTGCACATTGCCGTCACCGGCATGCATGTGCAGCGCCACCCAGACCCGCCCTTTGAGCACGCGCTGGTGAATGGCGTTGCACTCAGCCAGGATCGGATCAAACGCGCTGCCGCTGAAAATCTGCTGCAGCGGCTGGCGGATCTGCGTTTTCCAACTGGCGCGCAAGCTGTGATCCTGCAGCTGCTCAAACAGCGTGCCCACGTCCCGCAGCCAGCCGGACCACAACTGCCGCACGTCCGCCAGCAAAGCTTGCGCCTGGGCGACCCGGTCTTCCAGCAACTCGGCGGCGGAAATACCTTCGGCAGCGTCCTGCTGCCCCAAAGGCAGGTTGCCCTGGGTAAAGAATGTTTCCAGCGCATCACACAAAGCCAGTTTGTTGGACAGGCTCAGTTCGATGTTGATGCGCTCAATGCCATCGGTGTACTCGGCCATGCGCGGCAGCGGAATCACCACGTCTTCGTTGATCTTGAAGGCGTTGGTGTGTTTGGAAATCGCCGCCGTGCGCTTGCGATCGAGCCAGAACTTTTTACGCGCCTCCGGGCTGATGGCAATGAAACCTTCACCATGGCGTGAGTTGGCAATCCGTACCACTTCCGAGGTAACGCGAGCCACCTCATCGGCATCGTCACCGGCGATGTCACCAAACAGCACCATCTTGGGCACGGTGATGCTGGAACCCGGCTGCGCCTGCGCGCCTTTTTTGGACTTGGTGGCATAACCCACCGCCCGCAGGTAGCGGTCATCCAGGTGTTCCAGCCCCGCCAGCACCACGCCTGAACGCTTTTGCTCGGCGAACATGAAGTCCTTGATCTCGACGATGCTGGGCACCGCATCCTTGGCGTTGCCAAAAAACTCCAGGCACACGGTGCGGGTGTGTTTGGGCATGCGGTGCACCACCCAGCGCGCGCTGGTGATCAGGCCATCGCAGCCTTCTTTTTGAATGCCCGGCAGACCGCTCAAAAACTTGTCGGTCACGTCCTTGCCCAGGCCTTCCTTGCGGAAGGTTTTGCCAGGAATGTCCAGGCGCTCTTGGCGCAGCGGCGTTTTGCCGTCGGCCTTGAAATACTGCAGCTCAAAACTGGCCACATCCACGTCATGGATCTTGCCCATGTTGTGGCCAATGCGGGTCACCTCCAGCCACTCGGCCTGCGGGGTCACCATGCGCCAGCTGGCCAAGTTGTCCAGCGCCGTGCCCCATAACACGGCCTTTTTGCCACCAGCGTTCATGGCAATGTTGCCGCCAATACACGAGGCTTCCGACGAGGTTGGGTCCACGGCAAACACAAAACCGGCACGCTCGGCGGCATGCGCCACGCGGTTGGTGACCACCCCGGCTTCTGACCAGACCGTGCCCACTTCATGATCCAGGCCCGGCAGCTTGAGCATTTCGACCTCG
>NZ_JAQTWM010000009.1:0-49752 GCF_028689305.1 Rhodoferax sp. | reverse complement strand
GTCCACGGCAAACACAAAACCGGCACGCTCGGCGGCATGCGCCACGCGGTTGGTGACCACCCCGGCTTCTGACCAGACCGTGCCCACTTCATGATCCAGGCCCGGCAGCTTGAGCATTTCGACCTCGCTCATGGCCTCCAGTTTTTCGGTGTTGATCACCACACTCTTCCAGGTCAGCGGAATCGCACCGCCGGTGTAGCCGGTGCCGCCGCCACGCGGGATGATGGTCAGGCCCAGCTCGATACAGCCCTTGACCAGATGCGCCATCTCGGCCTCAGTGTCGGGCGTCAGCACCACAAACGGGTACTCGACGCGCCAGTCGGTCGCATCGGTCACATGGCTGACCCGGCTCAGGCCATCAAACTTGATGTTGTCCTTGGCGGTGAGCTTGGCAAACGTGCGCTGCGCCTTGCGCCGCAGCATGGCGGTTTCGACAAACGCGGCGTCAAACGCCTGCACCGCCTGATGGGCTGCATCCAGCAGCCGCCCCACCAGGATGTCGCGCTCGGGGTCAGTCTGTGGCGTGCGGCGCTTTTCCACCTCGCCTAGCCGGTGCTGCAGGGCCTGCACCAGCAACACCCGACGTTTGGGGTTGTCCAACAGGTCATCCTGCAAATAGGGGTTGCGCTGCACCACCCAGATGTCGCCCAGCACCTCATATAACATCCGTGCCGAGCGGCCAGTGCGGCGCTCTTCGCGCAACTGGTTCAGCCAGCCCCAGGCCGACTCACCCAGCAGGCGGATGACGATTTCGCGGTCGGAAAACGAGGTGTAGTTGTACGGAATTTCGCGAATGCGTTCCGGCCCGTGGGGCGCTGGAGCACCTGCGGGCAACAAAGACTTAAGCTGGATGGGAGCGTTCATGGGTGGAGTGATGGCAGCCAAACGGCGCTTTGACGCCCTGTCAAAGGCGCGTCCCGGCTGGGTGGGCGATGTTACCGCAGCGCAGCATTACCCTACTGCTCTGATGGAGAGCGCCAACACCACCCTCATGTAAACCCTGATGCGGTCAAGCCGGGTTTCTGCGTTTAATCAAAGCTTGAGCAGATAGACATGATGATGTCACGAATCCTTCACGATTTCGACTTACGCTCTACCTTTTAACCTTTGAGGAGTTCGCATGAAATTGAAACTTGCAGCCGCAGCAATGGCCGCCTCCCTGGCCTTGTCCGCTCACGCTGTGACGGAAATCCAATGGTGGCATTCCATGACCGCTGTCAACGGTGAATGGGTCAACGACCTGGCCAAAAACTTCAATGCCAGCCAGAGCAATTACAAGATTGTGCCAACCTACAAAGGCACCTACGACGAATCCATGACCTCGGCTGTGGCCGCTTTCCGCGCTGGCAACGCCCCCCACATCCTGCAAGTGTTTGAAGTCGGCACCGCCACCATGATGGCCAGCAAGAACGCCATTGTGCCGGTGGGCAAGGTCATGAAAGATGCCGGCCAGAAGTTTGACCCCAAGGCCTATATCTCAGCTGTGGCCGGTTATTACACGGCACCCAGCGGAGAGATGCTGAGCATGCCCTTCAACAGCTCCACGACCGTGTTTTATTACAACAAGGATGCCTTCAAGGCAGCCGGGCTGGACGCCAGCAAAGCACCCAGCAGCTGGCCCGAAGTGGCGCTGGCTGCCGCCAAACTCAAGGCCAATGGCCACAAATGCCCATTGACCATCGCCTGGCAGGGCTGGACCCAGATGGAGAGCTTCTCGGCCTGGCACAACGTGGAATTTGCCAGCAAGGCCAATGGTCTGGCGGGCATGGACGCCCGCATGAAGGTCAACTCGGACTTGCATGTGCGCCACATTGACAACCTCTCCAACATGGCCAAGCAGGGCTTGTTTGTCTACAAGGGCCGGGCCAATGTGCCGGAAGCCACCTTTGTCTCGGGTGAATGCGCCATGATCACCACCTCCAGCGGTTTTTATGGCAATGTGAAGAAAAACGCCAAGTTTGCCTATGGCCTGGCTCCCCTGCCCTACTACCCGGACGTCCCCGGTGCGCCGCAAAACACCGTGATTGGTGGTGCCAGCCTGTGGGTCATGGCCGGCAAGAAGGCGGATGAGTACAAAGGTGTGGCCGAGTTCTTCACCTACCTCTCCAGTCCCGAAGTGCAGTCAGCCAGCCACAAGCGCACCGGCTACCTGCCCATCACCACGGCGGCCTTCCAGTTGACCGAAAAATCCGGCTTCTACAAGGAGAACCCGGGCACCGATGTGGCTGTGAACCAGATGATCCGCAAGGTGACCGACAAGTCACGCGGCATCCGACTGGGCAACTATGTCCAGATCCGCACCATCGAGGACGAAGAACTCGAACAGGTTTGGGGTGGCAAAAAATCGCCCAAAGACGCGCTGGACTCGATCGTGAAACGCGGCAACGAACTGCTGGACCGTTTCGAAAAAGCCAACAAGAAGAGTTAAGCACGGCCTGTGGAAAAACGCGTTTTTTTCCGCTCCCGATGGCTGCCTTGGGTGCTGATGGCACCCCAGGTGGTCATCATTGCGGTATTTTTCTTCTGGCCGGCGGGCCAGGCCCTGCTGCAGTCGGTGCAGCAGTCAGACGCCTTCGGCACCTCGGTGGACTGGGTCGGACTGGACAACTTCCGCAACCTGTGGAAGGACGAAACCTATCTGGCCTCGTTCTATACCACCGCCATTTTTTCTACCCTGGTGGCCATCGTCGGCATCAGCCTGTCGCTGCTGCTGGCGGTATTTGCCGACCGCGTGGTCAAAGGAGCGCTGGCCTACAAAACCCTGCTGATCTGGCCTTATGCGGTGGCGCCTGCCGTGGCTGGCGTGTTGTGGCTGTTCATGTTTGCGCCCAGCGTGGGCGTGGTGTCCTACTGGCTGCGCGCCGTCGGCGTCGACTGGAACCACCTGCTCAACAGCAACCACGCCATGGCCCTGGTGGTGATGGCGGCGGTCTGGAAACAGATCTCCTACAACTTTTTGTTCTTTTTGGCCGGGCTGCAGAGCATTCCGAAATCCTTGATTGAGGCTGCGGCCATTGATGGCGCCCGGCCGTGGCGGCGTTTCTGGAGCATCATCTTCCCGCTGTTGTCACCCACCACGTTTTTCCTGCTGGTGATCAACGTCGTCTACGCCTTTTTTGACACCTTTGCCATCATTGATGCAGCCACCCAGGGCGGCCCCGGCAAGGACACCGCGATTCTGGTCTACAAGGTGTATTTTGACGGTTTCAAAGCGATGGACTTGGGCGGCTCCGCAGCGCAGTCGGTGGTGCTGATGGTGATTGTGGTGGCGCTCACTGTGGTGCAGTTCCGCTTTGTCGAAAAAAAGGTGACCTACTGATGAAAGCCCTTCCCCATGGTTGAACGCCGCGCCACGCTGGGCATTCTGGCCCACGTTATCCTGATTCTGGGCGTGCTGGTGGTGGCCTTTCCGCTCTACCTGACCTTTGTCGCCTCGACCCAGACCGCGCAAGCCATTGTGCAAACCCCGATGCCGCTGCTGCCCGGCGGGCATTTGCTGGAGAACTACGCCGCCGCCTGGAATGGCACGGGTGGTGGTTCGGGTTCCAAGGCACCGGTTGGACAGATGATGATCGTGAGCCTGATCACGGCACTGGTGATCTCGCTCGGCAAGATCGCGATCTCATTGTTGTCGGCCTTCGCCATCGTTTATTTCCGTTTTCCGTTTCGCATGTTCTTTTTCTGGGCCATCTTCATCACCCTGATGCTGCCAGTGGAAGTGCGCATTGGCCCGACCTACAAAGTGGTGTCCGATCTGGGCATGCTCAACAGTTATGCGGGCCTGACGATTCCGCTGATCGCCTCGGCCACTGCCACCTTCTTGTTCAGGCAGTTTTTCCTGACCGTGCCCGAGGAACTGGTGGAAGCGGCGCGCATGGACGGCGCCGGACCGATGCGTTTTTTCAAGGACGTGCTGGTGCCGCTGTCCAAAACCTCGATTGCCGCGCTGTTTGTCATCCAGTTCATCTACGGCTGGAACCAGTACCTGTGGCCGCTGCTGGTCACCACCAACGAGGACATGTACCCGGTGGTGATCGGCATCAAACGCATGATCTCCGGCGGTGACTCCGAGATGCAATGGAACATCGTCATGGCCACCGCCGTGCTGGCCATGCTGCCGCCAGCGCTGGTGGTGATGCTGATGCAGAAATGGTTTGTCAAAGGCTTGGTGGATACCGAGAAATAACCGCCATCCTTGTCAAGCACCCTCCCAACACCCCATTACCCCGCACTCGCTGAACGGCGTTACTGATCCTCATGGCTTCCATCACTCTTCAAAACGTCATCAAACGCTACGGTTCCGGCAAGGCCGCCAATCAGGTCATCCACGGAGTCAATGCCGAGATTGCTGATGGCGAATTCATCGTCATTGTCGGCCCCTCGGGTTGTGGCAAATCCACCCTGTTGCGCATGGTCGCCGGGCTGGAAGAAATCAGCGACGGGCAGATTTCGATCGGCCCGCGCGTGGTCAATGATCTGGAGCCTTCCGAGCGCGACATCGCCATGGTGTTCCAGAACTATGCGCTCTACCCGCACATGAGTGTGTTCGACAACATGGCTTATGGCCTGAAGATCGCCAAAGTGCCGCTGGAGGAAATCAAGGCCCGGGTCGACAAGGCCGCCAAAATTCTCGAAATCGGCCCATTCCTGCAACGCAAACCACGAGAACTCTCCGGTGGTCAGCGCCAGCGGGTGGCCATGGGCCGCGCCATCGTGCGCCAGCCGCAGGTGTTCCTGTTTGACGAGCCGCTCTCCAACCTGGATGCCAAGCTGCGCGCCCAGACCCGGCTGGAAATCCAGAAACTGCACCGCGAACTGGGCATCACCAGCCTGTTTGTCACCCATGACCAGGTCGAGGCCATGACCCTGGCCCAGCGCATGATGGTGATGAATGGCGGCGTGATGGAACAGTTTGGCACGCCTGAAGAGGTCTACAACCGACCGGCCACCACTTTTGTCGCCGGTTTCATGGGCTCGCCGCCGATGAACCTGCTCAAAGACGCCCCCGGTGCGCCGCCCGCCACCATCGTGGGTGTGCGCCCCGAGCATCTGGACATCAGCCCCAGCGGCTGGGCCTTGCAGGTGGAAGCCGTTGAAATGCTGGGTGCCGAACGGCTGACCTATGGCCGCTGGCAACACGGCAGTGCCGACGAACTGGTCATCATCCGCACGGAGGAGTCCCACACCGCAGCGGAACTGGGCAGCACCATCTGTGTCACACCCCGACCTGACAAAATCCACCACTTTGACGCCGCGACCGGCAAGCGCAAAGACAACACTGTATGAAATCAACCCCATTCCCTTGGCCCTACCCCCGCTGGATTGCCCACCGCGGTGCCGGCAAACTGGCCCCGGAAAACACCCTGGCCGCTTTTCGCTGCGGTGCCGCCCACGGCTACCGCATGTTCGAGTGCGACGTCAAGCTCAGTGCGGACGGCGTGCCGTTCCTGTTGCACGACGCCACCTTGGAACGCACCACCAACGCCGGTGACGCACTTGGCAGCGGTCTCAGTTCAGTGGCCGGTGAACACCCCTGGGGCACGCTGGCCCTGCTGGACGCCGGCAGTTGGCACTCCCGGGCATTTGCCGGTGAACCCCTGCCCACGTTTGAAGCCGTGGCCCGGTATTGCGTGCGTAACCGCTATCACCTGAACATCGAGATCAAACCCACCCCGGGCACCGAATACCACACCGGCCAGGTGGTGGCGCGCCACGCGGCACGGCTCTGGCATGGCGCCGCAGTGCCGCCGCTGCTGAGTTCGTTCGACGTGCCGGCGCTTGAGGGGGCGCTGCAGGACCAGCCCGATCTGCCGCGCGGCTTGCTGCTCGAAGAACTCTGGACCGGCTGGCTGGAAACCGCCCTGCGCCTGGGTTGTGTGGCAGTGATCTGTGACCATGCGTTGTGGGATACCGCCAGTGTCGCCCAGGCCAGGAACGCCGGCTTGCGCACCCTCAGCTACACCGTCAATGATGAAGCGACGGCCCAGCGGCTGATGGACCTGGGCACCGATGGCATCATCACCGACCGGGTTGACCTGTTCTCACCGGCGTGACATGAGCCACTGGCTGGTGGCCCCCATGACCACCAGCGCCAGATAGGTCAGCATTTTCCCGTCGCGCCCAAACAGCACCAAGCCGAGGCCGAGCACGACGCCGCCAACTACAAAATGTATAGCTGCATAGGCAGATAACTTGCGGGCTGGAGGCCATTTTTTTACAAAAAACCGGGCCGTCAGGGGCAGCAGCAAGGCCAGCCATAGGGCTGGCGCCAAAAAGTTGATGGCATGGTTGATCAGCGCCAGAACACCCATCAGTGACAGGCCCTAGACTTAAAAAAGTGATGCAGGTCAAAGCGCATGGCGCTGATTTTATAATTCCATCATGGCAGTCTGGGCATTAGGTATCAATCACACGACCGCACCGCTCGATCTGCGCGGTCGGTTTGCCTTCGCCATCGACCAGGTTGAACCCACGTTACGGGCCCTGCGCGGCGCCCTGACGCGGCAACCCGAGGCCGCGCTGATCTCCACCTGCAACCGCACCGAAATCTACTGTGCCGGGGAGCAGACTGAATTGCAGCCCACACTGGACTGGCTGGCGCACAGCGGTGGCGTCTCTCCCGAATTGTTACGCGCCCACACCTATGCCCTGGAAGACGGCTTGGCGGCACGCCACGCCTTCCGGGTGGCCAGCGGGCTGGATTCGATGGTGCTGGGTGAACCACAGATCCTGGGCCAGATCAAGGACGCGGTGCGTGCGGCCGAGGCCGCCGGCGCCCTGGGCACCACACTGAGTCAGTTGTTCCAGCGCTCGTTTGCCGTGGCCAAGGAGGTGCGCACCTCGACCGAAATCGGCGCCCACTCCATCAGCATGGCCGCCGCCGCGGTGCGGCTGGCCGGGCAGTTGTTTGAAGACCTGGGCGAGGTCAGGATTTTGTTTGTCGGTGCTGGCGAGATGATTGACCTGTGCGCCACCCACTTTGCCGCCAAGAACCCCAAAAGCATCGCCATTGCCAACCGGACCCTGTCGCGTGGCGAGGAACTGGCCGCCAAGTTTGGCGCCGAAGTGATGCGCCTGGCCGACGTGCCTGAACGCCTGCATGAATTTGATGCCGTGGTGAGTTGCACCGCCAGCACCCTGCCCATCATCGGACTGGGTTCGGTGGAGCGCGCCCTGAAGAAGCGGCGGCGGCGGCCAATGTTCATGGTCGACCTGGCGGTGCCGCGTGACATCGAAGTCGAGGTCAAGGCCCTGGAGGACATCTACCTCTACACCGTTGACGACTTGGCCGGCGTGGTGCAGACCGCGCAGGCCAACCGGCAAGCGGCAGTCGCGCAGGCCGAAGCGATTGTGGACGCCGGTGTGCAGAGCTTTCTGCACTGGCTGGAGCAACGCAGCACCGTGCCGCTGATCCAGCAGATCAATGCCCAAGCCGACGAATGGCGGGCCATCGAAATCGCCCGCGCCCGCAAATTGCTGGCCAAGGGGGAAGACGTGGACGCGGTGCTGGAGGCGCTGTCGCGCGGGCTGACGCAAAAAATGCTGCACGGCGCCATGGCGGAACTGCGCGGCGGCGACATGACCACGCGTGAACGCGCCAGCGTCGCGGCCCAGCACTTTTTCCTGCGCAAAGAGCGTTAGCTGGGCTGTCTGCCGCTCCCTGGCAGATGGTCACAGCCATCCCGCCAGCTGGGTCAGTCCCTTGCCAATGGGGGGCGGACCACCCAGGTGTCTCCTGGCCCCTTGCGTCCCTTTTTGCTGATTGTCTGAGCGATTTCCAATGAAACCCTTTCTCCGCCAACAACTCGCCCGCTACGCTGACCGCCTTGGCGAACTCGAATTTTTGCTGTCGCGCCAGGACATCATGAGCGACATGACGCAATTTCTGACCCTGTCACGGGAGCACACCGACGTGGCCGCTGTGGCCAGCCGCTGGCTGCGTTACCAGCAGCGCGAAGCCGACCTTGCCGCCGCCCAGGACCTGCTCAAAACAGCAGCTGACGATGCCGACATGGGTGCCATGGCGCAGGAAGAAATCGACAGCGCCGGCGCCGAACTGCAGCAACTGGAGACCGAGCTGCAGCGCATGCTGTTGCCCAAGGACCCCGATGACGCCCGTCCGGCGTTTCTGGAAATCCGCGCCGGCACTGGCGGCGACGAGTCCGCCCTGTTTGCCGCCGACCTGGTGCGCATGTACCTGCGCTACTGCGATCGCAAGGGCTGGAAGCATGAGATCATGAGTGAATCACCCAGCGAACTCGGTGGTTACAAGGAAATCGTCATCCGCATCGACGGTGACAACGTGTATGGCGCACTCAAATTCGAGTCTGGCGGCCACCGCGTGCAGCGCGTGCCGGTGACTGAGACCCAGGGCCGCATCCACACCAGCGCCTGCACCATCGCGGTCATGGCCGAACCGGACGAGGCGCAGGCCATCCAGATCAACCCGGCCGACCTGCGCATTGACACCTACCGTGCCAGTGGCGCCGGTGGCCAGCACATCAACAAGACCGACTCGGCCGTGCGCATCACCCACCTGCCCACCGGCATCGTCGCCGAATGCCAGGATGGCCGCAGCCAGCACAGCAACAAGGCCCAGGCGCTCAAGGTGCTGACGGCCCGCATCCAGGAAAAAGACCGCGCCGAACGGGCGGCCAAGGAATCGGCCGAACGCAAAAGCCTGGTTGGCAGTGGCGACCGCAGCGACCGCATCCGCACCTACAACTTTCCCCAGGGGCGGCTCACCGACCACCGCATCAACCTGACGCTGTACAAGCTGCTGGCCATCATGGAAGGTGACCTGGACGACGTGATCGGTGCGCTGCAAGCTCATGAAGCGGCGCAGCAACTGGCCGCCTTGGAACTCAACAGTTGAAGAAAATTTGAAGAAAAATAGCCCTCCAGCCCGGATAAATCAAGCGTCTTAAGCTCCTTTATTAATAGCATTTCATGTCTTCTTCGACCGCCCCGTCAACGCTAGGGCAGGCCCTGCATGAGTTGCAGCTCAGCGGCCTGGACCGGCTCGATGCCCAGCTGCTGCTGCTGCATGTGCTGGGCGTGCAGCCACACCAGCGCGGCTGGCTGCTGGCGCATGACACCGATCCCCTGCCGCCAGATCAAGACCGTCAACTCCAGGCCCTGGCGCAACGCCGCCGGGCCGGCGAGCCGCTGGCCTACCTGACCGGCAGCAAAGCGTTTTACGGGCTGGCGCTGCAGGTCGGACCTGATGTGCTGGTGCCCCGGCCCGATACCGAAACCCTGGTGGACTGGGCGCTGGCGCTGTTGCCCAGGACAGCCGCGGCCAGTGTGCTGGATCTGGGCACCGGCAGCGGCGCCATTGCCCTGGCGCTCAAAGCCACCCGCCCCGAACTCAGCGTCTGGGCCACGGACCGGAGTACGGCGGCCTTGGCGGTGGCGCGGGCCAACGCCGAGCGATTGCACTTGCCGGTGCAGTTCGCCCATGGGGCATGGTTCGCGTCCCTGCCCGCCAATGCCCCGCGGTTTGACTGCATCGTCTCCAACCCGCCTTACATCGCCGAACACGACCCGCATCTGGCAGCACTGCGCCATGAACCGACCCAGGCGCTAACCAGCGGTCTGGACGGGCTCGACGACCTGCGCCACCTCATCCGCCATGCACCGGCGCACCTGCGCGGTGGCGGCTGGCTGCTGCTGGAGCATGGCTACGACCAGGCTGCCGCAGTCCGCCGCCTGCTCCTCGAACAAGGATTCACCCAGGTGCAGTCACGCTGCGACCTGGCCGGCATTGAACGCTGCAGCGGCGGCCAACACCCCCTCTCCCCACCATGACCCATCCCCCCCATCTCGAAGAGCGTCTGACCAATCTGGAAATCAAGGCCAGTTTCACCGAGGACCTGCTCGACAAACTTGAGCAGATCATCGTGCGCCAGCAGGACCAGATCGACCGCCTGACGCGGGAAGTGCTGCGCCTGCGCCAGCCGCGCCCCGAAGATGGCGCTGCGCCCCCGCGCGACCTGCGCGAGGATCTGCCGCCACACTATTAAAAGACCGGTTTCCCGGCGCAGCGTGGTAACACCATTGCCATCAGGGTCAACCCCGAAGCGCCGTCCCCAAAAATGAAATAATCAGGCCCATTCATTGGAGGATTTTTTTGACATGAGCAACACCCAACAACGCATTGACGATCTGGTCAAACACAATGACATCCTGCTGTTCATGAAAGGCACCGCCAGTTTCCCGCAATGCGGCTTTTCCGGTCGTGCCGTGCAGATTCTCAAGGCCTGTGGTGTCGACCCCAAGGCCATCACCACGGTCAACGTGCTCGAAGACGCCGACATCCGCGCCGGCATCAAGGACTACAGCAACTGGCCGACCATCCCGCAGCTCTATCTCAAGGGGGAATTCATTGGCGGCTCGGACATCATGATGGAGATGTACGAAAGTGGCGAGCTGCAAGCCCTGCTGGGCAGCCCGGCCTGAGCCCGGTTCAGAACTGCCAGGCGCGCTGGGCGCCGAGCACGGCATCCGGGTACGCGGCCTTGCCGCGTGAACCGTTGTAGCGGCCCAGCGCCAGAAACAGGTTGCCGTTTTCCCGGTCCAGGTAATGGCGCAGGATGACGCAGCCAAAACGCAGGTTGGTTTGCATGTGAAACAGTTTGCCGGCGTCGCCGTCACCGATGACCCGGGTCCAGAACGGCATCACTTGCATGTAGCCGCGCGCGCCGGCATGGCTGACGACAAATTTGCGGAAATTGCTCTCCACCTGGATCAAACCCAGCACCAGCGACACGTCCAGTCCGGCGCGTTTGCTCTCATACCAGACGGTTTGCAGAAACTCCTGGCGGGTGTTGAAGTCGGGCTTTTTTTTCTTCAGCCGGTCACTCATGGCCACCTGCCAGCGCAGATAGGCCAGACGCGATTCGGTGTCAGCGAACTCGGGCACCGGCGGCGCGTGATTGGCAATGGCCGAACTCAGTGCCGTGCGCACCGCGTCGGCCAAGGGTTCCTCAATCTGCGCACCGGCCCAGCATTGCTCCTGAAAGGATAGCAATCCAAGTCCAATGGACGCGGGCAAAAGGCCAAAAAACCTTGCAAGAACCCGCCGTCGGCGTGGTCCTTGGCCTGACGCCGCGGATGGCACCGCCCCACTCACACCTTGAGGCGGCTGATCAGCAGGCTGGCGATGTCCGTCAACGGCACGGACGTGGCGGTGGCATCACGCCGGTGCTGGTATTCCACCTTGCCTTCTTTCAGGGCACGGTCGCCAATATTCACCCGGTGTGGCACCCCAATCAATTCCCAGTCGGCAAACATCGCCCCCGGGCGTTCCCCCCGGTCGTCCAGGATCACGTCCACACCCGCCGCCAGCAACTCGGCATACAAGGCGTCAGAAGCGGCTTTCACCTCGGGTGAGCGGTCGGCATTGATCGGGCATACCACCACCGTGAAGGGTGCCAGCGCGTCCGGCCAGATGATGCCGCGTTCGTCGTGGTTTTGTTCCACGGCTGCGGCCGGCAAACGGGTGATGCCAATGCCGTAACAGCCCATTTCCATGAACTGGGGTTTGCCGTTCTGATCCAGAAAGGTGGCTTTCATGGCCTGGCTGTATTTGGTGCCCAGATAAAACACATGGCCCACTTCAATGCCGCGCTCGATCGCCAGCACGCCTTGACCGTCGGGTGAGGCATCCCCCGCCACCACATTGCGCAGGTCAGCCACCATGTCTGGCTCGGGCAGGTCACGGCCCCAGTTCACGCCCGTCAAGTGAAAATCAAGCGCATTGGCACCACAAATCCAGTCCGCCATCACCGCCACCTCCCGGTCCACCACCAGTTTGACCGGTTTGAGCAAACCCATCGGCCCCAGGTAACCCGGCAGACAGCCAAAGTGCATCTGGATCTCGGGCACCGTGGCAAAACGGAAGGCGCCCAGGCCTGGCAGCTTGCCAACCTTGACTTCATTCATGTCGTGGTCACCACGCAGCAACAGCAGCCAGATCTGGGTTTTGATCACCTCGCCTTCATCGTTCAGGGTGTCGGTGGCCAGCACCAGTGACTTGACCGTGGCCTGCAGTGGCACCCCCAGCAGCTCGGCCACATCGGCACAGGTGCTCTTGCCTGGCGTGGCGGTTTTGACCATGGGTTGGGAGGCCGCCGGCCGCGGGCCCACCGGTGCCAGCGCCTCGGCCTTTTCCAGGTTGGCGGCGTAGTCACTGCCCGGACAGTAGACGATGGCGTCTTCGCCGGTAGCGGCAATCACCTGGAATTCTTCGCTCAAATCACCACCGATGGCGCCACTGTCGGCCGCCACGGCGCGGTAAGTCAGGCCAAAGCGGTCAAAAATGCGCCGGTAGGCCTGGGCCATGACCTGGTAGCTGGCTTTGGCACTGGCCTGGTCGCGGTCAAAGCTGTAAGCGTCCTTCATGATGAACTCGCGCCCGCGCATCAGGCCAAAGCGTGGCCGGCGCTCGTCACGGAACTTGGTCTGGATCTGATAGAAGTTTTTTGGCAACTGCTTGTAACTGCGGATTTCCTGGCGTGCGATGTCAGTGACCACTTCCTCACTGGTCGGCTGAATCACAAAGTCATTGGCGTGGCGGTCACGAATGCGCAGCAATTCCGGCCCCATCTTGTCAAAACGGCCAGTTTCCTGCCACAGCTCAGCCGGCTGCACGATGGGCATGCTGAGTTCCACGGCACCAGCGCGGTTCATCTCTTCGCGCACGATAGCCTCGACTTTCTGCACCACCCGCAGCCCCATGGGCATCAGCGTGTAGATCCCGGCGCCGAGCTTTTTAATCATGCCGGCGCGCATCATCAGCTTGTGGCTGACCACTTCAGCATCGGCAGGTGCTTCTTTGAGGGTGGAAATAAAAAATTGGGAAGCTTTCATGACTGGAAATCCGGCAATAAGACAGGGAGACAGGGTTGTTTCTCTTGCTGCAGCGTCAACGCTGTGCATAATGGAACCAATTTAAAAATTGGGGTTTGATTATGCTTGACCGCGACGGCTTTAGGCCGAACGTCGGCATCGTCCTGCTCAACCAGAAAAATCAGGTGTTTTGGGGGAAGCGTATCCGTACGCACTCCTGGCAGTTTCCGCAAGGTGGCATTGACCGGGGCGAAACCCCGGAGCAGGCCATGATCCGGGAGTTGCACGAAGAAATTGGGCTGCAGCGCGAACACATTCGCATTGTGGCCCGCACTCGTGACTGGTTGCGCTATGAGGTGCCAGACCGTTTTATTCGCCGCGATTCACGTGGTTTCTACAAGGGCCAGAAACAGATCTGGTTTTTACTCCAATTGATTGGGCATGACTGGGACTTGAACCTGCGTGCCACCAATCACCCGGAATTTGATGCCTGGCGCTGGAACGACTATTGGGTGCCACTGGATGCTGTGGTTGAGTTCAAGCGCCAAGTCTATGTGACGGCGCTGACCGAGCTGGCACGTTATGTGCCGCGTAATGACCACCGCAACCGTTTCCTGCGCCAGGGCATTCGCCCGTCGGCGGCCGAGAACGCCTGTGGCGACATGCCGGATGCCTGCTTTGAATTACCGCCGGGTGCCAGTCTGGAGCCGGATCAACAAACTGGAAATGAGCATGCCTGAACTCAACTGCCGGGGGCGTTGGCACCGCGCGGGCCTGCTCGTCTGCCTGCCTCTGTTGCTGCTGGCCAACCCTGGCTATGCCCAGCTAGCCGCTGAAGACCCGGACTGGCAGGAAACCGAGGCGCCCGCGCCACCAGCGTTCAGCCGCGACAAGCTGTTGCCACTGGACATGCCGCCCTACGTCAGCCTGCAGTTTGGCATTGACCCGGCCACGCTGGTCATCACACCCGACGGCATCGTACGCTACGTGGTCGTGGCCCGCAATGCAGGCGGGTCCATCAACGCCATGTACGAGGGCATCCGCTGCGCCACAGGTCAGGTCAAAACCTACGCGCGTGCCGGCAGCGACGGCGTCTGGAAACCGCTGAATGAGCCCCAGTGGCGTGGCTTGAACGACAACCACCCGTCCAAACATGCACTCGCCTTTGCCCGCCAGGGCGGTTGTGATGGTCGATCAGCCACCCCCAGTTCACCGGCAGACATCGTCAGGGCCATGAAAAAGTAGTCGAAGTCAGGCCTGCACCTGGCTGAACAAGGGCTACTGACGCAGCCTGTCGAGCTTTACCGGCTCAGCACCAGGTTATCGCGGTGCACCATCTCTGGTTCAGCGGAATAACCCAGCAGCTTGTCGAACTGGCTGGATGGTTTGCGACAGATCAACCGTGCTTCCGCGCTGGCATAGTTGGCTAGGCCGCGGGCCACCTCCACACCGTCGTCAGAGCGGATGGCAATCACGTCACCACGTGAAAACTCACCCTCAACCCCGATCATGCCAATCGGTAACAGGCTGGAGCCGCCACTGCGCAGACTGTGCACAGCCCCGGCATCCACGATGACCGAGCCGCGCAGTTGCAGATGGTCAGCAATCCACTGCTTGCGCGCCTGGGTTTTCTGCGTGGGGGCCACCAGCAGCGTGCCAATCGCCTCACCTTCGCACAAGCGCAGCAAGGCGTTGGGCTCGCGCCCCCAGGCAATCACGGTGGATGCTCCCGAGCCAGCCGCCCGCTTGGCGGCCAGGATTTTGGTGATCATGCCACCACGACCCAGGCTGGACCCCGCCCCGCCAGCCATGGCTTCGAGTGCTGCCAGGCCAGCCTGGGCAACATGGACAAATTTGGCGTCCGGATCCTTGCGCGGGTCGGCGGTGTAGAGGCCTTTCTGGTCGGTCAGGATGACCAGGGCATCGGCCTCCACCAGGTTGGCCACCAGTGCACCCAAAGTGTCGTTGTCGCCGAACTTGATTTCGTCAGTGACCACGGTGTCGTTTTCATTGATCACCGGCACCACACCCAATTTGAGCAAAGTCAGCAAGGTCGAGCGGGCATTGAGATACCGCTCGCGATCCGTCAGGTCGGCATGGGTGAGCAGCACTTGGGCACTGCCCAGGCCGTTTTCACGAAGTTTGGTTTCATACACATGCGCCAGGCCCATTTGCCCAACAGCAGCAGCAGCCTGCAGTTCATGGACTTCATGCGGACGGGTCACCCAGCCCAGGCGCTTCATGCCCTCGGCAATGGCGCCACTGGACACCATGATGACTTCACGCCCCTGACGCACCAGCTCCGCCATTTGCCGACACCACTCGCCGATCGCGCTGTCATCAAGACCGCGACCGTCGTTGGTCACCAGGCTGGAGCCGACCTTGACCACCACCCGGTGGGCATCACGTAGGATGGAGGCATCAAATTCTTTAAGCATTTTCAGGCCCTAGCCCGCTTGGCATCAGCGCAGGCCGCTCCGGTAGTTATAGCAATCCGTTCGACTCGACAGAGGTGGCAAACCGCGGATCAACCACCTCAGGCGTCTGCTCCATTTTCTGCTGGGCGCTGATGTGCTGGTAAATCGCCTTGATCATCGGCTCGCAACCTTCGCGGGTCAGCGCAGAAATTTCGAACACCGGTCCCTTGAACTTCAGCCGCTTGACAAAGTCTTTCACCAAGGCAGCACGCTGATCAACCGGCACCATGTCCAGCTTGTTGAGCACCAGCCAACGTGGTTTGTTGTACAGGCCAGCGTCGTATTTCTTGAGCTCATTCACAATGGCCTTGGCCTGGGCCACGGTGTCGACCGCGTCGTCAAAGGGGGCCATGTCCACAACGTGCAGCAACAATCGGGTGCGCTGCAAATGGCGCAAAAACTGGTGGCCCAGTCCGGCCCCTTCCGCAGCACCTTCAATCAGCCCGGGAAGATCGGCCACCACAAAACTTTGTTCAGGCCCGACCCGAACCACTCCCAAATTGGGGTGCAAAGTGGTAAATGGATAATCCGCAATACGCGGACGAGCGTTGGAGATGGCCGAAATCAGTGTTGATTTGCCCGCATTGGGCATGCCCAGCAGGCCCACGTCGGCCAACACCTTGAGTTCCAGCTTCAAATTGCGCTTCTCGCCCGGCCAGCCTGGTGTCTTTTGCCGGGGTGCGCGATTGATGGCGCTCTTGTAGCGCAAATTACCAAAACCGCCGTCACCACCCTTGGCGATGGTGATCACCTCACCAGGCTTGAGCAATTCAAAAAGAATTTCGCCCGTTTCCGCATCGGAGATGATGGTGCCCACCGGCATCTTCAGGGTAATGTCTTCCCCGGCTGCACCAAACATGTCCGACCCCATGCCGTGCTGACCGCGCTGGGCATCGTAGCGGCGCGAAAAACGGTAATCGACCAGGGTGTTCAGGTTGGGATCCGCCACGGCAAAAACATGGCCACCACGGCCACCGTCACCACCATTGGGACCACCAAATTCCTTGTATTTTTCGTGCCGGAACGAGACGCAGCCTGCGCCACCGTCTCCCGCAGAGACGTCAATGTAGGCTTCGTCAACGAATTTCATAATGATGGCTTTATAAACGAAAAACCCCGCGCCGCGCGCAGGGTCTTGTGGGGGATCGCCAGCAAATTACGCGGCAGTGACGCTCACGGTGTGCTTGTTCAACGCACCTTTGGTGGCAAACGAGACATGCCCGTCCACCAAGGCAAACAGGGTGTGATCCTTACCGATACCAACATTGGTGCCTGGGTGGAATTGGGTACCACGCTGACGAACAATGATCGAACCAGCGCTGATCAACTCGCCTCCGTAGGACTTCACACCGAGCATCTTGGGCTTGGAATCGCGCCCATTTCGCGTCGAGCCGCCGCCTTTTTTATGTGCCATGACTCTTGCTCCTTATGCAGAAATCGCGCCGATCAGCAGTTCTGTGAATTGCTGGCGATGCCCTTGACGTTTTTGATAGTGCTTGCGACGGCGCATTTTGAAAATGCTGACCTTGTCGTGTTTACCATGTGCCAACACCGTGACACTGACCGTTGCACCGGACACCAAGGGCGTGCCAACCTTCAATTCTGCGCCGCTACCGACTGCCAGAACCTGGTCCAACACAATCTCTTGGCCAACGTCCGCAGCAATCTGTTCTACTTTAATTTTTTCGCCGGAAGCAACTCTGTATTGCTTGCCACCGGTTTTTATGACCGCGTACATATGAACCTCTTGAATAATTCTCTGCAAACGAATTTTCGCAGAGCCCGTAATTATGTCACAGACTCGGATTCAAGGCAAATCTGGCGAGCACACACCGCGAGGCCGGCCCGGCGGGACCGTTGCCATCCGCTGGGCTTTCTATAATTGCAACCACATTACCGGGCCTACTGTCTTGCAAGTTTCCACCTCCAACACACCGTCTCCGTTATCGATCATCGCGCCAGACATGCGTGAGGTTGATCAAGTTATTGCACTGCGCCTGGACTCCGATGTACCACTGGTCAGCCAGGTGTCGCGTTACATCATTTCTGCGGGTGGCAAGCGGTTGCGCCCGGCCCTGTTATTGTTGATTTGTGGCGCTTTGGGCTTCAAGGGAGCACAACGTTTCAACCTGGCGGCGGTGGTGGAATTCATTCACACTGCCACTTTGCTGCATGACGACGTGGTGGATGAGTCCTCCATGCGGCGAGGCAATGCCACCGCGAATGAAACCTTCGGCAATCCGGCCAGCGTGCTGGTGGGTGACTTTCTGTACTCACGCGCCTTCCAGATGATGGTGGACACACAAAGCCTGCCCATCATGAGTGTCCTGGCTGATGCCACCAACATCATCGCTGAAGGCGAAGTCATGCAACTGATGAACATGCACAACGCCGCGCTGGATGAGGCGGGTTATTTGCAGGTGATCCGCTCCAAGACCGCCAAACTGTTCGAGGCCAGCGCCCGGGTAGGTGCCATCTTGTCGGGGGCGTCCCCCGACATCGAAAAAGCCTGCGCCGATTACGGACAGGCTTTGGGCACCGCCTTCCAGGTGATTGACGATGTGCTGGATTACACCGGCGACGCCACCGTGATGGGTAAAAACCTGGGGGATGACCTGCGCGAAGGCAAAACCACGCTTCCCCTGATTGCAGCCATGCAGCGTGGCAGCGACACTCAACGCGAGCTGATCAAAACCGCCATCGAGACCGGAGATGTCGGCATGATTGATCAGGTAGTGGCGATTGTCAAAGTCACTGGCGCCCTGGACGTTGCCCGCAAAGCTGCCAGCGCTGAGGCTCAACGGGCCATTGAAGCCGCCAAACATTTGCCTGATGGGCCCCACACAATGTGTTTGCTACAATTAGCGGCTCAACTGCTGGAGCGTCAATCCTGACGCTGTTGGCAGGCAACAATTTTCGGAATGTAGCGCAGCCTGGTAGCGCACTTCGTTCGGGACGAAGGGGTCGGAGGTTCGAATCCTCTCATTCCGACCAAAACATCTGGCAAAGGCCGCTAACGACAGACAATTAGCGGCCTTTTTCATGGGTCAGCCGGCCGTGGCTCAACGACAGCACGCAATACTCTCGCTAATTCATGCCACAGCCGCCAGGCCCGGCGCCGGCATTCGGACAGGAAGCGCACGGGCTGCTCGGAATAAGCGCGGCCTCCGAGGTGGTGGTGGCAAAGACGGACAACCGTTTTTCCAGCTCTGTGGATTGGCAATCAGGACAGACCGGAACCGTATCAGAACGAACCAGTGCTTCAAATTCGTGGCCGCAGTTTTGGCAGGCGTATTCGTAAATGGGCATGTTGTTTCTCCTGGAGGCGGGGAAATTATCGCTGTCCCGGATGCATGATTCATCACATCCAACCCTCAACCACTGTGCGTCGTCGAAGTGGTGCGCCTCACAGACGCTGGAAGCGACAATACACCTTGTAGCAGGCCGGCTGATCTGACTGGCTGCATCCAACTTCTTGATACCTTCTTCGTTGTCCCATGAAACATCTGGTGATGCTCGGCGCTGGCCATGCCCACGTCCACATGCTGTCAACCCTGGCGTCCCAAGGGCTGGCCGGAGTTCAAGTCACATTGGTAGCCCCCCACCCGCGCCAGCTGTACTCGGGCATGATTCCGGGATATGTCGCCGGCCACTACCTATTGGACGACTGTGTGATCCCGCTGGAGCCACTGCTGGCCAACAGTGGCGTGCAATGGCTCCAGCGCAGTGCCGTGGCGCTGGACGCCCAGACACGCGAACTCACACTGGACGACGGCAGCACAATCCGTTATGACGTGCTGTCGGTCAACAGCGGACCGGTGCAGGACCGCCAGAAGATCGAGCACCTGATGCCCGGTGCCCGGGAACACGCCCTGTTTGTGCGCCCCATCGAGGCCTTTGGCGCACTGTGGCCACAAGTGGTGATGCTGGCACAAAGCCGTCCCCTGCGAGTAGCCGTGATCGGCGGCGGTGCCGCGGGCATCGAACTGGCATGCGCCGTGGCCTATCGATTCAAAACCGCATCTGTCACCCTGCTCAGCGGCGTCACCCCGGTGGCCGCCAACTACCCGGCCAAGGTGCAGGCACGGGTGATCAACGCACTGAAAGACCGCAACATCACGGTGATTCAGGAATCAGTCAGCGCCATGGCGGCAGGTGAAGTCACACTGGGCAGCGGAGCCCGGCTGACCTGTGATGTCCCCATTCTGGCAACAGGTGCCCAGGCACCCGCATGGCTGCAAGAAAGTGGCCTGGCACTGGATGGCCAAGGGTTCATGGCCGTCGACGCTTGTCAGCGCTCCACCAGTCACCCCCAGGTGTTTGCCGCGGGCGATGTCTGCACCCGCATGGACCGTCCGCATGCGCGCAGCGGGGTGTACGCAGTGCGTGCCGGAGCGCCCCTGGCCCACAACCTGCGTGCGGTATTGGCGGGCATTGAGCCCAGCCGCTACCAGCCACAGGACAAAACGCTGAACCTGCTGTCGTGCGGCAATCGTTATGCCATTGCCAGCTGGGGGAACTGGTCAGCCCAGGGGCATTGGGTCTGGTGGCTCAAGAACTGGATTGACCGAGGTTTCATCAAGAAATACCGTCCGGCGGCCAAACCCTGACTAACGTAACACCAGCTTGGCCGCGCCAACGGCCGGCGTGATCCGGCCAATCTCGCAGGCCGCCTCGAACCCGAGTTGCCGGAACACCGCCAACACCGCGTCAACCGCTTCACTGGCACAAGACACCAACAAGCCGCCGCTGGTCTGCGGATCGGTCAACAGCGCCTGATCCACGGGTGCAAAACCGACTGGCAAACTCACCTCACCACTGTAAGCGGCCCAATTACGGCCGGAAGCGCCTGTGACGTTGCCTGCCAGGGCCAGTTCACGCACACCTGGCAACAACGGCACCCGGGCCCAATCAATTTCCACCGTACAAGCCGCGCCGCGCGCAATCTCAAGGGCGTGCCCGGCCAAGGCAAAACCGGTGACATCGGTCATGGCATGAACTCCCGGTAACGCGGCCAACGCAGGGCCTGGGGTATTGAGCTGGGTGGTCACCGACATCATCTGTGCATAACCTGGCGCATCAAGCTGATTTTTTTTCAAGGCCGCCGACAGGATACCTACCCCCAGCGGCTTGCCCAGAATCAGCCGATCCCCCACCTGGGCGCTGGCGTTGCGCTTGACGCGGTTCGGATGCACCAA
Source organism: Rhodoferax sp. (assembly GCF_028689305.1). Classification (GTDB taxonomy): domain Bacteria; phylum Pseudomonadota; class Gammaproteobacteria; order Burkholderiales; family Burkholderiaceae_C; genus Rhodoferax. Next base: position 29,225 of record NZ_JAQTWM010000009.1, on the reverse strand, counting down.
GCCGAGCGCCACCAGGCCATAAATGGGCTCGACCGAATCAATGGTGTGGCCACCGGCAATCGGAATCCCCGCCGCCCGGCAAACGCTGGCGCCCCCTTCCAGAATCCGGCCAATGGTCTCCACCGACAAGACACTGATCGGCATGCCAACCAGGGCCAGGGCCATGATCGGTGTACCGCCCATGGCATACACGTCCGAGATGGCATTGGTCGCGGCGATGCGACCAAAGTCAAAGGGATCGTCCACGATTGGCATGAAAAAGTCGGTGGTGGCAATCAGCGCCTGCTCATCGTTGAGTTGGTAGACCGCCGCGTCGTCCGAGGTTTCGATCCCCACCAGCAGTTCCCTGGGGATCGGCATGGCCGTGGTGCCTTTGAGAATGTTGGACAACACACCCGGCGCAATCTTGCAGCCACAACCACCACCGTGTGACAGGCTGGTCAGGCGCGGCTCAGTCACCTTCGGGGCGACGGTTTCGGTGGACATCGGCTGATCGTGAGCGGTGGAAATCGGGTTGGCCATGGGTCTCTCATCCTGAGGGGCAAAGCACCATTATCAAGGCGCCATGCCCTTACCCCCAACCCCGGCAATCACCCGCTTGACCTGTTTCGCGCGCTCACCCATACTCCCGACCACTTGATAAGAGGTGAAACCATGCCAGACACCGTCAACCAGCCTGAAGTGAACACCCCCACATGGCCACCACCGACCCATCTGGAGACACCCTGGCCACACATCGGCGCCTGGTCACATTTCTTTCTCAATGCCGAAATTCCGGTGCTGGCCGCCACAGCACGGGCGCTGGAGGAATTGCGCGCCAACGAAGATGACGTTGACGCCAATAGGCTGACCACCGTGATCCAGGCTGATCCGTTGATGACACTCAAGCTGCTGTCGCGCATCGCCCAGTTGCGCCGACCCGGCGCGGGCACGGAAACCGAATCCATCACCACGGCGCTGGTGATGATGGGCATTGCGCCTTTTTTCAGGCACTTCGGGCCACAACGCACCGTGGAAGAATGGCTGGCCGGTTACCCCGAAGCCCTCCAAGGCCTGCAAGTGCTGCTGACCCGGGCCGGGCGGGCGGGCCAGTTTGCCCTGGGTTTTGCGCTGCACCGCGGAGACACGGATGCCACCGTTATCCATCAGGCGGCGTTCCTGAATGACTTCGCCGAAATGCTGGTGTGGTTACACGCGCCCACACTGGCCCTCAAGATCCAGCGGGCTCAGGCCGCCGACACCACGCTGCGCTCTAACGCGGCCCAACGCGCCGTTTTGGGCGTTGACATCAGCGACATGCGCCAGGCACTGATGAAATTGTGGCAACTGCCGGAGCTGCTGGTCAGCATCAGTGACGCGCGTCACAGTGATCGCCCCAACGTGCAATGTGTGCTGTTGGCGGTGCGACTGGCGCGCCATACCGCCCAGGGCTGGGACAACGCTGCCGTGCCCGACGATGTGGAAGACATTGCCAGATTGCTGAACGCGCCACCGCGGGTGGCGCTGGCCTTTCTGCACAAGATCGACCACCCGATCCTGGAGGCAGCCTCCATCAACGGCCAGCGTGATGGCTTGGCAGCGCCCCCCCCAGAAACCAACACGACACCGTGATCATTTACCGGATCAGAAACGCCAGCACCCGGTCAGCCAACTGCCCATACGGCGGCCACAGAAACCTCAGGGAACTGAAACGTGCCTGGTAAAACACCGGACGCATTTTGGAAAAGGTCTCAAAACCTTCATGGCCATGGTAATGGCCCATGCCGGACTCCCCGACGCCGCCAAATGGCAGGTCGTGTTGCCCCACATGAAACAACGCATCGTTGACCGACACCCCACCCGACATGACGTGGTCAATGAGGTGCTGCACCCGGTGCGCATCATGACTGAACGGATACACCGCCAGCGGACGGGGTCCGGCGTTGATCGCCGTCACCACCTCATCGAGCGTGCTGTAACTGCGCAACGGCAGGATCGGGCCAAAGATCTCCCGCTGCATCAACACGCTGTCTGACGGCGCGTCCAGCACGATGTGCGGTGCGATCTTGCGAAGCTGGCGGTCAAACGCCGGCCCATCCAACAACGGCAACACCCTGGCGCCCCGGTTGCGCGCATCGTCCAGCGCCGCCAGCAGACGCTCAAACGCACGTTCATCAATGATGGCGGTGTAGTCCGGCGAGCTCAATTGCGGGTAACGCACCGCCACGATGCGGCGCGCCAGTGCCACAAATTCATCGACCTTGCCCGCCGGCAACCAGGCATGGTCCACCGTGGTACAGATCTGACCGGCGTTGAGCAGTTTGACAAACATGATGCGCTCCACCGCAGTGGCCAGCGGGAAGTCGTCGCAGACAATGGCCGGCGCCTTGCCCCCCAGCTCCAGCGTTACCGGGCACAGGTTCTGCGCTGCTGCCGTCATCACGGCACGCCCGGTCTGGCCCGAGCCGGTGAACAGCAGGTGGTCGAATTTCAACGTCGAAAAGGCCACCCCCACACCACCGGTTTCGTCAAAAAACTGCAGCTTCTCCGGAGGGAAATAGGCCGGCATGTGTTTGATCAGATAAGCCGCCAAATGGCGCGAGTTTTCACTCATCTTGACCATGGCGCGGTTGCCGGCGGCAAAGATGTAACTCAGCGGAATCAGGCTCAGGTTCAGCGGGAAATTCCATGGCACGATCACCCCGACCACGCCCAGCGGCTGGGCCATGACGCGGTTGCGGGCACCGAAAAAATTGCGCCAGTCCACCGCCCGGCGCTGCGGCCTCATCCAGCCACGCAGGTGGCGCAGCACATGGTCAATCCCGTCCACCGCCGGGAATACCTCCGCCAGCAGCGTCTCATGGCGCGAACGGTGACCGTAGTCGGCACTGATGGCATCACACAAGGCGTCTTTGTGCTCACGGATAAAACGCTGCAAGGTGCGCAGGTCAGCCCGGCGCTCCTGCAAAGTCGGCACCGGATGGGCGTGATAAGCCTGGCGTTGCAACGCCAGGGTGGCGTCCAACAGGCTGGGGGCAGAAGTTTCAGGTTCACTCATCATGTGTTTCAGTTTATGGCCGAACCCACACCCCGACAAGCATCCGGTTGACGATTGAACGCAGCCCTCTAACGACCCCGTGGCATGTCGCGACGCAGCTCCCGCAACATGAAGAGGTACAAGCCCTCAACCTTGTCACGCGCCCACGGCGTCTTGCGCAGGAACTTCAGGCTGGACGGCACACTGGGCTCATGGCTGAAGCAACGCACAGGAATACGTTCGGCCAAGCCGGGCCAGCCATAGTGGGCGGCCAGAGCCGTCACCATGGCCTCCAACGTCACCCCATGCAGAGGATTGCGTGGCTGTACCTGGCTTGCAGGCGGATGCAAAACCTCCGGGGCGGACGGTAACGGTGATGATGGCCTTGGCATGGTGATATTTTGACCTGACTTGGTGCAACAATGAGAGCACATTGTCGCTTTGCCAAACCACACCCAAGAGCCTGAAACATGGAAGCCTTCCGCTGGGATCAATGTTTTGTCACGGGACTGCCCACCGTTGACGAGCAACACCACTATCTGGTTGACACCATCAACCAGTTTGGCGACGCCCTGATGCGTCCCGAGGGCGCCAGCCACGACGAGATCGAGGCTCTGTTCCAGGAGTTGCTGCGTTATACCGAATACCACTTCGGCGAAGAAGAAGCGCTGATGGCGCGCTCCGGGCTCTACCCGGTGCACATTCGGCACCACAAACAAGAACACGCCCAGTTCCTGCAGGATGTTCTGCACATGCACACCGACATGGCCGGTGGTGACCGCCAGGCCGCCACTGCCTTGCTCAACTTCCTGTGCAACTGGCTGGCCTATCACATTCTGGGCACCGATCTGCTCATGACCTGGCTGCTGAAGGCCGCTGCGGCTGGGACCCCCGGCGAGGAAGCGTCCAGTGCGTTCTACCAGACCCGCGACCCGGCCACCGCCACCCTGCTGCAAGCCACCAGCCAACTGGTGCGCCAGGTGTCTGAGCGCAGCCGGGCCCTGTTTGAACTGAACCAGACCCTGGAAGCCCGGGTGGCCGAACGCACCCAGGCCTTGTCGGACATGAACCAGCGCCTGGAAACCATTGCCATGACCGACGCGCTGACCGGCCTGCCCAACCGCCGCCAGGCCCTGCAGGTGCTGGAACGCGAATGGCAGCAGGCCAGCCGAAATACGGCCCCAATGGCCTGCATGATGATCGACGCCGACGGCTTCAAACAAATCAACGACCGCTACGGCCACGACGCCGGTGACGCCGTGCTGCGCGAACTGGCCCATTGCCTGCAACACGCGGTGCGTAACGACGATGTGGTCTGCCGCCTGGGAGGCGACGAGTTCCTGATCATTTGTGGCAACACGCCACTGGATGGCGCCTTGCTGACCGCCGAAAAAGTGCGGCGCGAAGTCGCCGCCCTGCGCGTTGCCGCAGGTGCCGGCCAGTGGTGCGGCAGCATCAGCGTCGGGGTCGCCGCGCGCGACGCCGGCATGAGCGGTGCCGAAACTTTGCTCAAGGTTGCCGACCAGGGGCTTTATGCCGCCAAGGCCAATGGCCGCAATTGTGTCGCCAGTGTTCAGACCACTGCATGAATTTTGCTACTAAAACAGAAGCTAACGAAGCAATGTTTGTCTGGGTTAGAGGCCAAAATCATTCATCATCTTCAACGACCACAGGAAACACGCGATGTCACGTCAAAGCATTTGGGCGCCCAAGGTACTGGCCCTGATCCGGGGTGGCAACAGCACCGCAGCCATCGCCCAGATCAAGGTGGCGCCCACGGTCAAGGACCTGCAGGAACTGCGCAAGCTGCTGACCACGGCCAGGCTGATGGCCGCCCATCCTCAGGTGGCAGAGGTCATCGACGACATGGTGGCCGCGCTGTCGGCGCCGCGCCTGCACCGCGCCCCCTGACCCGCCGCCGACTCAGGGCAAGAGATCCAGCGCCTGCATGTAGCCGGGCTGCACCATCAGCTCGTCCCACGGGGTGGCCGGGCTGGTGGGCAGCAGCGCCTGTCGGCGGGCCTCGCTGGCCTCCATCGGCTGCCACTGCCCTTTGAGCTGGGCTTCGGTCAGACCGTTGATGAGCGCATCCACCTCGGCACCATCCCCCAGCGACTGGTTGCACAACAGCACCAAATCACAGCCCGCGTTCAGTGCCGCCACAGCCGCCTGGGTGGTGCTGACCGGCTGGCCGTCGACCACTCGGGCACCAGCCATGGACAGGTCGTCGCTGAACACGGCACCGGTGAATCCCAGCTGGCCACGCAGGATGTCGCCGAGCCACTTGCCGGAAAACCCGGCCGGGCGAGCGTCCACCCTGGGGTAGATCACATGGGCCGGCATCACGCTGGTCAGGGCCGTGCCCAGCCAGCGGTAGGGCGCTGCGTCAGCGGCCAAAATGGCCTTGAGACTGCGCCGGTCTACCGGGATCTCGGTGTGGGAATCGGCCTTGACAAAACCGTGCCCGGGAAAATGTTTGCCGCAATTGGCCATGCCGCTTTGCAGCAAGCCCTGCATCAGGCTCTTGGCCAGCAGGCTGACCACGCGTGGGTCGGCGTCAAAGGCGCGATCACCAATCACGCTGCTGCTGCCATAGTCCAGGTCCAGCACCGGGGTGAAGCTCAGATCCACCCCGCAGGCGCGCAGCTCGGCACCCAGCACATAACCACAGGCGGTGGCGGCACGGGTGGCGCGCATGGCGCCCTCACCGGGGGTGCCCCGGCCATCGTGACGCCAAAGCTCACCCAGCGCACGCATGGGCGGCAGGTGGGTGAAACCATCGGTCTTGAAGCGCTGCACCCGTCCGCCTTCGTGATCCACGGCAATCAACAGGTCAGCGCGCAGCGCCTTGATGCTGCGGCACAGCGCCGTGAGCTGGGCACGGTCCTGCCAGTTGCGGGCAAACAGGATCAAGCCCCCCACCAGCGGGTGTTTGAGGCGTTGTCTGTCGGTTTTGCTCAGCGTGGTGCCGGCGATGTCGATGATCAGGGGGGCATGGAAGGTCATGGCATTTACTATGAATTTAATAGCTACAACTGATTTGTTTATCCGGGCTAGAGGTCATTTTTACCATCAAACTCCACAACACAGAAACTGGCGGCGTAGTCGGTTTCGTCAGTCACGCTGATGTGGGCGCGCAGGCCGCGGGCCTCGAACCAGTCTTTCAGCGCCCCATGCAGCACCAGCGTGGGCTTGCCGCTGGGCAACTTGCCGATTTCACAGGCCCGCCAGCTCATCGGCAGGCGCATGCCCAGGCCAATGGCTTTGCTGAACGCCTCCTTGGCACTGAAACGCGTGGCCAGATAACGCCGCCCGCGTTCGGGCCAGCGCTGGCTGCGCGCCAGCCAGGTGGCGTATTCGGCATCGGAGAGGATTTTTTGGGCGAAGCGTTCACCATGGCGCGCCAGACTGTCTTGGATGCGCCGTACGTCACAGATGTCAGTGCCAATGCCGTAGATCATGCGCTGCCCAGCGGCGTCAGACCGGTCACGACTGCCCGGCGCGGATGCAGCGCAGGTAGTCCTGCACCGTGCGCTCATAACCGAGCTCCAACGCGTCGGCGATCAGGGCGTGGCCGATCGACACCTCACTGACGCCAGGCACGTGGGCGATGAACGCCGTGAGGTTGTCACGATTGAGGTCATGGCCGGCATTGACACCCAGCCCGGCGTCCAGCGCCGCCTGCGCGGCGGCGGCAAACCGCGCCAGCTGGGTGGCTTGCCCGGCAGTGCCCCAGGCAGCGGCATAGGGTTCGGTGTAGAGCTCGATGCGATCCGCACCAACGGCTTTGGCCGCGGCCATGGCAGTCGGCTCGGCGTCCATGAACAGGCTCACGCGCAGGCCCCAGGCATGGGCCTGCTCGATCAGCGGACGCAGGCGCGCCGCATCCTGCGGCAAACTCCAGCCGTGGTCACTGGTGAACTGGCCTTCGGCATCGGGCACAAATGTGACCTGGTGCACGGGCAGCTTCTGCGCCACCAGCTGGCCCACCACATCCATCAGGTTGTGAAACGGGTTGCCCTCGATGTTGAATTCACGCTGTGGCCAGGCCTGCAACAAGGTGGCCAGTTCGGGCACATCGCTGGCGCGGATGTGGCGCTCGTCCGGGCGCGGGTGCACGGTGATGCCATGGGCCCCGGCCTGCAGGCACAGCGTGGCGGCACGGGTCACACTGGGAATGCCCAGGTGACGCGTGTTGCGCACCAGGGCGACCTTGTTGAGGTTGACGGACAGGGCGGTGGTGGGGCGGGTCGGGTTCATAGGTTTTGCAGGTCGATCATCATTTGCCGGGTACGCAGGGCCGGAACACCACAATGGTAATTGAGCAGCGTGCGCAACTGGGGTTTGAGTTCGGTCGCCACCTCGGCGCAGGCGCGCAGCGTGGCGGTCAGGGGCGCGCGCTGCGCCAGCGCCTGCTGCAGCGCGGTCCACTGCGCACCGCTGAGGCTGGTGCGGTCGATCTCGCTGGCCTGGCGCAGGCCACCTTCAGGCACCAGGCTGTAGCGTTCAGCCGGGTGCAGCGCCAGCAGCGTCATGGTCTGGGCGTCAAGCTGCGGCAGCAGACCGATTTCACGCAGCAGCAGCAGTTCAAAGGTGCGTAGCGCCGACTCCAGCACCTCGCCGTGTTCGCTGGCAATCACCTGCACCACGCTGGCGTAGACATCAAACAGCACCGGATGCGGGTCTTCACGCGCCAGCAGATTGAGCAACAGTTCGTTGAGGTAATAGCCCGACATCAGCGCGTCACCCGTGGGCATGACGTGGCCACCTTGCCATTCGGCGGCTTTGAGGGTCTTGATCTCGGCATCCCCACCAAAGGCCAGGTGCAGGGGTTGCAAGGGCAGCAGGATCGGGCGGAAGCTGGAGCTGGGCCGCTTGACCCCCTTGGCAACCAGCGCCATGCGGCCATGGTGGCGGGTGAACACCTCCAAGATCAGGCTGGACTCGCTCCAATCGTAGCGGTGCAACACATAAGCGGGTTCGTCAGAGATGCGTTTGGTGGCCAAAGTTGCTATAAAAAATAGAGCTATCAATACAATGTTTATCTGGGCCAGGATACCAAAACCTGATCAAGACCGCGGTGTCATGACACTGTTTCGGCGTCGATACCAAAAGCCGCATGGTAGACAACTTGCCCCTGTGCCAGGGTGGTTCCGAAGGGCAGCGCCAGGAAAAAGTCCTGCGGAACACCCGCCAGATACAGTCCTGGCTGGTGGACAAAGCCAAACCGGCCATAAAAGGACGGCTCACCCAACAACACACAGCCTTGCGCACCTCCATCCCGCAGGCACGCCAGTCCGTGTTCGACCAGCGTCCGGCCAATGCCCTGTCCTTGACAGGCCGGCGCCACCGAGACCGGTCCCAGACCATACCAGCCGGTCGATCCGTCACTGACCGTGACTGGGGAAAATGCGATATGCCCCACCACTTGGCCGGCACGCTCGGCCACCAGGGAAATCGTCAACGCCCCCGCCAGACGCAAGCCGTCAACGATCAGATGCTCGGTATGGCCGCTATGCGGATGGTTCAGAAAAGCCTGGCGCGTGACAGCCTCCACCATGTGCCGGTCAGCCGGGCATTCGGAGCGAATGGTGATCATCGGGGGCGCCCTCTCCGACACACGGCGCAGCGGCCGTTCACTCGTAACCAAATGAGCGCACGCGGGCTTCGTCGTCAGCCCAGCCGGAGCGCACCTTGACCCACATCTCGATGAACACTTTGGCGTCCATCAGTTTTTCCAGTTCGACCCGGGTTTCCATGCCGATGCGCTTGATGCGCTCACCCTTGTCACCAATCACCATGGCCTTGTGGCTGTCGCGTTCGACGACGATGGTGGCGGCAATGCGCAGCAGGCGCTTTTGCCCCTTTTTCTGCGGCGGCTCTTCTTCAAACTTGTCGATGACCACGGTGGAGGTGTAGGGCAATTCGTCACCGGTCAGGCGAAACAGCTTTTCACGCACCATTTCGCTGGCCATGAACCGTTCGCTGCGGTCGGTCAACTCGTCGGCGGCATACCACCAGGCTTGCTCGGGCAGGTATTTGGCGCAGATGTCGAGCAGCCGCTCGATGTCTTTGGCGTTTTTGGCGGACATCGGCACAAATTCGGCAAAACTGTGTCTGGCCTGCATGTCTTGCAGCCAGGGCGCGATGTCGCCACGGCGGTGCACGTTATCGAGCTTGTTGGCGATCAGCAGTGTGGGGATGTTTTTGCCCAGCAGCGCCAGCACGCGCGCATCGGCCGGGGTGAAGCTACCCGCTTCCACCACAAACAAAATCAAGTCGACATCAGCCACCGCACCGACCACGGTCTTGTTCAGTGACTTGTTGAGCGCATTGCCGTGCAGGGTCTGGAAACCGGGGGTGTCGACAAACACGAACTGGGAGGCGCCCACGGTACGCATGCCGGTGATACGGTGGCGCGTGGTTTGCGCCTTGCGCGAGGTGATGCTGATTTTTTGTCCAACCAAGGCGTTGAGCAGCGTCGATTTACCGACATTGGGTTTGCCGACAATGGCGATCAAACCACACCGCTGACCGTCAGCAGCCAGCGCGGCCGGACCGGCCGGGCGCATGTCGCGGCGCAGGCCGGCCAGCAAGGCTTCAAGGTTGTCTTGGCCATCAGCCCCAGTGTCTTCTGGCTGGGCTGGTTTTTGGGTGCTGGTCATGGTTGTCCTTGGGACTTGAGTGTTTGCAACATGGCGGTGGCGGCAGCCTGTTCACCAGAACGGCGAGAGCCACCGATGCCTCTTTCGGTCAGATTGAGTTCGGGGATTTCACACTCAACGTCAAAAGTCTGCTTGTGCGCTGCCCCCAGCGTAGCAATGACTTTGTAAACTGGCAACTTCAGGCGGCGGGCCTGCAGCCACTCCTGCAGTTCGGTTTTGGGATCTTTGCCGATGGCCTCCATGGCGGGATTGATCTCGACCGCCTGGTACAGCCGATTCACCAAGGCCTGGGCAGCGGCAAAACCACCATCAAGGTAAACCGCACCAATCACCGCTTCCAGCGCATCGGCCAGAATGGACGGGCGCTTCTGGCCACCCGAACGCATTTCACCTTCACCCAGTTGTATCACCTGCGGCAGGCCCAGCGTCACAGCCAGCGGGTGCAAGGCTTCCTGGCGGACCAGGCTGGCCCGCACACGCGACAAGTCGCCCTCCGGCCGGGAACTCAGCCGCCGGTAGAGCAAATCCGCCACACACAGGCCCAGCACCGAATCGCCCAAAAACTCCAGGCGCTCATTGTGATCAGCCGAAAAACTGCGATGGGTCAGCGCCCGGGCCAGCAGCTTGACGTCGGAGAACTCATATTGCAAGCGTTGTTGCAACGCCGCCAAACCTGCCTTCAAACAATCACCTGTGCTTTCAGATTAACGGGACTGGCCGCTGTATTTCAACGTCAGGTAGGCCGGGCCAGCCAGATGAATCTCACGCTGGTAGGCAAAGCTGACCACCACCGTGTCATTGTCTTTGGACACATCCAGGTCCTTGCCGGTAATGGTCTTGATGTTGTCAATGTTGGCAGCCCGGTCAAAAATAGCGCGAACCTCGGCCACCGTGCTGCCTTCAGCCGCCTTTTTCGAGGCCTTCAGAATCGCCTGGTACTCAATCAGGGTCGGGATCACCTGCGCCACCACCGCGCCTGTGGCAGCCAGCACCACGGCCACCAACACCAGCCCGATGAAAGACAGGCCACGTTGACCGGATTTGAACGAGCGAGCCATACCCTGCCTCCTGATCAGTTGAACGAGCCGATACGCCGGAGATTGCCAAAGTTCATCCAGACAAAAAAGGCTTTGCCCACAATATTCTTGTCCGGCACAAACCCCCAGTAGCGTGAGTCCAGGGAGTTGTCCCGGTTGTCGCCCATCATGAAGTAATGGCCTTCGGGCACCTTGCAAACCACACCTTCGACACTGTAGCGGCAATTGTTCTTGAACTCAAATTCACTGGCACCCGGCACAAAGGCAGGGCGTCCGTCGTCATTGAGCAAGCGATGTTTTTGATCACCCATGGTTTCTTCGAACTGTTTGAAGTAACGCATGGTGTCTTCGTCAAAGAACTCGGGCAGCGCGCTGGTTTCCAGCGGCTTGCCATTGATGGTCAGACGCTTGTTCAGGTAGGCCACCTCATCCCCGGGCACCCCCACCACGCGCTTGATGTAGTCCAGGCTGGGTTGGGGCGGGTAACGGAACACCATCACATCACCACGTTTCGGCGCCGTGCCTTCGGTGATCTTGGTGTTGAGCACCGGCAAGCGGATGCCATAGTGAAACTTGTTGACCAGAATCAGGTCTCCTACCAGCAACGTGGGGATCATCGAACCCGAGGGGATCTTGAACGGCTCAAACAAGAACGAGCGCAGGATGAACACGGCAATGATCACCGGGAACAGTCCAGCCGTCCAGTCCAGCCACCAAGGCTGTTCCAGCAGGCGCGCCTTGGCTTGCGAGATATCGCCATCCACCTTGCTGATGCCCAGCTTGCCCAGTTCTTCGTTGCGCCTGATGGTCTGTGCTTCCAACTCAGCTGCGGCGTTCAGGCGCTGCGGTAAAAAGTAAAAACGCTCGGCCAGCCAATACAGGCCGGTGACCACGGTGGCCAGAAACAGCAGCAAGGCAAAGTTGCCCTCCACCAGACCGAAGTACCAGGCCCCCACATAGGAGGCAAAGGCGGCGAGGACAAAAGAGGTCAGCGCCTGCATCACGCGTCCACCTTCAGGATGGCCAGGAAGGCCTCTTGGGGAACCTCGACCGAGCCAATTTGCTTCATGCGTTTTTTACCTTCTTTTTGTTTTTCCAGGAGCTTGCGTTTGCGGGTGATATCACCGCCATAACACTTGGCAATCACGTTTTTGCGCAGTGCCTTAATTGTCTCACGGGCAATCACATTGGCCCCGATGGCAGCCTGGATGGCCACGTCATACATCTGGCGTGAAATCACTTCACGCATCTTGGCCACCACGGCGCGGCCGCGGTACTGCGACTGCGCGCGGTGCACGATGATGGACAACGCATCCACCTTCTCGCCGTTGAGCAAAATGTCGACCTTGACCACATCTGCGGCACGGTATTCCTTGAACTCGTAGTCCATGGACGCGTAGCCACGTGACACGCTCTTGAGCTTGTCGAAAAAATCCATCACGATTTCAGCCAGCGGAATTTCATAGGTCAACACGACCTGGCGGCCTTTGTAGGCCATGTTCAGCTGCACACCACGTTTCTGGTTGGCCAGCGTCATGACCGGCCCGACATATTCCTGCGGCATGTAAAGGTGCACGGTGACGATGGGCTCGCGGATTTCATCCAGACGGCCCTGATCAGGCATCTTGGAGGGGTTTTCAACCATCTTCACCTCACCATCGGCCTGCACCACCTGGTAGACCACGCTGGGTGCCGTGGTGATCAGGTCCTGGTCAAACTCGCGCTCCAGACGCTCCTGCACGATTTCCATGTGCAGCAGACCCAGGAAGCCGCATCGGAAGCCAAAACCCAAGGCTTGCGAGACCTCCGGCTCATAATGCAGGGAGGCATCATTGAGTTTGAGTTTTTCCAGGCTGTCACGCAGACCTTCGTATTGGTTGGCTTCGGTGGGGTAGAGCCCGGCAAACACCTGGGGCTGGATTTCCTTGAAGCCGGGCAGCGGCTCTTGCGCGGTAAAGGCGGCACCACCCGTGCCGCTCTTCACCAGCGTGATGGTGTCACCCACCTTGGCGGCCTGCAGCTCGCGGATATTGGCAATGATGTAACCCACCTCGCCGGTTTCCAGTGAATCACGCGGTTGATTGGCCGGCGTGAACACGCCCAGATTTTCAGCGGTATAGGTGGTTTGGGTCGCCATCATCTTGATGCGCTCCCCCTTGGCCAGCCGACCGTCCACCACCCGCACCAGCATCACCACGCCCACATAACTGTCAAACCAGCTGTCAATGATCATGGCGCGCAAGGGGCCATCCGGATTACCCTTGGGCGGCGGAATACGCGCCACCACCGCCTCCAGAATATCCTCCACCCCCATGCCGCTTTTGGCCGAACAGGGGATGGCATCGGAAGCGTCGATACCAATCACGTCTTCAATTTCACTTTTGGCGTTGTCCGGGTCGGCATTGGGCAGGTCCATCTTGTTGAGCACCGGTACCACTTCCACCCCGAGATCCAGCGCCGTGTAACAGTTGGCGACCGTCTGCGCCTCAACCCCCTGACTGGCATCCACCACCAGCAGGGCGCCTTCACAAGCCGACAGGGACCGGCTGACCTCATAAGAGAAGTCCACGTGGCCAGGGGTATCGATCAGGTTCAGGTTGTAGACCTTGCCATCCTTCGCTTTGTATTGCAAGGCGGCGGTCTGGGCCTTGATGGTGATGCCACGCTCCTTCTCGATGTCCATCGAGTCGAGCACCTGGGCTTCCATCTCACGCTCTTGCAAGCCACCACAGCGCTGGATCAGGCGATCGGCCAAGGTCGACTTGCCGTGGTCAATATGGGCAATGATCGAAAAGTTTCGGATGTGATTCATTCGGAGAAACCGACAAAGTGTGTGAAAGCTGCGGAGCAGAAAAAAGGGCGCGATCCTGTCAAACGCGCCCTGAACCAACTCTCTTTTGGCAACTGCGAAAGCTGGGGACGTATTGTAAGTAAAAAGGACTCACAAGCCGCTACCAGCCCAATTTACACCCATCAAGCCATCATGGAGAGCGATTTTTTACACAACTTATCCACAATTGTTCACCGGAGCACCCCTCATTTGCTGGGGCGAATCACCGTGTATTGCGACCATTCACCACGCCGAAACAGCACATTGATCGGTTTGCTCTTGTCCAGGCCGGCCACCACGGTTTCAAAGTCCTTGACGTTGGCCACTGCGGTATTGGCCACCGCCATGATGACATCCCCCTCGCGCAGGCCAGCACGCGCGGCGGCATCGGCCGCACTGTCGACCTGCACGCCGCCTTTGACCTGGAGTTCCTTGCGCGCAGTCTCATTCAGGTCACTGACCACCAGGCCGATACTTTGCGCCGCACTGGTTTTGGGCGATTTGCCGGGTTTGTCCGTGGTTTTCACCAGAGGTTTGTCGGGCTCGATCTCGGCGATCACCACATTGAGCTCCTTGGTCGAGCCGCGGCGGAAGACCGTCAACTTGCTCTTGGTCCCGGGTTTGGTGCTGCCCACCATGCGCGGCAGATCAGACGATTTTTCAACTGGCTTGCCATCAAACTTGATGATGATGTCACCCGCTTCGACCCCGGCCTTGTCCGCAGGCGCACCCGCCTCCACCGCCCGCACCAGCGCCCCTTGAGGTTTACCCAGACCAATCGATTCGGCCACCTCCTTGGTCACCTGGTCAATCTGCACACCGATGCGGCCACGCGTCACGCGGCCATTGGCACGCAGCTGCTCGCTCACCCGGACGGCTTCATCCATCGGGATGGCAAACGAGATGCCCATGGAGCCCCCCGAACGCGAGTAAATCTGGCTGTTGATACCGACCACTTCTCCACGCATGTTGAGCAGCGGTCCCCCCGAGTTACCCGGATTGATGGCTACATCGGTCTGGATGAACGGCAGGTAGTCCCCGGTGTCACGCTGTTTGGCGCTCACGATACCAGCGGTGACGGTGTTCTCCAGGCCAAACGGCGAGCCAATGGCGACGACCCATTCACCAACGCGCAGGCGACCAACATCACCCACCTTGACGGCCGGCAGGCCGGTGGCTTCGATCTTGACCACCGCCACATCGCTGCGCTTGTCAGCGCCGATGATCTTGGCCTTGAATTCGCGTTTGTCCGTCAGCGTGACGATCACTTCATCCGCGCCGTCCACCACATGGGCATTGGTCATGATCATGCCGTCTGCGGTCAGGATAAAACCCGAACCCACACCACGCGGCTGCTCTTCGTCCTGCGGCTGGCCATGATTGCGCGGTGGCGTCTGGCGCGGGACATTGGGCATGGGCAGGCCAAAGCGCCGGAAAAACTCCAACATGTCAGGGTCCATCTGACCACCCGGCCCCTGTCTGGGGCTGATTTTTTCCAGGGTACGGATATTCACCACCGAGGGACTGGCCTGCTCCACCAGGTCGGCAAAGTCAGGCAAGGCACGCGCCTGAGCCCAGGCAGCAGAGGTTGGCACCAGGGTGGTCACAGCCGTGCCCAGCAGTACCCCACTGAGGGTAACAGCAGACCAGCGTTTCCAATTGAATCGAATCATGTTCAACCTTTCAGTCAACAAAAAAAGCCATATGGCGTTTCATTTCTTTCTCTCAAGAGCCTGCACAAACGCTGTCAGCGTCTGTGGCGGCACCTCACCCACTGCGGTCAGCCACCAGTTGCCAAGCTGGCGCACCCGCATGTGGGTGGCGCCCATGGGCTGTTGCCCGTGAGTGACCAGCCTGAGATGCCGGGATGGGTCAAATGGTTCAACAAATAGGGACACCGAAGCCAGTCCATCCGAGAAGATGCATTGCAAAGGGAGCTGCCCTGCCGCCGGCGCGGCGCCCTGCACACGCTTGTAACAACGCAGGGGCTGAAAACCAGGCACACTGGCGCTCCAGGTCCAGCCTTCCTGCTCTACCGTGGTGCGCACCAGGTTCGGGGTGCGCACCCGATATCCCTGGGTGTTACCCATGGAAGCTTTCAAATCGGCCATGTTTACCGGCGCATCCAGCTGCAACTCAGAAAAAGCCGCCTGCTCCAGTATCCGGCCGTTGCCATCCAGGGTCTGCAGCTTGAGCACCAGGCCGGTTTTTTGCTCCGACCAGATTTGGTAACCAAAACGCAAAGCGTCAACCGGAGTCAACTGAACGATGTCAGCCTCCAGTCCAGCCACACGCCCCTGGCCAACGGCGCTCAAACGGTAAAACCGGGCCACCGCCGCGTCAGCCCGGTTCAACAAATTGGGAAACAGCCCAAGCGCCTCCCGTGTCTCCTGAACCACGATGCGGCGATCAGGCAGGAAGGTGACCACTTCGTCGTTGTGCCGAAACGTGGACCGCGGTGGACCAGTCAGGGCATCCACCCGCTCCATCTGTTGCTGCCCTTCCCCTGCATGCCAGATGCGCGAGGACGACATGTAGTTCCCGGTCGTCACCACAAAAGTGCCAACGTAGGCACGCTGGCAGGCAGCCTCGTGCCCGCGCATCAGCCATTGCTCCACACTGGCGGCGACCCCACCGGGTAGGCTGGATGATTCGGCTGCGGCGAGGCCATTGGCCAGTGCCCCCAGCACCAGCAGCACCAAGCTAATCGTGCGCTTCAACGGCCACCCTCATTAAAAGTGGCATTGCGCAAAAAACCCGAGGGGGTCTGCAGGGCCGTGGCCCCCCCGAGCTGACGGTGTGCTGCCAGCAAGGCGTCAAGTTGCGGGTCACGGATCATCACGGCTGACGCATCACCCTGGGCCAGTTGCGCGGTCTCAACCAGCGGCTGAACCGGACGTTGCGCCAATTGGGCACCACTGCCCGTGACGCCATCAGCAGCCAGCAAAACATAGCCCTGCCACGCCAGCACCCCCACCAGCGCCACCGAAGCCAGGCCCGCCACACGTCGCCACCAGGCATCGTTGGCGGCTGGCTCTTGTGAACGATTTTGACCTTCATCCCGCTTTCCATATGCCTCATTAGCTATACTTTCAATAGCAAATGAGTTTATCTCGCGACGTAGCCGCTGGAGGAACACCGGGTCATGGGATTGCGCCGGGGTGCTTGGGGCACGCATCAGTTCACCCACCAGATGGTAGGTATCCCAGTCAGCCTGAGCCGCCTCGGAGTCACCCAGATAATCCACCGCACGAACGAACTCCTGCCCATGCAGTTCACCATCCAGCAACGCGGAAACCAGCTCGGCGTTAGGCTGCAGCTTGTCAGACATGGTCCACTTTGCCTCCATCACATTCCATCCAACATTTCATTGATGTCCCCACGAACCACCCACCTCACCAACGTTTGCCCGTCTGTTTATCCAGCAAGGGGCGGACTTTGGCCGACACCGCCTCGCGCGCCCGAAAGATCCGCGACCTGACCGTACCAATCGGGCAATTCATGACCTCGGCAATGTCCTCATAACTCAAGCCGTCAATCTCGCGCAGGGTAATGGCCTGGCGCAAATCCTCCGGCAGGGCGGCCAGCGCGGCATTCACCGCCTGCCCGATCTCCTTGGCGGCCATCACGGTCTCGGGTGACTCGTCTGTGCTTGGTTCGTTTCTGGGCCGGAAAGTTTCATCGTCATCGTCTTTGGACGCCAAAGCGCTGTCAGAAACCGTTGGATCACGCTTGAGTTCCAGCAAAAACTTCTTGGCGGTATTGACGGCAATGCGGTACAGCCAGGTGTAGAACTGGGCATCGCCGCGAAACTGGTGCAGCGCCCGATAGGCACGGATGAAGGTCTCTTGGGCAATGTCTTCCACCAGATCCACATCCCGCACCATGCGGCCAATCAGCCGCTCGACCCGGCGCTGGTACTTGATCACCAGCAGTTCAAAGGCACGTTGGTCACCGGCAACCGTGCGCTCCACCAGCAAAGTATCGCTATCGGGCGGCGGCGTCTCGGCCAAGCCGGAAGAGGGGGGGAGAATCGTCATGATGGCATCGGCTCGCCATCGCGTCCCGAATGGGCGGATTGGCGGGCAAATACGGCGCGGCGCAAAGCCAGCCAACGCGGTGGCGCCATCCGGCGCTCCGGCCACACCAGACTGAGTTGCTGGCGCGGTGTTCGCAAACACAACAACAGCGCGCTCTGACCATCCAGCACCACTGCCACATCAACCACCTGCGGGTCACCACCGGAGGTCCAGCGCCAGTCCTGACCATCCCAGGTCAAGTTGCCCACCGGTGTGAGCCACCACTGCCGCAACGCCCCGGCCGCTGTCAGCAGCCCCAGCACCGCCGCCACGACATGGCGCGCCAGCACCGCGTCGGCCTGGAGAGTCCAGGCAGTCAGCGCAGCAACCAGCGCCATGATCACAGCCCATACCAGCAAGCCATGAAAGCGCGAACGCCCCACCGGATAACTGACCGCTGGGGCGTGGTGCATGACTGGGGCAACGATGGCAACGGGACTGACCCGTTTTCAGACAGGCTCAGGAGAGCCGTTTGAAAACCAGTGAACCATTGGTTCCACCAAAGCCGAAGTTGTTCTTGACGGCCACGTCTATCTTCATGTCACGTGCCGTGTTGGCACAGTAATCCAGGTCACATTCGGGATCCTGGTTGAAGATGTTGGTGGTTGGCGGACTCTTTTGATGATGCAGCGCCAGCACCGTCACCACCGACTCCAGACCGCCGGCACCACCGAGCAGGTGGCCGGTCATGGACTTGGTGGAATTGACCACAACCTTCCTGGCCTGATCACCCAGGGCGGCCTTGATCGCATTGGTTTCATTGATGTCACCCAGCGGTGTGGAGGTACCGTGGGCATTCACATAGTCCACCTGATCGGCATTGACGCCGGCATTGCGCAGTGCGCTCACGATGGCGCGGCGCGGGCCGTCCATGTTGGGTGCCGTCATGTGACCGGCGTCGGCGCTCATGCCAAAACCGGCAAGTTCCGCATAGATTTTGGCGCCACGGGCCTTGGCGTGTTCGTATTCTTCCAGCACCATGACACCCGCACCTTCACCCAGTACAAACCCGTCACGGTCTTTGTCCCACGGGCGTGAGGCAGTGGCGGGATCATCATTGCGGGTACTCAGTGCCCGCATGGCGGCAAAACCACCAATCCCCAAGGCCGACACGGAGGCTTCGGCGCCACCAGCGACCACCACGTCGGCGTCACCATACTCGATCATCCGGCCAGCCTGGCCAATACAGTGCAAACCCGTGGTGCAAGCCGTGACCACCGCCAGATTCGGCCCTTTGAAACCATAACGGATAGACACATGACCGGAGATCATGTTGATGATGGTTGAGGGGACAAAAAACGGTGAAATCCGTCGGGCGCCGCGTTGCATGTATTCAGCATAAGTGCTCTCGATCATCGGCAGGCCACCAATGCCGGAACCAATCACACAACCGATGCGGGTCGCCTCTTCCTCACCAAGTGCCTCACCAGTGGATAAACCGGCATCGGCCACCGCCTGTGCCGCAGCGGCAATACCATAGTGAATGAAGACATCCATCGAGCGCGCTTCTTTGGCGCTCATATAGGCCTCCACGTCAAAATTCTTGACCTCACCCGCAATTTTGCAATTGAAAGAGGAGGCATCAAATTTGGTGATCAGACCAACACCGGCCTGACCAGCCAAAAGATTGGCCCAGGTCACGTCGACCGAGTTTCCAACGGGACTGATACAACCTAAACCGGTGACAACTACGCGGCGACGGGACATGGTGATGAACAATCAGTGATTAATCTGGAGAGAGCAGCCCCACCAGGGGACGCCATCTTGAAATGTGGTGCCGTGAGCAGGTCTTCATGGTGGTCCATAAACCATGCCCCCTGATCAGGCCGGGCAGCTCGGTGGAGCGGCCCTGCAACCCTTACGCCTTTTTGTGCGTATTGGCGTAGTCCACAGCGTTTTGCACCGTGGTGATTTTTTCAGCATCTTCGTCCGGGATTTCAATACCAAACTCGTCTTCAAGTGCCATCACCAATTCAACTGTGTCGAGGGAATCAGCGCCCAGATCAGCCACAAAGGCCTTTTCATTGGTCACTTGTGACTCTTCAACACCGAGTTGTTCGGCAATGATTTTTTTAACGCGTGCTTCAATATCGCTCATGAGATCCCTCAAAGGGTTGTAAAAAGATCCGTGATTTTAGCCGGGCTTGAAAAAGTCTCTTCAACCCGGCTGCCGAACGGACACTGCGGCTTGATTCCAGTGATTTAAACACCGATCACGCCATGAACATACCGCCATTGACGTGCAGTTCCTGACCGGTGACATAGGCGGCCTGCGGCGAGGCCAGATAGGCCACCGCGTGGGCGATGTCGGATGGTTTGCCCAGATGCCCCAACGGAATCTGGCCAAGCAAAGCTTTTTGCTGATCATCGGCCAACTGGGCGGTCATGTCGGTTTCAATGAAACCTGGCGCCACGCAGTTGACCGTGATGTTGCGCGATCCCAGTTCACGGGCCAGCGCCCGCGTCATGCCCGCCACGCCGGCCTTGGCTGCAGCGTAATTGGCCTGCCCGGGGTTGCCGGAAGCACCGACCACCGAGGTGATGTTGATGATGCGGCCATACCGCTGTTTCATCATGGTCCGCATGACGGCGCGGCTCATCCGGAACACGGCCTTCAGGTTGGTGTCCAGCACCGCGTCCCATTCATCGTCTTTCATCCGCATGGCCAGGTTGTCACGCGTGATGCCCGCATTGTTGACCAGCACCTGCAAGCCGCCACACTCCTTGACAACGCCGTCAATCAGGGCTTCAGCCCCGGCCGCGTCATTGACGTTCAGGGTTCGGCCACTGCAGCCGGCAAAAGCGGCCAGGTTCTGGCTGATTTTGGCGGCGCCATCGTCCGTGGTGGCGGTGCCGATGACCTTGAGGCCCCGACGCGCCAACTCCAGCGCAATGGCGGCACCAATGCCGCGCGAGGCGCCGGTCACCAATGCCACCTGTCCTTCAAATTTGATTTCACCCATGTCGCTCAGGCCTCCAGAATGTAGGTCTTGACTTCAGCCAGACTGGTCGTGTCATACAGGGCCAGGCCCTGCATCTCGGGGGCAATACGTTTGGTCATGCCGACCAGCACCTTGCCCGGGCCACATTCGACCAGCGTCGACAATCCCCGCACACCCAGCGCCTGTACACACTCCACCCAGCGCACCGGACCAAATGCCTGGCGCACCAACGCATCACGCAAACGCGCCGGATCCTGCTCCACCGCCACATCGATGTTGTTGATGACCGGGATTTTCGGTGCGGCAAATTCGGTGGCGTCAAGCTTGTCCTTGAGTTTGAGCGCAGCCGGCTGCATCAGGCTGGAGTGAAACGGTGCCGACACCGGTAACGGCAGGGCCCGCTTGGCACCTTGCGCCTTGAGTGCCGCACAGGCCTGCTCCACCGCGGCCTTGGAGCCGGCAATCACCGTCTGGCCAGGGTCGTTGAAGTTGACCGCCTCCACCACCTCGCGCGAATCCGGGCCAAAAGTAGCCGTCACTTCAGCACAAATTGCCGTGACCTTGGCGGCCTCCATGCCCAGGATGGCGGCCATGGCGCCCTGTCCGACCGGCACCGCGTCCTGCATCGCCTGGGCCCGGAAACGCACCAGCGGCGCAGCCTGCGACAGTGTCAACACACCGGCAGCCACCAGCGCAGAATATTCACCGAGAGAATGCCCGGCCAGCGCCTGCGGCGCCACCCCGGTCTCGGCCATCCAGACCCGGTAAGCCGCCACGCCGGCCACCAGCATCACCGGCTGGGTGTTGGTCGTCAAGGCCAACGCCTCCTTGGGCCCCTCCTTGATCAGCAGACCCACATCTTCGCCCAGCGCATCGGACGCTTCGGCCACGGCAGCACGCACCTGAGGATGATCACCCCAACCGTCAAGCATGCCGACGGATTGCGACCCCTGACCCGGAAATACAAAAGCAAACGGTTTCATCTCTTGGTATGGAATGTTGGAATATTTATAGACAAAACAAGACTCTAGCCCACATAAAACAAGCAATTATTGCTACATTTTCAGAAGTACAGACCCCCAGGTAAAGCCCCCCCCAACCCCCTCAAGCAGCAAGGTGTGGCCGGGCTTGACCTGACCGCTGCGCACTGCCGCGTCCAGCGCCAGCGGAATCGACGCCGCTGACGTATTGCCATGCTGATCCACCGTGATGACCACTTTATCCATCGGCAGTTTGAGCTTGCGCGCCGTGCTTTGCATGATACGGATGTTGGCCTGATGGGGAATCAGCCAATCAATGTCAGCCTCGGTCTTGCCCGCCTTGGCCAATACAGTGCGAGCGGTTTCGTCCAGCACCCCCACCGCCAGCTTGAACACCGCCTGGCCGTCCATGCGCAGCAGGGGCAGACCCAGAATCTGACCACCATTCACATGGCCTGGCACACACAGAATGTCGGTGTATTTGCCATCGGCGTGAATATCCGTGGCCAGAATGCCTGGTTCGGCAGAGGCTTCCAGCACCACGGCGCCGGCACCATCGCCAAACAGCACACAGGTGGTGCGGTCCTTGAAATCCAGAATGCGGGAAAACACCTCGGAGCCGATCACCAGCGCCTTGCTGGCAGACCCGGCCTTGATCAAGGCGTCGGCAATGGTCAGTGCATAAATAAACCCGCTGCACACAGCCTGCACGTCAAACGCCGCGCCACCCCGCGTACCCAGCTTGCCCTGCAGGATGGTGGCCGTGGACGGGAACACCATGTCCGGTGTGGACGTCCCCACAATGATCAAGTCGATTTCTGCCGCATCCACCCCGGCGGCCTGCAAGGCCTTTTGGGCGGCCTCCAAAGCCATGTCGCTGCTGGTCATACCCGCGTCAGCAAAATGCCGTGCCCGAATACCCGTGCGCTCGACAATCCATTCATCGCTGGTCTCGATACCCTGTGCGGCCAGTTGACTCACCAGATCAGCATTGGTGAGACGGCGCGGCGGCAGGTAACTGCCGGTGCCGGTGATACGTGCATATTTATTCATCATTCAACCCAATACGGCGACTTCAGGTGACACCGGGCTATCGGCTGCAGCCAATAGCGGCGCCGCATGGGCGATACGCACCCGGACCCGCTCCAACAAATCATTTCGGGCCGCATCATACGCCCGGGCCAAAGCCACCCCAAAAGCCAGCTCATCCGCCGAACCATGGCTCTTGAACACCAGACCACGCAGGCCCAACAATGCGCCACCGTTGTAACGCCGATGATCCATCCGCTTTTTAAGCGCAGATAAAACCGGATAAGCAATAACTGCCGACAATTTCGTCAAAATATTCGAAGAAAATTCTTTTTTCAAGAAATCCACAATCATCTTCGCCAGACCTTCACTGGCCTTGAGTGCCACATTGCCAACAAAGCCATCACACACCACAATATCGGCCGTGCCTTTGAAAATATCATTTCCCTCGACATTGCCATAAAAATTGAGGTCACCTGTTTTAGAAGCAATACGCAGCAGTTCACCTGCTTTTTTGATGACTTCGTTGCCTTTGATAGCTTCTTCTCCGATATTGAGCAGGCCAACCGTCGGATTTTCATCGCCACTCAGCACCGACACCAGTGCCGAGCCCATCACCGCAAACTGCACCAGATGTTCGGCGGTGCAATCGACATTGGCCCCCATGTCCAGCACCGTGGTCCCTAGTCCTTTGGCATTCGGAATTTGCGCGGCAATCGCCGGGCGGTCAATTCCGTCGAGTGTTTTCAAAAGATAGCGCGAAATCGCCATCAAAGCACCCGTATTACCAGCAGATACAGCAGCTTGAGCGGCACCCTCTTTGACCTGGGCAATCGCCACCCGCATTGAGGAGTCTTTTTTACGGCGCAAGGCCACTTCAAGCGGATCTTCCATGGTGACTACCTCGCTGGCCAACACCACAGTGGCACGCGGATGGCTATAGGCCTGCATGCTTTCCGGCAGCCCCACCACGATCAGCCGCGCATCGGGATGTTGATCCAGAAAGTGCGTACAGGCAGGCAAGGTAACACGGGGACCATGGTCACCCCCCATGCAATCAACAGCAATAGTGATCATGAATAAGCAATCAACCAGCAGGCATCAAGGACAGAAACGACAAAAAGAGACTCACAAAAGCAAAGGCCCGAGGCTACACACAAAGGTAGCCTCGGGCCCGGATGCTTAAGCTGATTTAGGCTTCAGACTTGGTCTTGAGCACTTTGCGACCGCGGTAAAAACCGGTCGGGCTGATGTGGTGACGCAAATGCGTTTCACCGGTGGTGGATTCCACGGCGATGCCTGGCACAACCAGAGCGTTGTGTGAACGGTGCATACCGCGTTTCGAAGGTGACTTTTTGTTTTGCTGGACGGCCATGTTCCGCTCCTAAAGACTGTGAGCCGCCTTGTTCGCGGCAAATTGGGTTTGTGAAGCTGCACACAGCAGCTGTGCGCAAAGACTGCAGAGTATAACTGATCGGGCGATAGATCGTCTACTCGGCTGAATCCTTATCCTTGAGCTGCGACAAGACCGAGAAGGGATTCGGTTTTTGAGCGGCTTGGTCGAACTGCTCGTCCACCGCCGTCAATTTGACCCTCACCGGACAGTTGTCGTGCCGCGGCACCAACGGCAGGCCCATCAGGATCTCATCTTCAATCAGGCCCGCCAGATCAAACTCACGGCTCGCCACCAGCAAATCTTCCTCGGACTCGTCATCCTGCTGTTCAGCTACCGCCTCGCTCTCGACAAAACGGAATTCCCGGTCAATCTGCACCGTGATGTCCACCGGCGTCAGGCACCGTTGGCAAACCTGTGGGAAACAGGTCTGCACCGTCAGGTGAAGCCAGGCAAACGGTTGACCAGATGGATTCGGGCGCCATTCGGTCATCGCCGTCCAATTGACAACATTTTCGCCACCTAGCCCATGTGTTTCCTGCATCAATCGCTCATAATTTGATAGCAAATCATAACCTTCCATACGCAGCGACGATTGGGCCGCATGCCTGACATCCAGTTTCGGGGGGGATTTATGTTCACTCATGGGGAGCAGTGTAAGAGAATCGCCATATGACCCAATTGCAACAACGCCCCCTGATCCTGGCTTCCACCTCGGCCTATCGGCGCCAACTGCTGGAGCGGCTGCATTTGCCGTTCAGCGTCGTGGCCTCCGACGTTGACGAAACCCCACTGCCGAATGAGACCCCGGAATACATCGCCTGCCGACTGGCACTGGCCAAAGCCAGGTCGGTGGCCGAACGGTACCCCAACGCCGTCGTCATCGGCTCCGACCAGGTCGCCGATCTTGACGGACAGGCCCTGGGCAAACCCGGCACCCATACCCGCGCCGTCGCCCAATTGCAGGCCATGCGCGGTAAAACCGTGGTGTTCCAGACCGCCATGGCCGTGGTCTGCCTGGCAACAGGCTTTACCCAGACCGAGCTGGCGCAGGTGAAAGTGAAGTTCCGTGATCTCAGCGACGCCCAGATTGAAGCCTACCTGCTGGCTGAGCGACCCTACGACTGCGCCGGCAGCGCCAAAAGCGAAGGACTGGGCATTGCCCTGCTGGAGCGTATTGACAACGATGACCCGACGGCGCTGGTGGGATTGCCACTGATCCGCACTTGCCGGCTGATCGAAGCCGCCGGCATTCGGGTCTTATGACCATGCGTCCGTCCCCACAGCACACCAAAGGCAAGCTCTACCTGGTGCCGGCACCGCTGGATTTTGGTTGCGATGAAACCTTGGATCTGCAGGCCACGCTGCCCATGGGCACACTTCAGGTGGCCGCCCGCCTGACCCACTGGGTGTGTGAAAACGCCAAATCCACCCGTGCCTACCTCAAGCGGATTCATGACATTGTCCCCCTGAGTCAAAGCATCCAGACCCAGTCACTGGTGGAATTGCCACGCGAAGTGCATAAAAAAGGCGACCATCATGGCACCTTCAATGCCCAAGCATTGCTGCAAGCCGCACTCGACGGACACGATCTGGGCCTGATCAGTGAAGCCGGTATGCCAGCGGTGGCCGATCCAGGCTCGTCGGTGGTGCGCGCCGCCCACGATTTGGGTATCGCCGTGGTGCCGCTGGTCGGGCCGGTGTCATTGTTGCTGGCGCTGGCGGCCAGTGGCCTCAATGGCCAGAATTTTGCGTTCGTCGGTTATCTGCCACAGGACCCGGCCGAGCGAGCCCAACGCGTTCGTGAGCTGGAAACCCTGGCCCAGCGCAGTGGCCAAACCCAACTGTTCATTGAAACCCCCTACCGCAATCTGGCCATGCTGCAAACCCTGCTGCTGACACTGCAGCCCAACACCCGCCTGTCCCTGAGCAGCGGGCTGACCCTGACACGTGCTCAGCTGGCCTGCCACAGCGTGAAAGACTGGAAACGCCAGCCCAACCCGCTGGACAACGCCACACCCACGGTGTTTGCCATTGGCCGCTGAGCCGCCTGCTGCGGCCTGACCTCGCCGCCCTTACCGCAGCACCACCGCAGACTTGGTCGCCTGCACCGCACCAGAGCCGATCGCCGCGCCAAAACGCTTGACCAGGCGTTCCGCCACGTTGTCACGCCGGGTGTAGTCAATGAGTTCCTCGGCCTTGACCACCTCACGCGCGACAAAGTCCAGGCTGCCCAACTGGTCAGCCAGCCCCATCTCAACCGCCTGCTGACCTGTCCAGAACAGGCCGCTGAACATCTCCGGGGACTCTTTCAGGCGCTGACCACGTCCGGCCTTGACCACATCGATAAACTGCCGGTGAATCTGATTGAGCATGGATTGGGCGTAGACGCGCTGCGCCTCGGTCTGCGGACTGAACGGGTCCAGGAAACCCTTGTTTTCACCCGCCGTCATCAGCCGCCGTTCCACCCCGAGTTTGTCCATCAGGCCAGTGAAACCAAAACCATCCATCAGCACGCCAATGCTGCCCACAATGCTGGCCTTGTCAACAAAGATCTTGTCGGCCGACACGGCGATGTAGTAGGCTGCTGAAGCACAGGATTCCTCCACCACGGCGTACACCGGTTTGTGATGCAGGGCCTTCAGCCGCCGGATTTCGTCGTTGATGATGCCCGCCTGCACCGGACTGCCCCCCGGGGAATTGATCAGCAGCACCAGGGCCTGGGCACCAGAGTCTTCCAACGCTGCACGCACCGCCGACAACACCAGCTCGGCACTGGCTTCTGCCCCCGAAGCAATTTCGCCCTTGATTTCCACCACCGCCGTGTGCGGCGATGTCACATTCTTGTTGCCAGCGCCTTCACTGAAGCCCAGCCAGATCAGCGCCACAAACACCCCCAGCCAAGCCAGTCGGAACGCCGTCCGCCAGCGCCGCGCCAGACGTTGTTCATGCAGCGTTGCAAACGCCAGCTTTTCCAGCGTCACCCGCTCCCAGCTGGTGCTGCCAGGTGCTCCGTTAGCTATATTTTCAGGAGCAACATTCTTTTGATCTACCTGGGCCTGACCCTGATTTGATGGCTCATTTTCAGAGGTTTTCCGGCTGTCATCATCGGTATTGAGCGGCGTGGTCATAAAGTGTTGTCGGGTTGAAATTTATCGGAAGTATGCCAGTGCACCGCGCCACCGGCTTCCGTGACTTCAATACGGACCAGCGCGCCACGACACGGCCCCATGCGGCATTGCCCCGTCTGCGGCGCATACATGGCACCATGGGTGGCACAAATCAGCCAGTGCCCGCTGGTGTCAAAAAACTGATTGGGCTGGTAATCCATCTCCATGGGCACATGTGAGCAGCGGTTGAGATAAGCGTACACCTGCCCCCGATAACGGATGGCAAAGGCGGCGCAACTCTGCCCGAAATAGCGCACCTCAAATGGCACGGCACGGCCACTGTCCAGCAATTGACCCGACTCACAAAGGAAAACCGCCTCGGACATGGCTGACCATTCAGGCATTCACCAGCAGCCAGTCATGCAGCTGCCTGACCGAATGGGCCACAAACCGGGGTTGCAAGGCATCAAACACCTCACGCTCATGAGCACCATAACTGACCGCCACACTGGCGCAGCCGGCATTGCGTGCCATCTGCAAATCATGGGTGGTGTCGCCAATCATCAGCACCCGCTCTGGCAGCACATCAAATTCGGCCATCAGTTCCCGCAACATCAAGGGGTCCGGCTTGCCAGCGGTCTGATCGGCGGTGCGTGAGCCATCAAACACACCCGCCAGCGCCACCGTGCTCAAAACTTCATTCAAGCCACGCCGACTTTTGCCGGTAGCCACGGCCAGCAAGTGACCGCGCGCCTTCAGGTCAGCCAACAGGGGCAACACCCCGTCAAACAGGCTGATTTCATGCTGAATGGCAAAATAATGGTGTCGATACCGATCCGCCAACAACGGGTAGCGGTCCTGAGGCACATCGGGGGCGGCATGCGCCAGAGCCTGCATCAGGCCCATGCCAATCACGTAAGAAGCTGCCTCGTAGGTGGGTTCTTGGCCACCCACATCGCGCACCGCCGCCTGGATACAGCGGGCAATGATGGCGGTGGAGTCAAACAGGGTGCCATCCCAGTCAAAAGCAATCAGGTCAAAGCGGCGTCGGGTCATGGTGTATCAGGCAGAAGGTTGCTGCGGCAAGGCCGCCGCGGAAAATTGCGCCAGCTCCGGCGGCAGGTCTGCCAGCAGTTCCAGCCGCGCACCGGTCACCGGGTGATTGAGCTGCAGACGCCAGGCATGCAAAAACATGCGTTTGAGAGCAGGCTGGGCACCGGCACGCGCCAGCGCCCTGTTGAGTTCAAAGTCTCCGTATTTGTCGTCCCCCAGGATCGGATGATCCTCACTGGCCAAGTGCACCCGGATCTGGTGCGTGCGGCCAGTCTTGATGGTGACCTCCAGCAGCGAATAATCCGGCGAAGAGGCCAACACCTTGACCAGCGTGACCGAGGGCATGCCATTCGGATCATCCCGGCTCACGACCTTGACCCGGCGCTCACCGGCCTGGGCCTCGTTGCCATCAAGCAAATACTTGTGCAGCGGCTTGTCCAGGACCTTGAGCCGGGCCGGCCATTGGCCGCGCACCATCGCGAGGTAGGTTTTGCCGGTCTGGCGTTCACGGAATTGGTCCTGCAGGGCTTTCAGGGCACTGCGTTTTTTGGCCACCAGCAAGATTCCGCTGGTTTCCCGATCCAGTCGGTGCACCAATTCCAGAAATTTGGCCGCGGGACGCGCCATACGCAGCTGTTCAATCACGCCAAAACTCACGCCCGAGCCACCGTGCACGGCCACTCCGGCCGGCTTGTTCAAGGCCATCAGGTACTCGTCTTCCAGCAACACCGTGAAGTCCCGCGCCGGGACCCCGCGCGCCACCCGGTCAGCCATCGCCTGCTCTTTCTCAGCAACCCGCTCGGACAGACGCACCGGCGGCAGCCGCACCAAATCCCCAGTTTCGAGACGGGTATCGGCCGCAACCCGGCCTTTGTTGACCCGCACCTCTCCACTACGGATCATGCGGTAAATGTGGGTTTTGGGGACCCCCTTGAACTGACGCATCAGAAAATTGTCGACACGCTGCCCGGCCGAATCCTCATCAACACAAACGGTTTTCACCTCGGGGGTGGCTGGAGCGGGTTTGCCCCCTATAATGACTTTCACTGGTGATGCGCTTGTTAAGTGGTTGATTTAACTGAAAGTTGATT
>NZ_JAQTWM010000165.1 GCF_028689305.1 Rhodoferax sp. | reverse complement strand
CTCCTACCGCTCCCGCAAACTCTCACTCCCCGCCCTTTGCACCGGAGAGAGCAGGTATTCAATAACCCGCCGCTTACCCGTCTTGATCTCGGCCGTGATGTTCATCCCCGGGCTGATGGAAACACGCTTGCCATCAATCAGCATGTCTTTCTGGCTCAGGGTCAAGGTGGCCGGGTAGTAGCTGCCCCTCTTCTCATCCGTCACCGCATCAGCCGTGACCACATCCACTTTGGCCTCCACGGTGCCGTACTTGGTGTAGGCAAAGGTCTCCAGCTTCACCGCCGCCATCTGGCCTGCATTCACAAAGCCAATGTCCTGGTTGGCAATACTCACCTCAGCGGTGACGGTGGGGCTGTCTGGCACGATGATCATCAAGGGCTGGGCGCTGGTCACCACACCGCCTACCGAGTGGATGGCCAGTTGCTGCACGATGCCGTCCACGGGCGCGGTGAGCTGGGTCTGGCGCTGGCGCTGGCTGGCCTTGGCGGCATCGGCTTGCAACTGGCTGTGGCGGCTGGTGGCCTGGGCCAGGCGCTCACTCAAGGTGCGCTGGATTTCAAAGCGGTAGGCGGCTTTGGCCTGCTCGGTCTCCTGTGCGGTGGACTGCACCTCTGCCAGCCGGGCGCGTTGCACGGCCAGATCACGCTCCAGCTCCACGCGTTCGCGGGTTTTGTCCTGGGTGGCGTGGCCGCTGATATAGCCCTGGTTGACCAGGGTGGTGAAGTCCGCCTCACGCGCCTTGGCCATCGGCAGGGTGGCTTCCAGTTTGGCGATGCTGGCTTGGACGGTGGCCATCTCGGCCTGGTGGCGGTTGGCTTCGGCATCCAACTTGGCCAGTTTGGCGCGGATGTCTTGCCACTCGGATTGCAGTTGGGCCTGGATGGACAAGCGCTGTGCCGCCTGGGGCTTGTATGCAAAATCAGCCTCCAGCCCAGATAGAACGGGGGCCGATAGCTGCGAATTGGATAGCGCTTTGAGCAAGGCACGGGTACGCAGTATTTCCGAGGCCTGGGTGTGCAGCTGCTCTTGCACGCTGGCACTGTCCGCGCTGGCCATGGTCGGGTCCAGCTCCACCAGCACCTGGCCAGCGCTGACCCGGTCACCGTCTTTGACCCGCACCGCCTTGACAATGCTGGCTTCCAGCGGCTGGATGAGCTTGGTGCGCTCACTGACGATGATGCGCCCGGGGGCCACGGCGACGATATCCACCTGGCCGAAGTAAGACCAGACCAGGGCCAGGATGAAGAGCGCCATCAGACCATAGGCGAGGCGCCGGGGTGCCGGGTGAACGGGGGTCTCAGCCAGGCTGAGCGCTGCGGGCAGGAAGGCGACTTCATCAGCCAGCCGGGTGGGGCCTGCCAGCTCGGCGCGGTGGGCCCAGGCGTGCTGGAAGATGGCGCGGTAGCGGGAGAGCAGTTCGCGGGCGGGGTGCTGGGATTGGGTGGGTTGGATGGGTTGGGGTTGGGGTTGGGTTTGGGTTTGGGGTTGGGCTGCGGCAGTGGTGTTCATGCGGTCAGCCCTTCTGTTATCCCTTCATTTGCCCCTTCCATTGGTCGAGCACCATCCTGCATGCGCCACAGGTAGGCATACAGGCCTTGGGGGTGATTCACCAGGCTGTCATGCGGGCCTGCTTCGACGATTCGGCCTTTGTCCATGACGATGATGCGGTGGGCGTGGCGCACGGCGCTCAGGCGGTGGGCAATGATGAGCACGGTGCGGCCCTGGCAGATGTGGGCCATGTTCTGCTGGATGATGGCCTCACTCTCGTAGTCCAGGGCGCTGGTGGCTTCGTCCAGGATCAGGATGCGCGGGTTGGTGAAGAGGGCGCGCGCTATGGCGATGCGCTGGCGTTGGCCACCACTCAAGGAGCTGCCTTGTTCACCGACCACGGTGTCATAGCCCTCAGGCAGTTCACTGATGAAGTCGTGCGCACCGGCAAGTTGCGCTACTTTGATGACGGCCTCAATCGGTGCTGCCGGGTCGGTGATGGCGATGTTTTCGCGCACGCTGCGGTTGAACAGCAGGTTTTCTTGCAGGACGACACCCACCTGGCGGCGCAGTTGGGCGGCATCAATCAGGCTGATGTCGATGCCGTCAACCAGCAGGCGGCCACCTTCAGGTGTGTACAGGCGCTGCACCAGCTTGGTCAGGGTGCTTTTGCCGGAACCACTTCTGCCGACGATGCCGATGACCTCACCGGGGTGGATGTCCAGGCTGATGTTGTTCAAGACCGGGGCAGCTTCAGGCCGGTAGCGAAAGCTGACCGCATCCAGCGTGATGTGGCCGTGCAACTGGGGCAACTGGGCGGTGCTGCTGGGCGGCACTTCGGTGCGGGTGTTGAGGATGTCACCCAATCTTGCGACCGAAATTCCTGTCTGTTGAAACTCTGTCCAGAGCTGGGCCATGCGCATGATGGGCTGTGACACTCTTTGGGCAAACATGTTGAAGGCGACAAATTGACCTACCGTCAAACCGGCACCCGTTGCATCGTTGTTCATGACCAGGTGGGCACCGTACCAGAGGGTGGCGGCGTTGACCAGCTTGCCGATCAGGTTGACGCCTTCGTGCGCTACCGTGGCCAGGTTCTGGGTTTTGAAGCTGGCCGAGACGTAGGCGGCCAACTGGTTGTCCCAGCGTTTGCCAAAGGCGGGCTCCAGTGCACTGGCTTTGACGGTCTGGATGCCGGTGACGGTTTCCACCAGCATGGCCTGGTTCTCGGCACCCCGGGCAAACTTGACGTCGAGTCGGGCCCGCAGGATGGGGACGACGGCCAGGCTCAAACCAAAGTACAACGGCAGGCTGACCAGTACGATGAGTGTGAGGGGCACGCTGTAGAACAACATCACCCCGATGAAGACGATGGAGAAGAACACGTCGAGCAGCACCGTCAAGGCATTGCCGGTGAGGAAGCTGCGGATGTTTTCCAGCTCACGCACCCGGGCGACCGAGTCACCGACGCGGCGCGCCTGGAAGTAGGCCAGGGGCAGTTGCACCAGATGGCGGAACAGTCGGGCACCGAGTTCGACGTCGATGCGGCTGGTGGTGTGGCTGAAGACATAGGCGCGCAGGGCATTCAAGACGCTCTCGAACACCACCACAATGACCAGGCCAATCACCAAGACATCCAAGGTGGTCATGCCCTTGTGCACCAACACTTTGTCCATAACGACCTGGAAGAACAAAGGGCTGACCAAGCCAAAGAGTTGCAGCATGAAGCTGATCAAGAGCACTTCCCCCAGCAGCTTGCGGTACTTGACCAGGGCCGGGATGAACCAACTGAAGTCAAACTTGGCGAGTTCACCGGCCAGGCTGGCGCGGCTGCTGATCAGGATGAGCTGGCCGCTCCACTGGCGGGTGAACACCTCGACCGATTCGATGGTGGGGCGGCCTGTGCCGTCCTGGAACAACACCCGCTGGCCATCACTTTGGGCCAGCAGCACCACACGCAGGCCACCGTCATCCGTGTGCATCAGCGCCAGTGCGGGCAAAGGGGTCAGGGTCAGGCGCTGTGGGCTGCTTGTGCTGAGTTTGGCTTT
>NZ_JAQTWM010000164.1:2024-3565 GCF_028689305.1 Rhodoferax sp. | reverse complement strand
CCCAGGCGTTTGACCGGCACGGTGGCAATGATCTTGTCCAGCACTTCCTGGCGGATGGCGCGGACCATGTCGGTGCCGATGTAGCCCGGGCTCACGGTGTTGACCGTCACGCCCTTGGTCGCCAGCTCCTGCGCCAGCGCCATGGAAAAACCGTGCATGCCGGCCTTGGCGGCCGAGTAGTTGGTCTGGCCCGCCTGGCCCTTGACGCCGTTGACGCTGGAGATGTTGATGATGCGGCCCCAGCCTTTTTCCACCATGTCACCGACGACCTGTTTGGTCACGTTGAACATGGAGTTGAGGTTGGTCTCGATCACGGCGTCCCAGTCTTCACGCGACATCTTGAGGAACATGCGGTCTCGGGTGATGCCGGCATTGTTCACCAGCACGTCAATGGAGCCATGCTCGGCCTTGGCCTTGGTGAACGCTTCAACAGTGGAGTCCCAGCTGCCCACATTGCCCGCGGAGGCGTAAAAGGTGTATCCCTGCGCAGCCTGCTCGGCCAGCCACTTGCCATAGTCGCGGGTGGGGCCACAGCCGGCAATGACCTTGAAGCCTTCCTTGCTCAGGCGCTGGCAGATGGCGGTGCCGATGCCGCCCATACCGCCGGTGACATAAGCTACTTTTTGACTCATGAATCTCTCCTCTTGATGAACATGATGTTGTTAAGGGCCAGAGGCGGGATACCGGGGCGCGGCATCCACTCTGGTGTTGATCTCATTATGTCGGTGAAATCAGCGTTCAATGGTTAGGGCAACCCCCATACCACCCCCAATACACAGGCTGGCAATGCCCTTCCTGGCGTCACGGCGCTGCATCTCGTGCAGCAGCGTCACCAGAATGCGGCAGCCGGACGCGCCAATGGGGTGGCCGATGGCGATGGCGCCGCCGTTGACGTTGACCTTGCTGGTGTCCCAACCCATTTCGTTGTTGACAGCACAGGCCTGGGCGGCGAAGGCTTCGTTGATTTCCAGCAGGTCCAGGTCCTGCGCCTTCCAGCCGGCACGCGCCAGCGCCTTTTGTGAGGCGCTCACCGGGCCCATGCCCATCAGGGCCGGGTCCAGGCCGCTGGTGGCAAAGCTGGCGATGCGGCCCAGGGGCTTGAGGCCCAGGGCGGCTGCCTTGGCCGCCGTCATGACCATCACGGCGGCGGCGCCGTCGTTGATGCCCGAGGCGTTGCCCGCGGTCACGCTGCCGGCCTTGTCGAAGGCGGGGCGCAGGCCGGCCAGGGCTTCGGCGTTGGTCTTGCGGTTCAGGAATTCATCAGCGGCGAAGATGATGGGGTCACCCTTCTTCTGCGCAATGCTCACGGGCACGATCTCGTCCTTGAACTTGCCGGCGTCCTGGGCAGCGGCGGCTTTTTGCTGGCTGGCCAGGGCCAGGGCGTCCTGCATCTCGCGGGTGATGCCGTACTTCTTGGCCACGTTCTCGGCGGTGATGCCCATGTGGTACTGGTTGTACACGTCCCACAGGCCGTCCACGATCATGGAGTCGATCATCTTCCAGTCGCCCATGCGCTGGCCGTCGCGCGAGCCCAGCAGCAC
>NZ_JAQTWM010000164.1:0-1924 GCF_028689305.1 Rhodoferax sp. | reverse complement strand
TTTTTACCGGGCAGGAACTGGGTCGAGGCATAGGCCCCGCCAATGGGCACGATGTGGTCTTCACGCGAGCCATAGACATAGACCGGGATGTCCACCAGGCCCAGGTCCACCTTTTGCCCGCACACCGTGGCCTTGCCCGGCTTGGTGAGGTTGTTTTCCAGATAGGTGTTGCGCAGGTACCAGGCGTAATAGGGTCCGGGCAGGTTGGTGCTGTCGCTGTTCCAGTACAGCAGGTCAAACGGCGGCGGGGTTTCACCCTTGAGGTAGTTGCCCACCACGTAGTTCCAGACCAGGTCGTTGGGACGCAAAAAGCTGAAAGTGCTGGCCAGGTCCTGGCCCTTCATCAGGCCGCCCTTGCCCATCTCCTGCTCGCGGTATTTGACGAAGGCTTCGTCAATGAACACGTCCAGCACACCGGTGTCGGCAAAGTCGAGCATCGAAGTCAGCAAGGTGGCGCTGGCCACCGGCTTCTCACCACGTGCGGCCAGCACCGCTAGCGCCGTACCCAGCATGGTGCCACCGACACAAAAGCCCAGCGCATTGATGGTCTTGGCACCGGTGATCTCGCGCGTGACTGCGATGGCCTTGATCACCGCGTTGTCGATGTAGTCGTCCCAGGTGGCCTTGGCCAGGGAGGCGTCCGGGTTGCGCCAGCTCACGATGAAGGTGCGGTGCCCCTGCGCCACGGCGTGGCGCACCAGCGAGTTTTCCGGCTGCAGGTCCAGGATGTAATACTTGTTGATGCACGGTGGCACCAGCAAAAACGGCTTTTCATACACCTTGGCGGTCAGCGGCTTGTATTCGATCAGCTGGAACAGCTCGTTCTCGAACACCACCGCGCCTTCGGTGGTGCCCACGTTCTGGCCCACCGTGAACAGGCTTTCGTCGGTCATCGACACATGGCCCTGCTGGATGTCGTGCAACAGGTTCTGCAGGCCCTTGCTGATGCTGGCGCCCTGGGTATCGAGCGCCTTTTGCTGGGCTTCGGCGTTGAGTGCCAGGTAATTGCTCGGGGCGGCGGCTGCCGTGAGCTGCTCGACAGCAAAGCGGATGCGGGCACGGGTCTTGGCGTCGGTGTCCACCACATCCACCATCTGCGCCAGGGTCTTGGCGTTCAACAGATACGCAGCCGCACTGAAAGCCGACACCGGATTGGCTTCCCAGGCCGGATCGGCAAAACGGCGGTCTTTGTTTTTGGGTTTGCCCTGCAGGCTATTGGCCCAGAGTTCGCCGGCTTCCTGGAGGTACTGGCGTTGCAGCTCCTGCATCTTTTCAGGTGAAAAAGTGATTTTCGGGGGCTGCGTGGCCGATGGCATCAGCTGAGTTCCAGCCTCGCCCAAATCCATGTTGTGAAATGACTCAAACACCTGGGTCAAGGTGTCGGTCAGGGTTTTTTGAAACTGTTGCGCCGTTTGCAGCCAGAGTTGCTGAACTTCACTTTCCATGCATGCCCCTTGTAAGACCTGACGTCGATAAAACCCGTAGTATCTTAGACAAAGGCATTCGACAAACTGACAAGCTTTTCCGAACGACTAAAAAATAGGGGCAATATGTACCTGGTTCCCATCGCCTGGCTGTATGTGGCGCTGATGATGGCCGTGGCGGAGGCCACCAACAGCAACGGCACGCTGCTGGGCGCCCTCATCACCTTTGTGCTGTATGGCGTGTTACCCATCACGCTGCTGGTGTATGTCATGGCCACGCCGGCCCGTCGGCGCGCCATCAAGGCGCGCG
Source organism: Rhodoferax sp. (assembly GCF_028689305.1). Taxonomy (GTDB): domain Bacteria; phylum Pseudomonadota; class Gammaproteobacteria; order Burkholderiales; family Burkholderiaceae_C; genus Rhodoferax. The sequence continues at coordinate 190 of NZ_JAQTWM010000164.1, read as the reverse complement.
AACGCGCCGAGCTGGCTGCGGCCCAGGCCGCCTCAGGCACCACGCCAGATGCAGACGGCCAGGCGGCCGCTGACGCGGTCGCGCCGGTGCGAAAAGAACTGTGACGCCTGCGTCACCGTGCACCAGCTGGCGCTGCCGTCGTTGCCATAGACTCGGGTGACGCCCAGGGTCGCCAGACGCTGGCGTGCCA
>NZ_JAQTWM010000084.1:6287-14885 GCF_028689305.1 Rhodoferax sp. | reverse complement strand
CTTTGCCTCTCAGATTCGCTGGGAACAGGGTCATGAAGTAAGGAGACACAAAGCTGGCGCCGGCGGTCTTGAACGACGCCAACACCTGCGCCGGTGCTTTGGGGTTTTTCCAGGCCTGGGTGTGAAATTCGGGGACGGCGAACGGCTCGCCGGGTGTCAGGTAGTGGTGTCGCAATAACTCGATGTTGAGCGCACCGCCATACAGATTGATGCCTTTTTTATAGGGCTGTGGTCCGGTCAGGCTGGCGTCCGAGGCCGTGAGCAACGGATTCCAGGTACCCACCGTGGCGGTGGCGATCTGGTGTGAGTAGAGTTTGCCCCTTGGCAAACCACTGGCCACGGCGGCATCAAACCATTGGTACAGCGCCTGTTTGACCTGGTGGCTGCGGAACTCGTTCCAGGCCTTTGCCAGTGGATTGAAGTAGTAGTCCTGCATATCCCGTGGTTGATCAAGCCAGAAACGTTGTGCTGGTGCTGCCTTGCCGAGGGGGGCTTCTCCTGTCACCGGTGGTGGTGGGCCTTGATGATTGCCCATCAGGACAATCTTGCGGCGTGCCAGCTCGCGCTTTTCGCCTACGCCAACCAGTGCCACCTGAAGGGTGTGGATGCCACGTGGCAGCACTGAAAAATCCAGCCAGTACCTGAAACCGACACCAGCCTGCTTGATGTCAGGGACGGCTTCATAAACATCTTGTCGGCTCAAGCCGTATTCGGCCTGACCGAGCAGTTTGCCATCCAGGTAGACCTCGATCTGATGATTGGCAGGCAGGGCAGATAACCAGCCTTCAACAGGGAGCAAGCCATGGGCATAAGCGTCAAAGTGTTGGTGAAATCCCTTCAGCTTGTCTCGCCGGATGTCTTTCGCCGGTGGGGCAATGTCACTGAACTGGTTGAACTTGCTGCCCCATTGTTGATTGAGGCGGCTCAAAAGCGGTTGGCGGTTGCGCAACCAGGCCTGGAAAGCCTTGACCGAAGTTGGGCTGTAGTCGGTCACTCGGATGTTGTCGTAACGGCCCATGCCGTTGGCAAAGTCCGGGAAGAAATGATGCAACTCGCCTGCCAGGGTGAAGCCAACAATGCGGTCCTGCAAGGTTGCGGGCAGTGTGCTGTACCACCGCCCAACCGTCCCCAACGCAGCAAAACGTAACTGGTTGATTTCCAGTGCGGCGTCTGTCTCCAGTGTCCAGGCATTGATGCTGTTGACAAAGTAATGCTCTTTGGGAACGGTCTGGTCGCTGAAGACAGTGTACGAACTGGTTGGCAAACTGCGATGCGCTGGTGGGGCGGCAAACTGGTTGCCCATCAGGTACAGAACGACCGGGCGGCGAGTGGTCTGGATCAGCTTTTGCAGTTTATTCAGGTGCGCCTGCAAGTCAGCCGGCTTGTCAAACCCCAGCAGGTTGATGCCGATGGTGTAGCCAATCTGCACGTTTCCGGCAGCACCACCGGGCTCAAGGCGGTTCAAGGCAGCCTGTATCAGCGCCGCGCTGGGGTTGTCCTGACTGGCGCAGGTTGCCAGGGCTAGTGGCACGGTGCCGCTTTTGGCGCCAGCAGCACAATAACCCACGCCTTCAATCATGGGGGCGATCACAAAAGGGGTGGTTGGCCTTGCGAGAGCCGGCAAACAAGGCGCCAAGGCGCAGGCCAGAGCCAGCACACGTAAGGAAACAAGTGTCACGCTCAGTACTCCGCAAATTGGCGAATCGCCTGGTAAAACTGGTCAGAGCCATCTTTGGGGTTGTCCGCGCGCAGTTCCATGGCGTTGACACCGTGCTGAATGTTTCCCCGATAACGGTCCGGGACGGCGGACAGGTAATACGGGCTGATGAATCGGGCACCAGCCAGATAGTGTGATCGCATGGCTTCCAGATGGACGCCGGGGCGTTTCCATTGCTGGGGGTTGAACTCGGGCACACCGTAGTCGGTCAGCTGGCGCTGAGACAAGAAAGTGCGGACCCAATCACTGTTGGTGGCGCCGCCGTAGAGGTTGATGCCGGCTTTCCAAGGGGTATTTTTTTCCAGACTCTGCTCCACGGCAAAGAGCTGTGGGTTCCAGCTGGAGTTCACCCCCGGCAGAATCTGGTGGGAGTAAATTTTGTGTGCAGGCAGCCCTGCTTCACGTCCCACTTGGTAGAGGCGGTCCATGAACCGGCGCACCTGCCAGCCGCGGTACTGGTTCCAGTCGCGCGCCAGCGGATTGAAATACACGGTTGTCCCCGCTTTGGGCAGGTCCATCGACGTTTTGACACCCGACAGTCCGCCGATCGAGTTCACATTTTTGAGCCCATCCGGGCTGGTCAACAAAAAACGTTTGTTGTCGGCGTGTTTGACAGCAAAAGGGACCTGCCCAAGCAGATAGGGCCGTGGACCATCGCTGGCGACAATCTGAGCCAAATGCTGGCCACTGGTCAGGCGGCTGACATCCAGGTCGTACCGGTAGCCCACGTTGGGCGTGGTGACGTCGGCCAACGCCCGGTAGACATCCAGCCGGTTGAGTCCTCTTGGCACGGGGCCGACACGTGAGCCATCAATGTACAAGTCAAGCTGCTTGATGCGTTGCTGGGGGTCCCACAACCAGCCAGCAATCGGCAGCGTGCCGTCGGCAAAGGCGTCGTAATGTTCAAAGAAGGAGGTGAGTGGCTCCTGATGGATGTCTTTCGAGGGGGCGGGAACGTCGTCAAAGCGGGCAAAATGAGAGCCATGGTGGGCATTGAACTTTTGCAGATTTCCGTATTTTTCGGCCAGCCAGCGCCTGAAACCGGCCACGGAGGCCGTACTGTAGTCAGTGACCCGAATGTCCTGGTATCGGCCGGTGCCGCTTTCAAAATCAGTAAACATCTGGTGTAACTCGCCAGGCAGGGTGACCGCAATAATTCGGTCTTGTACCGCCTTGGGAAGTTGACCGAGCCGCTTGATAACGTGTTTCAGCGCCGTATACCGATAGTGATTCACGGCGATGGTGTCGTCGGGCTGCAGGGTGTAGGGCACGATGCGGTAGCCAAAATAGTTGGCCATGGCGGGTTTGCCGTCCCTGAGCAGCATCAGGTTGCGCGGGTCTTCCAGCAGCCCGTCCACCAGCGGGCCTTGTGAATCAAAATGGTCCGCCGACAGGTAGACCACGACAGGGCGCTGGATGTTGGCCAGCAATTGCAGGTAGACCCCCAGCTTGCGATCATCAATGACCCAGTTGCTGCCCTCGCGTTTGTAAAGTGCAAGCAATTGCAGCGTGGCGACATAACCTACCTGGACTTGTCCTTTGGGGCCACCTGGTTCAAGCTGGTCCAGTAGGCGGTTGATGCCTGTGGCGCCGTCAAGCTGATGCTCGATGCAGTAATGATTGACCTGGTCAATGCCTTTCAGATTTGATTGTTTCAAACCTTCTTCACAGGCGTACAGTCCTTCCACCGTTGGCATGAGGTAGAACGTGTCTCGTTCAGGTAGCCGTGGCCCGGCTTCCGCCCACGGCACCGCCAGCAACATCAGGGTAGCCAGTAGAACCTGCGGAAGAAATGATGTGAGTGGGTGCGGATTCATGGCGTGGAAAGCAGTGTTTGCATGCTGGAATACAGTTGGTTGGAGCCGAACTGAAGATTGTCGGGGTCGAATGAAAACAGATTGGGGGTGGTCATGATCCGTTGTGCCTGCCAACGGGTTTCCAGAAAAAAAGAGACAAATCTGGCGCCACGGTGCTGGTGCTGGCTGATCACTGCGCGCAATTGCTCCGCATCCATGGCCTGCAATGGATGGAACTCTGTCACACCATAAGATGCATGCGGTCTCGGCTTGAACCAGTCGTCCAGAGAACGGCCATAACTGGTCTGCCCATACAGGCTGATGCCTGTACGCAGGGTGCCCAGGGGCTGCAGAGAAGCCGCTGCTGCGTATTTGCTGCTGTCCCAGCTAGGGTTGAACTGTGGCACGATCTGGTGGGTGTAGCGCGGGGTGTCGTTGAAACAGGTTTGTGTCACCAGTCTGTTGAAGTGCTGCAAATAATCCACAACTTGAGCTTCGCGGAACGCCAGCCATTCAACCGCCAGCGGGTTGAAGTAATACGACGCATGCTCCCTGGGTTCGTCGATGTAAGCCGACATCTGCGACGGCCGGGGCTGCATGGGGGGCAAGGCTGTCATCGGCTGTACTTGCGGTGTGGTTTGTCGCTTGTCCATGACCGAGATCAGTCGTGTGCCCAGGTGAGTCAGCGGCCCGGCTGGTTGTGCCAGCGCCAGGTCGATGCGGTGAATGCCTGCCGGGAGCTGGCTGAAGTCAAGGTCATGCCGCCAGCCGACGTCAGCTGTCTTGAACTCAGGGTGCACTGCCAGGACATCCTGGCGGCCCAGTTGTACAGGCGCTTCAGCAACCGGCTTGCCATTCAGATAGATGTTGACCGTTTGGCCGGCGATCAATGTGCCAGGCGTGTGAACCCATCCGCTGACAGGCAGCTGTCCAGTTGCATAGGCGTCAAGATGTTCTTCAAAACGGGTCAGTTTTTCGCTGCGAATGTTTTTGGCAGGGGGAAACACACTGTCGAATGAGGGGTAGTTGCTGCCGAGTTTCTGATTCAGTGTCTCGATACGGGTGTAACGCTGCGTCAGGTAGCGCCGGAATCCGGTGACGGAGGTGGTGCTGTAGTCTGTCACATGGTAGGGACGATCAAACCCCATACCTGATTCAAAATCGGGAAAAAGCTGGTGGGTTTCACCCAGCAGGCTGATACCTTTGATGCGATGGCGGGCATCGTCTGGCAAGGTGCACAAGCGCTGCAGCAGGGCATGGATCACCTGGCCGCGGTAGAGGGTCAGCGGGTTGTCTGTTCGGGCCACGCTCCATGGGTAGACCGGCTGCCCATAATAAACGTCCTGGGCCAGAGGACCGGCTGGGGTGTGTCCCAGGTTGTCCGGGTTTTGAGCCAGCACCGGCTCAATCGGAGCATTGACGCCAAAGTGGGTTGAAAAAAGATAAAGCAGCAAGGGCCGCGGGTTGTCGCGCACGGTGCGCACAACGCGTTCAAGTGCCTGCTGGTCAACCTGCCAGCCCTGTCCCTGTGGCTTCAGAAAGGCCAGCAGCGGTACTTTGAGGGTGTAGCCCAGTCGCCCGTTGTTGTTGGTGGGCGACACGGGTCGCAAGCCCTGGAGTGTGGATTCCACCAGATGGGCTGCAGAACCGTTGGGCCCCTGGCAGCCGGTTTGCCAATGAGCTGGTGCGGCTGGGACAGTGTCTGTCCGGGGCAGCAGGCAGTTGTCCAGGTCCATCATGGGCAGCAACCAGAAATCGGTGGCTTGCGGGCGCAGTTGCCACCATGCGCCGACCCCAAGGCCAAGCGTCGCTGTCAGCAGGTAAATGCTGGCGCGCCGATTTATTTTCCAAGCCAAGACTTGACCCGTCTTTGGAGGTGGGTTGGCACCAGTCTGGCCAACGGGGACAGCGCCGTGCTGGCCCGTAGCCACACAATCGTGTGAAGGGTGGACGACTTCAGGCCGTTGCCCGGTTTTTGGCCGTTGTCCAGCCATTGCTGGTTTTCACGCAATTGCTGTTGAATACCCAGAAGTTCATGCAGTGGTGGCGTGATTGGGCGGGGCAGCGAGGCGAGGTAGTTGCCTCGGTAGGCAAAGGTGTTGGCGGCCTCAAATTCGCTTTTTGGCAGTGGCGCGATGTGCTGGGGATTGATCCCGATGCCAAAGTTGTTCTCCCGCAGGTCATTGAAGAAATTGACCCATCGGTTGGCACTTTGGTGCCAGTCACAAAGCCAGGTCCAGTCACGGTTTTGCAGTCGTTCGGCAAAAGCACCAATGTTGGGCGCCACAATCGGCAAACCGCTTTCCAGGCTGGTACTGAGGGTGTAGCTGTACGTTTCGGGCCAGACGGCCGGGAACCAGATGACATCGGGTTGCAGCCACTGCAGCAGTTGCAGCAAATCTTTGTCGTCGTAGCCACCGTGCACGGTCAAGCGCGCCTTGGGCTGGGTACGCAGGCTGCGGTAGGCGTACCCGATCAAATGGAAATCGACGGCGATGTTTCGCTGTGCTGCCGACAGGGCCACTTCTTCCAGTACATCAGCACCCTTGATCTTGCTTAAGGCCCCTAGCACCACAACCTTCAGTCGTTTGCCAGGTTTCAAGGTACGCGCCCGCGGCTTGGGGTCAACAGGTGGCTGCAGTTCCAGCGCCGAGTGGGGGACCACGATCACATTGGCACTGGGTTCGAAGTGTTTGAGCCGCAAGGCGGTGTCCTGGCTGGGGGCAATCACAAAGCGGGCGTCGCGCAACAATTGTGAATGTCGTTCACGCCAACTTTCGATACTGGCACCCTCTGGAGCAGGTTGACGCTTCAGGCACTGGTGGCATTGTTCCAATCCCTTTTCACCGCAGTATTGGTCGGTATGATCGGTTAACGAGATTTGCGGGCAATAGCTGAAGTAGTCATGAACGGTGAAATCATGGCTGACACCCAGTTGAGCGGCCAGTTCTGCAATGTCAGATGAGTGCCCCAGCAAATGATGATAGTGCACATGCCCTACCTGTAGTTGGCGCAGTGTCCTGACCAGGTGGGCCCGGTCCTGCGGGATGGCAAAGTGCAAGGCAAATGCCTCATCAGCCCCTTCCAGTTTCAGTGTGACACCACCAGGGGCCGGGCTGAGCCGCAGGAAGGTGGCCAATTTGCCCAGCCGGTCGGCCAGCTCCTGGATATGGCGCAGCGTCCCCCCTTCGCGGTTGTGGATGACGTTCAGAATCACGGGTTTACTGTCATCAAGGATTCGGGCAATGTCGATCAGCAGCCGGCCTGGACGGGCCGGATCGTGAGCCACAAAATTCATCACATCGGGCTCGTAACGGTGGTGCAAACGTCTCAGGGTTTCCATGGCCTGCACTTCCCGCTCGCTTTTGGTGCCACCAAAACTGATGCCACCCGCATGTCGCACAAAGGTGTCCAGCGCATGCAGATTGGTCCAGCCAGCCAACTGTGCACGCACGCAGAAGTCGTTCTCTTCACCATAACCCTTGCCAAAATTGTCAACGTCAAACAGGCCGACTTCCTGCAGGCATTGGCGGCGGACATACATGCAAAAACCGACTCCGGTGGGCACGGCCAAAGTTTGTCCGGCCAGGTGGTTCGCAAAAAGCCGGTCCAAGGCGGCAGTGTCGTAACCTGTCGGTAAATCATTGGGCTGGCAAAAACGCGGGTAACTGCAAATGGTGGCGTTGTTGGAAAACGGGGTGACGCTGGCCACCCGGGGGGCACTGTAGGCGGCTCGCTGGATGCGATCAAGCCAGTCGTTGGCCACTTCGGCATCGCTGTTGAGCAGCAGCACATCGTTGTCGGCGTGCAGGCTCATGCCCCGGTTGACCGTCGCGACAAAGCCAAGGTTTTCCGTGTTTTCCAGCAGCGTCATACGCTTGTCGGTGAGGGCGATGGATCGGAGCCATTCAGTGACCTCCGGCTCCGGGCTGCAGTCGTTGATGACGATCAGCCGCCAAGCCGTTTGGCACGGGGCATTGAGCACTGACTCAATGCAGCGGCGCGTGTCTTCGATGCCGCGATAGACCGGCACGATGATGTCCACCGGATGGGTAGGCAAAGGAATTGGATTGGTCATGGGCACGGTCAGTTGCGGGGCAGTGAGGTCTGGGGCCTTGCCGAACAAACGGTCAAGATGCATTTTGAAATTGACGATGGGGCGGGTGACTCGGAATACCGTTGACGCTTCGATGGTCTGTAAGTGCTGTTGTAATTGCCTGAGTTGATCTTGCTGGACCAGGTTGTTGAGCCTGGCTCTATTTAATGCGTCTGACAGGTTTTGTTTGTCTTTCTGAAGCGCTCTCCAGACACTCTCGGCCACTGCTGGCTGCCGCTGTTGCTCCTGAGTGATCGCCTTAACTTGAAGCTGAAACTCAGTTTCAAGTTTGGCCTGTAAGGCAGCTAGGGCCAGCTGGGTGGCGATGCCTGCCTGCATATAGTCAGCAGACATTGGCCAGCCACAAATAACCTCCAGCCGTGCACCATGCAGGCTCGCCTGCTGCAAGACCGATTCCGGCAACGGAAGCTCCAGCCAAGGGTCGTCCCCATATAAAAAAAGCAAGGTGCTATCAGACAACGCCCAGGGGTGCTGAAACAGCATTTGTTGGTGAGCACACTGGCTCAGCAGGTTGGTGTCGTGTTTCCCGGCTTCCCAATCCCATAGTTGGGTACCGTCGGGCAGCAACAGCCGCAACTGATACAGCTTGAAGAAGCCCGGGCGGTCAGCGGGGTCAAGGCGAAGAGTGGTGTAGGGTTGGGTTGCCGGGGGCACAGCAAAGCTCAAGGTCTGCCGTGGCAGGCCAATGCTGCCGGCAGAGACCAGCTTGTGATTTTCTTGATAGCCCTCGGTCGTGGCCAGATAAAGCTGGGTCGAAAACAAGGCATGTGCGGGCTCGCTACTCTGTGCCCGCTCGTGAGGGGGGGGGGCGCCGACTTCGTTGTCAGGTTGCAGCACCGCAACAAACTGGTACGTCAGCGCGTCGGGCAAGGCCAGCAGATGTCGGGCCACGGCCGGTGGCAGGCCATCAAACGGCACGGCGAATTCCGAGGCCAGCAAATCGCGCCGGGTCACCCGGATATCGGTGG
>NZ_JAQTWM010000084.1:0-6187 GCF_028689305.1 Rhodoferax sp. | reverse complement strand
ACAAACTGGTACGTCAGCGCGTCGGGCAAGGCCAGCAGATGTCGGGCCACGGCCGGTGGCAGGCCATCAAACGGCACGGCGAATTCCGAGGCCAGCAAATCGCGCCGGGTCACCCGGATATCGGTGGCACACCACCCTTGGGCCGTCAAAAAACGGCGCAGGGATTGGCGGGTGAAAAAGCGCAGATGGGTGTTGTCGAGCAAGCCTTCCGGACGGTAACGGAATTCGCCCTGGATCAACTCGGCAATCAGGCCACAGTAGCCGGCATTGGGCACAGACACGATCAATCGTCCGCCAGGTTTCAACAAGGCCTTGCATTGCGCCAGAACGTGTTCAGGCGCCTTGAGGTGTTCCAGCACGTCAGCGCAGACGATACAGTCATACACCTGCGCCCCAAATAACTCGCTCAGGTTTGCACTGTCCAGATCGGCTACCCGGGTCTGCCGGTACCAGTCACGGGCCAGTTCGGCTTCGGCCGGGTTCAGGGTGACGCCGTCGGCGACAATGGCAAAGCGTTGGCTCAGGTACTGACCCAGTCCTCCTGTGCCCATCCCCAGATCAAGCAGGGTTTGCCCGGGTTCAATCAGGCTGGCGATGATGGATAGGGAATCCTGGCTGTCATCGCCACTGACGGTGCGCTGGTAGACGTGTTGTGAAGAGTTGGCATTGGGCATAACGCAGGATTATCCCAGCTTGAACTGCTCCACGGCCGTCAGCGCCACAGGCCGCCCCACGTCACTTAAAATGCCCAGCTTCACTGAAACCAGTTTGAATTCGGATTTGATGCGTATGACCAGACTACCGGTAATGCCGCCATGGCGTCCCTTGGCCACCTTGGGGCTGACGCTGGGCTGCACGTTGCCTGGTCTGGCCCTGGCCGATGTCTGGAAGGTGGTGGATGAAAACGGGGTGATCCAGTTCACCAATGAGCCACCCGGCAAAAAAGGGCAACTGGTGATCTCGTCCAATGCCACCGAACCGTTGCAGGGCACCAGCCGAGCCAGCCTGCCGGACGCGACGGCGCACACCACGGTGGCCGTTATCCATGCGTCTCCCGCCTACCAGGCCGTGCATGGCAGCCTGTCCGCTGCCGCGCAATCTTATGGTGTGGATGTGGACTTGCTGAAGGCCGTGGTGGCCACCGAGTCGGCCTTCAACCCCAAGGCCGTGTCTTCCAAGGGCGCTGTCGGGTTGATGCAGGTCATGCCGACCACGGCGCAGCGGTATGGGGTGCAGTCAGACCGCGGGGCGACCGTCTCCGCCAAATTGGCCGACCCGGACCTGAACATCCAGACCGGAACCCGTTACCTGGCCGACTTGCTGAAATTGTTTGGTGGGCAAACCGAGCTGGCGCTGGCGGCCTACAACGCAGGTGAGGGGGCAGTGGCACGTGCCGGCAACCGCATTCCCAATTACAAGGAAACGCAGTCCTACGTGCGCAAGGTCATGTCGATCTACCAGCTGCTGCAGGCCCACGCAGGGTAATGCGGGTTAATTGAGCAGGTAGTCGTCCAGCGCATCGAGTTCCTGCGCGTCCACCATGGCGTCATACGCCGCCCGGCTGGCCAGTGCCTCCGAGGTATAGGGGATCAGCGGTTTGTCCAGCGGGCGCAGTTTGTGGCGGCGCAGGCCGCGCAGCTGTTGTGAACGCTCCATGGTGTGTAACACGCGCTCCGGCTCCATCATCAGGCTGAACGGATTGAGGGCTTCGGGGGTGGTTTTCATGGCGGACTCCTGCTGTGTCAAACACATTTTGCGAACTGCAAAGCGTTGAAATGGACTGTATCCCTGTCCATTTCAATCTGAAGTCGGCATTTGGCTGGACCGCGTGTCAGAATTTACCTGACAACGCGTCAGGCTCAAATCAGGCGCACCTTGACACTGCGGCCCTTGACCTTGCCCGCGTTGAGTTTTTGCATGGCCTGCAGCGCAATGTCGCGCTGCACGGCCACAAAGGTGGTGAACTCGGTCACGTTGATCTTGCCGATCTGCTCGCGGCTGTAGCCGGCATCGGCAGTCAGGGCGCCCAGCACGTCGCCGGGGCGGATTTTTTCCTTGCGGCCACCCAGGATTTGCAGCGTCACCATCGGAGGCTGCAGCGGGCCTTGGCCGCTGGGGGTGAGTTCCTCCATCTTGTGCCAGGTGGAGGGCTGGTTCTGGTACTGCTCGATCTTGCCCACCGCCCCCATCTCGTACATGGCGGCCAGGCTCAGCGCCAAGCCCGCTTCACCGGCGCGGCCTGTGCGGCCAATGCGGTGCACATGCACCTCGGGGTCGGGGGTGATGTCGACATTGATCACCGCCTCCAGCTCCTTGATGTCGATCCCGCGCGAGGCCACGTCGGTGGCCACCAGCACCGAGGTGCTGCGGTTGGCAAACTGGGCCAGCACCTGGTCGCGCTCGCGCTGCTCCAGCTCGCCATACAAGGCCAGTGCGCTGAAGCCCTGCGCCTGCAGGTAGGCCACCAGGTCTTTGCACTGCTGCTTGGTGTTGCAAAACGCCAGCGTGCTGACGGGGCGGAAGTGGTTGAGCAGTTTGGCCACCGTCTCAAAGCGGGTCGGGCGGGTCACTTCGTAAAAGCGCTGTTCGATCAGGCTTTGGGTGGCGGCGGCTTCCACCTTGATCTGAACCGGCTGGCGCATGAACTGACGCGCCAGCTTGTCAATGCCTTCGGGGTAGGTGGCCGAAAACAGCAGCGTTTGCCGCTCTGGCGGGCATTGCTTGGTGACTGTCACGATGTCATCGAAAAAGCCCATGTCGAGCATGCGGTCGGCCTCATCCAGCACCAGGGTGTTGAGCGCCTCCAGCGTCAGGTAGCCGCGCGCCAGATGGTCCATCACCCGACCGGGGGTGCCCACGATGATGTGCGCGCCGTTTTCCAGCGAGGCGCGCTGGCCGCGCAGTGCCACGCCGCCGCACAGCGTCACCACCTTGATGTTGTCCAGGGCGCGTGCCAGCCGGCGGATTTCCACCGTCACCTGGTCGGCCAGCTCGCGGGTCGGGCACAGCACCAGGGCCTGCACGGCAAAACGGCGCGGGTTCAGCCGCTCCAGCAGCGCCAGGCCGAAGGCAGCCGTCTTGCCACTGCCGGTCTGGGCCTGGGCGATCAGGTCCTTGCCGGCCAGCGCGGCGGGCAGGCTCGCGGCCTGGATCGGGGTCATGGCCAGGTACCCCAGTTGTGCCAGGTTGTCCAGTGTGGCGGGGTTCAGCGGCAGGGTGTTGAACAGGGTGTTGTCGGAGTGTGTCATGGGGTGATTATCGTGACCGCGGCCCGAACCGGCTGGTTTCTTGGGCACAATGCCCGGACTGCGCCAGGCCCGTCGCGGGCGCGGGATGCCTCGAAAGAACTGTCATGCGCCACCCCCTGATTCCCTTGATGTTGTCGATGGCACTGCTGACTGGCTGCGGCAGTCCGGTGCTGAACCCGGTGACGGGCCAGACCGAGCGCTCGGTGATGGACGAACCCACCGAAATGGCCGAAGGCGCCAAGGCGCACCAGGAGGTGCTCAAGGCGTACGGCATGGTGGCGGACGCCCGGCTGCAGGCCTATGTCAACAACCTGGGCCAGCGCTTGGCCAAGCTGTCGCACCGCAGCCAGTTGCAGTGGCATTTCACGGTGCTGGACAGCCCCGAGATCAACGCTTTTGCGCTGCCTGGCGGTTATGTCTATGTCACCCGCGGCATCATGGCCTACCTGCAAAGCGAGGCCGAGCTGGCCGGCGTGATGGGTCATGAGATCGGCCACGTCACTGCCCGTCACGGCGCCCAGCGCGCCACGCGCCAGATGGACGCCGGACTGGGGGTGCTGGCGGCCACGGTGCTCGGTGCCGTGCTCGAAAGCCAGGGGGTCAGCGGCGCCGGGCAGCTTGCCGGCGATGTCTCGCAAACCGTGGCCGCCGGCTATATCGCCTCTTACGGCCGGGATCAGGAACTGCAGGCGGACGGGCTGGGGGCCGAATATCTGGCGCGCAATGCCTACAACCCGCGCTACATGATCAACGTGATCGGGACGCTGAAAAACCAGGAGCGTTTTGCCGCCGACCAGGCGCGCGCTGCCGGGCGGGCGGTGCCGGCTGCTAGCAGCTGGCTGGCCTCGCACCCCAGCAACGACGAACGTCTGCAACTGATCACCCAGCTGGCTGCCAGATACCAGGGCCACTATGCCGCCGACGAAGGCCGCGCGCGCTATCTGCAAGCCACGGCCGGGCTGACCTTTGGTGACAGCGCCGAACACGGGTTGACGCGCGGCCAGAACTTCTACCACCCGGTGCTCGGCATCGCCTTGACCGCTCCGGCGGGCTGGACGGTCCAGAACGAGCCCGAGCAGCTGGCGCTGGTCAACCCGGCCGCAGACGCCGGGCTGCTGGTGCAGCTGGCCACGCCCCAAGCCGGCAAAACCCATGAAGACGTGATCCGCAACATGCTGCAGCCCAGCCAGGGACACGCTGAGCGGCTGACGATCAACGGCCTGGCGGCCACCCACTTTGTCGGCAGCCGTGAGTCACAGGGGCAGACCCGGCCCATCGATGCCACCCTGGTGTCCGGGCCTGGCGGCCGCTTTTACGTGTTGCTGCCGGTCGGCAAAAATGCCGCAGCCCTGCGCGCGGCAGCCAGACCGCTGGCGCAGGCGCAGATGAGTTTTCGGCCCCTGAGTGCCCCCGACCGCACCGCCGCCCGGCCCTGGACCCTCAAGACGGAGGCGTTTCCGGCCGGTGGTTTTGCCCAGCTGGCCAGAAGTTCACCGCTTCCCAACGCCGAGGCGCAGTTGCGTCTGCTCAACGGTTATTACGGGGGTGGTCAGCCCGCGCCAGGGCAGGTGGTCAAGGTGGTTGAGTAAGCTCTATTTTTGATAGCTGTTCAGGCAATGTGGGTCCGGGCTAGATGCTGATTTTGCTGGTAGAAATGAGCGTGGGCGGGGTGGCGTAATAGGCCGCCACAAAATCTTCAAACGGCGCTTCAGACCTGGCGTCAATGTGCGCCTGGGTCGCCAAGGACTCAAGGGCGGTGGTCTTGAACCTGGCATAAGTGTCTGGCGCCATGGCCATCGCCTGCAGGCTCTGGGTGTGCACCTTGGACATGGCAAAGGCAAAGTTGAAATACCCGCCGTGCTGCCTGATGGCCTCCAGCACCTGGGCGGACGGGGTCAGCTCGGGCTGGTCGATGCGTTGGCGCAGGTCCTGCAAGGTCTGCTGGTAGCTGCGGCCACCGTAGGCGTTGTCCAGCATCTCGGCAAACGGGGCCATGTCGTCAAACAGCTCGTGGGCCAGCGTGCGCAGCGGCTGTTCGCGGTTGTGCACCAGCAATTGCAGGTCCGGTTGGCGGCCACGGGTGACCACCCGGTGTTTGTTCTCGTCGTTTTCCCCCTGCTCGCGGCTGGTGATCGGCGGGCTGTCGCGAAACAGGCACATCAACAGCAGGGCGTCGGCAAACAGGCTTTGTTCGGGCGCAATGCCGATGTCGATGAATGGGTTCAGGTCAAACAGCCGCATCTCGATGTATTGCACCCCCTGGGTTTTCAGCGCCAGCGCCGGGCGCGCCTCACTCACGCGTTTGGGACGCATGGCGGCGTAGAACTCGCTTTCGGTCTGCAGCAGGCAGGCGTTGAGCTGTTTCCAGTGGTCACCGTTGCGCACGCCGAGTTCTTCATAAAACGGGTCGGGCGTGCGGATGGCGGCTTCCAGCGCGGCGGTGTACTCGGCCAGTGAGTTGAAGCTGACCGCCAGCTTGTCCTGCGCCCGGTTCTGGTAACCCAGGTCACTCATGCGCAGGCTGGTGGCGTAACGCCCGTGCAGCGTGCCGGGGGTGAGTTCCGTCAGGTCCGACGGGTGGCCTTGCAGGAACGACTGGCACAGTGCCGGTGAGGCGCCAAACAGGTAGGGAATCAGCCAGCCATAACGCAGGAAATTGCGGATCAGTCCGAAATAACGCCGGCTGATGAAGTCCTGCAGGGGCTCTTCACCCGGACAACAGTCCTGCAGCATCGGCCAGAACGCCTGTGGCAGCGACCAGTTGTAGTGCGCGCCGGCAATGGTTTGCATGGCACGGCCATAACGCAGGCCGAGGCCCTCGCGGTAGACCTGCTTGAAGCGTGCGGCGTTGGAGCTGCCGTAGTTGGCGATGGCGATGTCGGCATCGGTGCCGATCTTGCACGGCATGGAGCCGGCCCACAAAAACTCACCACCCAGCT
>NZ_JAQTWM010000163.1 GCF_028689305.1 Rhodoferax sp. | reverse complement strand
TGGACGAGAACAAGGTGAAAGACCTCAACCTGCGCACCCCCTGGGAGGGGCTGCTGATCGGCCAGAAGCTGCAGGACTATGTCAATGAGCTGGTGAAAAACCGCCCCATTGACCAGCTCGGCAAACCCTTTGTCGCCGTCGCCACCCGGGGTGACAATGGCCGCCGTGTTGACTTTGCCCGGGGCAATACCGGCCAGGCGGTGCGTGCCTCCAGCAGTTTCCCGCTGTTTTTCAAACCAGCCCTGATCGAAGGAAAAACCTATGTGGACGGCTGCCTGGCCAGCCCGGTGCCGGTGGATGCCGTGCGCGAACTCGGCGCCGATCTGGTGGTCGCGGTAGACATCTCGGCCCAGTTGGAGCAGCGCCAAGCCTTCAGCGGCCTGGGTCAGGCCGTGGGAAGCTCGGTGCGGATCATGATCAAACACCTGACCGAACAGGAGCTGGTGCGGGCCGACGTGGTGATCCGCCCCAAGGTCGGCCTGATTGGCGCCACCGACTTTGACCAGAAGGACCGCGCCATCCTCGAAGGTGAAAAGGCCGCAGCGCTGGCCCTGCCCGAGCTGCGCCAGGCCATCCAGAAATGGCAGGCCAGCCAGCCGACAAGCTCCTGACCTTCAATTGCTATATTTTATATAGCTGTATATGCATATATTGTGCGGGCTAGAGGTCAAAAATCTGCATAATTTCTAGCCCTGCCGAGACCGTTGGGCCAACCAAGGCAGACGCCAGGCAGCGCGCCACCGCGGCCCACCCGACACCCCCGGATTGGCCCTGGATCGCAGGTCACTTGATGAAGCCACGGGCCTTCATGTTGTCGCAGCCGTTTTGACGCGGTGTCGGCAGGGTCACCCCTTTTTCCTTGGCGCGTGCCTCCATCGCGGCGTGATGTTCGATCTGCAGCAATTTGCATTCGTCATAAGTTTTGACGGCATGCATCTTGGCCTGGAAGGCGCTGCGTTCCTCGGCTGTCATCAGTGCCCAGCCTGGTGTGTTGCCTTTGTCAAAACGCATGTTGCGCATGCCACGTGCCCCCGGGCCGGGCTGGCTGGCGCCCTGCATCATCAGGCCAGCGCCTGCCCCCGGGCCGGGCTGGGCCAGGACGGTGACGCTCAAGGCGGCCCCCAGCACGGTGGCCAAGGTCAGAAACTTGAAAGTGCTTGCGGTTTTCATAATGACACTCCTTGTATGGACTGAGGTGGGCGGCTGGTCCTGCCTGCTGCCCTGAGAACAATTGGAAACCCGTTGTGTCAAGCGTGTGTTGCTGCAAACAGCTGATTTGCATCACCCTGTTGCCGCCCGGCCTTGCGTTACAGTGGGTTACAAAACCCCTGGCGCAGGCGGCTGGCAACGGTTGGGGTCTGCTTGTACGCTTGCCTACCAAGAACCCACAATGGCTTGCCATGGAAAAAAGTGACTGCATTCTGATCGTGGACGACGAGCCCGAAATCCGCCGTCTGCTGGTGGACTATCTGGCACGCAACGGCTTTGAGGCCATTGCCGCGCGTGACGGCCACGAGATGTGGCAGCTGCTGGAACGCCACGCGGTTGACCTGCTGGTGCTGGACCTGATGCTGCCCGACACCGATGGCCTGACCCTGTGCCGTGACCTGCGCGCCAAATCCAGCCTGCCGGTGATCATGCTCACCGCCCGCGGTGAGGAAACCGACCGCATCATCGGCATCGAAATGGGGGCCGACGACTACCTGGTCAAGCCTTTCAACCCGCGTGAACTGCTGGCCCGCATCAAATCCATCCTGCGCCGCACCCGGGCGCTGCCGCCCAACCTGAAACCCGAGCCCGTGCGCTGCCTGCGTTTTGCCGGCTGGTGCCTGGACACGGCCGCCCGGCTGCTGAGCGCCCCCGACGGTGTGGCCACACCGCTGTCAGGCGGTGAATTCCGCCTGCTGCGCATCTTGCTGGAGCACCCCAACCGGGTTGTCACCCGCGACCAGCTGATCGAGATGATCCATGGCCGAGAAGCCGAGGCCTATGACCGCGCCATTGACGTGCAGGTGAGCCGCCTGCGCCAGCGCCTGCGTGATGACAGCCGCGAGCCACAACTGATCAAGACCGTGCGCGGTGAAGGGTATGTGCTGGCCGCGGTGGTGGAGGCCAGCAGCACATGCGCTTGAACTGGCCTCACTGGCAGCTGCGCACCCTGCCCTCCAGCCTGTACGCCCGCATGGCGCTGATCCTGCTGGCGGGCCTGCTGGTGGCGCAAGGCGTCAGCCTGTGGCTGCAATGGGGGGAACGCTCCAGCGTGGTGACGCAGGCGCGCGCTGCCGGCTTTGCCGACCGCATCGCCCGGACCGTGCGGGTGCTGGAGACCGTGGGTGAGGCGCAGCTCGATACCGCGCTGCCCGCCCTGCAGGATGACGATCTGAGCGTGGCGCGGGTGGCGCCCAGCCAGGTGTCGCCCGCGCCGCCGCGTGGTGCCATAGGCAATATGCTGGCAACCCGGCTGGGCAGCCAGCGCGACATCCGCCACGTCGACCTGGCCTCAGGCCCACCCGCCGACACCACACAGCGCCGTTTTGATGTGCGTCTGCAAGGTGGCCAATGGGTGCGCATCACGGTTCGGCGCGCCGCAGAATCCGCGCCGCCGGCCCTCTCCAACGACCTGATCGCGCAACTGCTGGCGACGCTGGTGATTGTCACCGCCGTGGTCATGATCGCGGTGCGCCAGGCCACCCGCCCCCTGCAGCAACTGGCCCAGGCGGCCGACGCCCTGGGCAACGATCTGGACGCACCGCCGCTGCCCGAACAGGGCAGCAGCGAAACCCGCAGCGCCACCCAGGCGTTCAACCGCATGCAGACCCGCATCAAGCGGCTGGTCAACGAACGGGCGCGGGCGCTGGCCTCGGTGTCGCATGACCTGCGCACGCCGCTGACACGCCTGCGCCTGCGCGCTGAACTGGTCAGCGACGACACCTTGCGCGACCAGATGGCGGCCGACCTGGAGGCCATGGCCACCATGCTGGATGCCACGCTGGACTACCTGCGCGGCCAGCAGGACCAGGAGCCGGTGCGCCCGATCGACATCAACGCCCTGCTGGGCAGCATGGTGGAAGATGCGCTGGTGCTGGGCCGCAGCATCACCCTCAGCGGTCAGGCCGTCGCGCCCTTCACCGGCCGTCTGAGCGCACTACGCCGCGCGCTGCAAAACCTGATCGACAACGCCTTCAAATACGGCCAGCAGGTGAGCATCGAGGTGCAAGACAACGCCACCCAGCTGCGCCTGAGCGTGCAGGACAACGGCCCCGGCATTGCCCCGGCAGAACTGGCCAAGGTCACCGAACCCTATTACCGCGTGGACAGCGCCCGCAGCCCGCACGGCGGCGTCGGCCTGGGCCTGTCAATTGCCCGCGACATCGCCCTGCTGCACGACGGTGAACTGAGCCTGCACAACCGCCCCCAAGGCGGCCTGGCGGCGACCCTGTGCTTGCCCCGCAGCTGAATTCGCCCTGGCGTTAAATTGCTATGCTTTATATAGCTATACAAGCTTATTTCTTCCGGGCTAGAGGCCAAAAAGACTGGTAAGCTGGTGCCCAAGCCAGCCCAGGCCTTCAGACCCGCTTGAGCACCTCGGCCAC
>NZ_JAQTWM010000162.1 GCF_028689305.1 Rhodoferax sp. | reverse complement strand
AAGTGGGCACCAGCAACCAGCCGATCCCGGTGCATTTTTCGTTTGCAGAAAACGAACATATCGAAGGTAACCTGAGTCCGCAGCGCCGCCAGCTGATGCGCGACGTGTTCGACCTGCCCGATCTGGCCGCCATGGACGACGGCATTGCCAATGGCACATATGAACCGCATCGCGGCGAAGCGCAACCGCTGGCCTTGTTCACCGCGCCGCGCGTGGACTACTCGCTGCAGCGCCTGCGCCACTACACCGGCACCGCACCCGAACATGTGCAGAACTTTGTGCTGTTCACCAATTACCAGTTTTACATTGATGAGTTTGTGCGCCTGGGTCTGGAGGCCATGCACAACCCCGACAGTGCCTACGAGGCCTTTGTCGAGCCCGGCAATGTGATCACCCGACGTACCGGCTTGCCGGCCCAGCCGGGCGATGAGGCTGGTAAGGCGCCGCCGCGCCTGCCGCAGATGCCGGCATACCACCTGGTGCGCGCGGATGGCAGCGGCATCACCATGGTCAACATCGGTGTCGGCCCGGCCAATGCCAAGACCGCCACCGACCACATTGCTGTGTTGCGGCCACATGCCTGGATCATGCTGGGCCACTGCGCCGGCCTGCGTACCACCCAGCAGCTGGGTGACTATGTGCTGGCGCACGGTTATGTGCGCGAGGACCACGTGCTTGACGAAGAACTGCCCCTGTGGGTGCCGGTACCGGCGCTGGCTGAAATCCAGGTGGCGCTGGAGTCCGCGGTGTCCGAAGTCACCCAGCTCAAAGGTTCGGAACTCAAGCACATCATGCGCACCGGCACCGTGGCCAGCACTGACAACCGCAACTGGGAGCTGTTGCCCGACAATGGGCCGCAGCGCCGTTTCAGCCAGAGTCGTGCCGTGGCGCTGGACATGGAAAGCGCCACCATTGCCGCCAACGGTTTCCGCTTTCGGGTGCCCTATGGCACCTTGCTGTGTGTGAGCGACAAACCCCTGCACGGTGAGATCAAGCTGCCCGGCATGGCCAACCACTTTTACCGCGAACGGGTCGATCAGCACCTGCGCATCGGCATCCGGGCGCTGGAGCTGTTGCGTGAGCAAGGTGTGGACCAGCTCCACAGCCGCAAACTGCGCAGTTTTGCCGAGGTGGCGTTCCAATAACCCTGCCGGGTCGATGAAGGCCACAGCCAGCTCATGAACACCTCTGACATCGTCACCGTGACCGATCCGGCGCACTTTACCCGGGCCATCACCGACATGGGTGAAAAGTGCCCGGTGGTCACAACACAGGCCATTTTTAATGACCGGGGGATCAAGATCATTGAAAAAGGCGTGACGGTCAACGCCAGCCTCTACGACCGTCTGATGGCGCACCGTTTGCCCACCCCGCTGGAACAGTCGGTCAGGACAACCCCGACGGTGACGGGGGCCTTGTTGCGTGACCACGCCGAACAGGTCATGGCCGAGGTGCCGTTTTTCCAGCGCATGGCGGCCGAGACCCAGACCCGCAGCCTGTTGCTCGACGCGCTGGAGACACTGGCCCTGCCCGATCCCATGGCGTTTCAACTGTCGCTGGCCAAAGAGGTGCGCCCCGCATTGTTCCGGCACTCGATCCATGCGGCGCTGATGGCCGCCTGGCTGACGCTGGACGCCCTGGTGTCACGGTTTGACCTGGGCCTGGCGGCGGCGGCGGGCCTGCTGCATGACGTCGGCATGCTGCACCTTGACCCGGTGCTGCTCCAGCCGCACGGGGCCATCGCACGTGAACAGCGGCGCCAGCTTTATTCCCACCCGCTGGTGTCCACAGCGCTGATCGAACGCCACCACGAGTACCCGCGCGAGCTGCTGCGCGCGGTACGGGAGCATCATGAGTTTCTGGATGGGTCAGGTTACCCGCGGCATCTGAGTGGCCCGGCGATTGGCCCACTGGCCCGCATCCTGTGCCTGAGTGAGCTGGTGACCTCCATGCTGGCTTTGGGCGGGGGCTTGTCTGAAATGCGGCTGTGGGTCAAGTTGCGCATGAATGCCCATCGTTATGACCCAACCCTGGTGGCACGGGTGGAACGACACCTGCAGCTTGGCCGCGAGCACCAGAACGACACGCGGGTCCTGATGGCCAACCCCGTGGCGTGCCTGCGGGAGATCAACGTTGTGGTGGCTGACTGGCCCAGGGACATCCTGCAAAGCCGAAACTTGAGTGACAACCGGCGACAGGGCATGGTGGCTGTGGTGGGCCAGGCCGAGCAGTTGTCCCGCACGCTGGCCGGTGTCGGGGCAGCGCCGGAGCAGTTGGTGCAACTGGGCAGTGAGGCGTTGGACGAGGCTCTGCAACTGGAGCTGACCCTGCTGGCGCAGGAAGCCCAATGGCAGCTGCGTACCCTGGCGCGCCAGACCCGACGACGTTGGCAGTCGGGCGCGGAGCCGGATTACCCAGACACCGTGCAAGCCTGGCTGGACCGGGTCGATACCCTGGTGGCCGGTGCCTGACGCGCCAGCCACACCAGCAGGCTGGCGGACTTGAATGGCCGAAGTTTGGCGACTTCATTGAACTTTGATGGGAAAAAGTCGCGACTATTTTTCATTGCTATTTAAAATAGTCGCATGAAACGCTATCTGGACGAGCGGGTTCGCCAAGACCTGCAGAAAAAAATGGTGGTCTTGACTGGCCCGCGCCAGGTCGGCAAAACCACGCTAAGCCGCCAGCTGGTGGGCGAACTGGCCGGGGCCCAGTACCTGAACTACGACGTGGCAGCGCACCGCGCGGTGATGCTGGCGCAGAGCTGGCGGCAAAGTGCACCTCTGCTGGTGCTCGATGAAATCCACAAAATGCGCGACTGGAAGAACTGGCTCAAAGGGGTGGCCGATGGCCGCGCGCCTGAGCAGCAATGGCTGGTGACAGGCAGTGCCCGCATGGACACCTTTCGTCAGTCAGGCGAATCACTGGCCGGGCGCTATTTCAGGCTGCGGCTGCATCCGCTGTCGGTGCGTGAATGGTCAGAGCAAGCGCAGGTGTCACCCCATGCGGCTCTGACGCACCTGCTGGAGCGTGGCGGCTTTCCCGAGCCCGCCCTGGCCACCAGCAATGACGAAGCCCAGCGCTGGCGCAACGACTACTTTGCCGGCCTGGTGCGTGAAGACGTGTTGGAGTTTTCCCGCTTGCAGGAAGTCAACGCCATGCGCCTGTTTGCCGAGATGCTGCGCGCGCGGGTGGGCTCGCCGCTGTCGCTGGCCTCCATCGCGCGTGACCTGAACCTGTCGCCCGTCACCCTGGCCAAATACCTGGGCATTCTGGAGGCACTGTTCATTGTGTTTGTGGTGCGCCCCTGGCATCGCAACATTGCCCGCGCGACGCTGCAAGCGCCCAAAGTTTATTTTTATGACACCGGCTTGGTGCAAGGTGATGACGGCATCCGCTTCGAGAATCTGGTGGCCTGCCACCTGCTGAAAAACGTGCAATGGCAGCAGGACACTCGTGGCCTGCCGGTGGATCTGCACTACATCCGCACCAAGGACGAGGCCGAGGTGGACTTTTGCCTGAGCCAGGGCGACACCCTCACGCACCTGGTCGAGTGCAAACTGTCAGATGCCAAGCCGCACCGTGCGTTGAACCGCTTTGCCGA
>NZ_JAQTWM010000083.1 GCF_028689305.1 Rhodoferax sp. | reverse complement strand
TCCACGAGTGATGTTGAAGCGTTAGGGGCCATAAAAAAGAAAGACCGGGGGTAAACCCGGCCTCTCAATCATAAAGGAAGCGGCGAAAGACGCACGCGTCAACGGGGCAAATCACTGACCCCCATCAAGAATTCATCCACGGAGCGCGCAGCCTGGCGGCCTTCACGGATGGCCCACACCACCAGACTCTGGCCCCGGCGCATGTCACCAGCGGCAAACACTTTGGGCACATTGGTCGCGTAGCCGCCGATCAGGTCGGTGCCGGCCTTGGCGTTGCCGCGGGCATCCTTGTCCACCCCGAAAACCTCCAACACGGTCGCCACCGGGTTCACAAAACCCATGGCCAGCAGCACCAGATCTGCCTGGTAAGTCTTTTCGGTGCCGGCGATTTCCACCATCTTGCCGTCCTTGAACTCAACGTGGACGGTTTTCAAGCCGGTGACTTTTCCTTTTTCACCGATGAACTCCTTGGTGGAGATGGCAAATTCACGCACGCAGCCTTCGTCATGGCTGGAGCTGGTACGCAGTTTCATCGGCCAGTAGGGCCAGGTCAGCGGCCGGTTTTCCTCAGCCGGTGGCTGCGGCATCACCTCAAACTGGGTCACGCTGGCGGCGCCGTGGCGATTGCTGGTGCCCACACAGTCCGAGCCGGTGTCGCCGCCGCCGATCACGATCACGTGTTTGCCATCGGCGCGCAACTGCCCCTTGAGCTTGTCACCGGCATTGACCTTGTTCTGCTGTGGCAGAAATTCCATGGCGAAGTGGATGCCGTCCAGGTCACGCCCAGGCACCGGCAAATCACGCGACTGCTCGGAACCACCGGTCAACACCACCGCGTCAAAATCGGCTTTGAGCTGTTCTGCCGACACGGTTTCCTTGGCCCAGCTGGTGACTTTGCTGCCCTTGGGCAATTCACCCACCAGCACGCCGGTGCGAATGGTCACGCCCTCGGCCTTGAGCTGCTCCACCCGGCGGTCGATGTGTGATTTTTCCAGCTTGAAGTCAGGGATGCCGTAGCGCAGCAGCCCCCCGACCCGGTCATTCTTCTCGAACAAAGTCACCTCATGACCGACACGCGCCAGCTGCTGCGCCGCTGCCAGCCCTGCCGGGCCCGCCCCCACGACGGCAACCTTCTTGCCGGTCTTGGTCTTGGCCGGTTGCGGCTTGACCCAACCGTTTTCCCAGGCCCGGTCAATGATGGCGTGCTCAATCGACTTGATGCCCACCGGCAATTGGTTCACATTGAGCGTGCAAGCCGCTTCACAGGGTGCCGGGCAGATGCGCCCGGTGAACTCGGGGAAGTTGTTGGTGCTGTGCAGCACGTCAATGGCGTTTTGCCAGTCGCCGCGGTAGACCAGATCGTTGAAATCCGGAATGATGTTGTTGACCGGGCAGCCGTTGTTGCAAAACGGTGTGCCGCAGTCCATGCAGCGCGCGGCCTGCTGGTTGGCCTGGGTGTCATCCAGGCCAATCACAAACTCCTTGTAATTCTTCAAGCGCTCGGCAACTGGCTTGTAGCCTTCCTCGATGCGCTCAAACTCCATGAATCCGGTTACTTTTCCCATTGTTTCTCCTTTGCGGAACAAACCCTCGGATTTGTTCCCAACACATTAAGTTTGTCCGTTCTGCCTGGCTGGTTTAACGAGCCGTCGCCGGTTTTTTGGCTGCTTCCTTTTTTGTAGCTTGAAGCACCCGTTCCGTCTGGGCTAGAGCCGTTTTTTGTGCATGAATTTCACCCAAGGCACGTTTGTATTCATTGGGGAACACCTTGACGAACTTCAGGCGGTTGGCGTCCCAGTTGTCCAGCAATTCGCGCGCGCGCCGGCTGCCGGTCCAACGGTTGTGATCCTCCAGCAGCTTCCTGAGCTGGGCTTCATCGGTTTGCCCCCGGTGCCACAGTTTTTCATTGATGGCATCTTGCTGCTCGGCTGCGGTCAACACTTTTTCAAGTGACACCATGGCGGTATTGCAACGCTTGGCAAACTGACCATCTTCGTCAAACACATAGGCCACGCCGCCGCTCATGCCAGCGGCAAAGTTGCGCCCGGTCTTGCCCAGCACCACCACGGTGCCGCCGGTCATGTATTCACAACCATGGTCACCGGTGCCTTCCACCACCGCCGTTGCCCCGGACAGGCGCACCGCAAAACGCTCACCCGCCACGCCGCTGAAGAAAGCCTCACCGCTGGTGGCCCCAAACATCACCGTGTTGCCGACGATGGTGTTTTTGGTGGCTTCACCCCGGAAATCAATGCTCGGGCGCACCACCACCCGACCGCCGGAGAGGCCCTTGCCGGTGTAGTCGTTGGCGTCACCAATCAGGTACAGCGTGATGCCCTTGGCCAGGAAGGCCCCAAAAGACTGGCCGCCGGTGCCTTCGAGCTGGATGCGGATGGTGTCGTCCGGCAAGCCTTCAGGATGGACCTGGGTCACCGCACCCGAGAGCATGGCCCCCACCGAACGGTTGACATTACGCGCCACCTCGATGAACTGAACCCGCTCACCCTTGTCAATCGCCGCGCGGCTCTTTTGAATCAGCACATTGTCCAGCGCCTTGTGCAAGCCGTGGTCCTGCTCTTCGACATGGAATTTCGGGACATCTGCCGACACATTGGGCAACGCAAACAGGCGGCTGAAATCCAGCCCGCTGGCTTTCCAGTGCGCCAAGCCGGCGCGCATGTCGAGCAGATCCGCACGGCCAATCATGTCATCAAACTTGCGGATGCCGAGTTGGGCCATGATCTGGCGGACTTCTTCAGCGATGAAGAAGAAGTAGTTCACCACGTACTCGGGTTTCCCAGAGAACTTCTTGCGCAGCTCGGGGTCTTGCGTGGCCACACCCACCGGGCAGGTGTTGAGGTGGCACTTGCGCATCATGATGCAACCTTCCACCACCAGCGGTGCGGTGGCAAAGCCGAATTCGTCAGCGCCCAGCAGGGCACCAATGACCACGTCGCGACCGGTCTTGATCTGGCCGTCGGTCTGGACACGGATGCGGCTGCGCAGGCGGTTCAAGACCAGGGTCTGCTGGGTTTCGGCCAGGCCGATTTCCCACGGACTGCCGGCATGTTTGATCGAGGACCAAGGCGAAGCCCCGGTGCCACCGTCGTGGCCGGCGATCACCACATGGTCGGCCTTGCACTTGGCCACCCCGGCGGCGATGGTGCCGACACCGATTTCAGACACCAGCTTGACGCTGACGCTGGCCTTGGGTGCCACGTTTTTCAGGTCGTGGATCAGTTGCGCCAGGTCTTCAATCGAATAGATGTCGTGGTGCGGCGGCGGCGAAATCAGACCCACACCGGGCACGGAATAACGCAGTTTGCCGATGTAGTCGGACACCTTGCCGCCCGGCAACTGCCCGCCTTCACCCGGCTTGGCCCCTTGCGCCATCTTGATCTGGATCTGGTCGGCGCTGCTCAGGTATTCAGCGGTGACACCAAAACGGCCAGAAGCCACCTGCTTGATGCGCGAACGCAAGCTATCACCATCCTGCAGCGGCATGTCCACTTCAACCACATCGCTGCCAATCACACTCTTGAGCGAATCACCCTGCTTGATCGGGATGCCCTTGAGTTCGTTGCGGTAACGCGCCGGGTCTTCACCGCCCTCACCGGTGTTGCTCTTGCCGCCGATGCGGTTCATGGCCACGGCCAGGGTGGCGTGGGCTTCGGTGGAGATCGAGCCCAGCGACATGGCGCCGGTGGCAAAACGCTTGACGATTTCCTTGGCGCTTTCCACTTCGTCCAGCGCGATGGCTTTGGCCGGGTCAATCTTGAACTCGAACAGACCACGCAAGGTCATGTGCCGCTTGCTTTGGTCGTTGACGATCTGGGCGTATTCCTTGTAGGTGTTCCAGTTGTTGGCGCGGGTGCTGTGCTGCAGCTTGGCAATCGCGTCGGGGGTCCACATGTGTTCTTCGCCACGGGCGCGCCAAGCGTATTCACCGCCCGTGTCGAGCCGGCTGGCCAGCACCGGGTCCGTGCCGAACGCCGCCTTGTGCATGCGGATGGCTTCTTCGGCAATCTCGAACACGCCAATGCCTTCGACCCGGCTGGGGGTACCGGTGAAGTATTTGCTGACGGTTTCGCTGGACAGGCCGATGGCCTCGAACAACTGCGCACCGCAGTAACTCATGTAGGTGGACACGCCCATCTTGGACATGATCTTGGAGAGACCCTTGCCCACCGCCTTGACATAGTTGTAGATGGCCTTGTCGGCACTCAGCTCACCCGGCAGGTCTTTGCAGATGCTGGCCAGGGTTTCCATCGCCAGGTAGGGGTGAACCGCCTCGGCGCCGTAGCCGGCCAGCACACCGAAGTGGTGGACTTCACGGGCGGTACCGGTTTCCACCACCAGGCCGGCGGTGGTGCGCAAACCTTCTCGCACCAGATGCTGGTGGACGGCCGACAGCGCCAACAGCGCCGGTATGGCCACCTGCGTGGCATTGAGGTTGCGGTCGCTGATGATCAGGATGTTGTGCCCGCCCTTGATGGCGTCCACCGCTTCGGCGCACAGCGAAGCCAGCTTGGCCTCGACCCCTTCGCGGCCCCAGGCCAGCGGATAGGTGATGTCCAGCGTGTAGCTACGAAACTTGCCCTGGGTGTGTTTGGCGATGTCGCGCAGCTTGGCCATGTCGGCAAAATCCAGCACCGGCTGGCTGACTTCCAGACGCAGCGGCGGATTGACCTGGTTGATGTCCAGCAAATTGGGCTTGGGGCCGATGAAGGACACCAGACTCATGACGATGGCCTCGCGGATCGGGTCGATCGGCGGGTTGGTCACCTGGGCAAACAACTGCTTGAAGTAGTTGTACAGTGGCTTGTTCTTGTCAGACAGCACGGCCAGCGGGCTGTCGTTGCCCATTGAGCCAATGGCTTCTTCACCGTTGGCCGCCATCGGCGCGATCAGGAACTTGAGGTCTTCCTGGGTGAAGCCGAAGGCTTGCTGGCGGTCCAGCAAGGTGCCGGCACTCTCAGCGGCGCTGGCTGGCTCGCCGCCGCCTTGCACGTCGTCGAGACGGATGCGCAGGTTCTCAATCCACTGCTTGTAGGGTTTGCTGTTGGCCAGACTGGATTTAAGCTCGTCGTCGTCCACCATGCGGCCCTGCTCCAGGTCGATCATGAACATCTTGCCCGGCTGCAGGCGCCACTTTCGCACAATCTTGTTTTCCGGGAAGGGCAACACACCCGACTCGGAGGCCATCACCACCAGGTCGTCATCGGTGATGCAATAACGTGACGGACGCAGACCGTTGCGGTCCAGCGTGGCGCCAATCTGACGGCCATCGGTGAACACGATGGAAGCCGGGCCGTCCCAGGGTTCCAGCATGGCCGCGTGGTACTCATAGAAAGCGCGGCGGCGCTCGTCCATGGTGGTGTGTTGCTCCCAGGGTTCGGGGATCATCATCATCACCGCCTGACTGATCGGGTAACCGGCCATCGTCAGCAATTCCAGGCAGTTGTCGAAGGTGGCCGTGTCAGACTGGTCGGCAAAGCTGATCGGGTACAGCTTTTGCAAGTCCGCACCCAGCACCGGGGAAGACATCACGCCTTCGCGCGCCTTCATCCAGTTGTAGTTACCCTTGACGGTGTTGATTTCACCGTTGTGCGCTACGTAGCGGTAAGGGTGCGCCAACGGCCACTCGGGGAAGGTGTTGGTGGAAAAGCGCTGGTGCACCAGCCCCAGTGCGGAGACACAACGTGGGTCTTGCAGATCAAGGTAGTAAGTGCCCACCTGATCGGCCAGCAACAGGCCTTTGTAGATGACCGTGCGGCTGGACATGCTGGGCACGTAATACTCTTTGCTGTGCTTGAGCTTCAGGGCCTGGATATGGGCGCTGGCGGTCTTGCGGATCACATACAGCTTGCGTTCCAGCGCGTCCTGCACGATCACGTCATTGCCGCGGCCGATGAACAACTGGCGCAGGATGGGTTCCTTTTGCCGTACCGTGGGCGACATCGGCATGTCGCGGTTGACCGGCACGTCACGCCAGCCCAGCAGCACCTGGCCCTCGGCCTTGACAGCACGCTCAAGTTCCTGCTCACAAGCCAGACGGGATGCGTGCTCCTTGGGCAGGAAGATCATGCCCACGCCGTATTCGCCGGGCGGCGGCAGGGTGACCCCCTGTGCGGCCATTTCTTCACGGTACAAGTCATCGGGCAGCTGAATCAGGATACCCGCGCCGTCACCCATGAGCTTGTCGGCCCCGACCGCACCCCGGTGATCCAGGTTTTCAAGGATTTTCAGCGCGTTTTTGACGATGTCATGCGACTTGGCGCCTTTGATATGGGCCACAAAACCCACACCGCAGGCGTCGTGCTCCGCCGCCGAAGAATACAAACCGTGGTCCCGAAGATGCTCAATCTCTGCAGCCGTCGTCATGGCGCGCTCCTAAAAGTGTCAGATGGAATTCACTTTACCGCAATGCAACAAAAATGCCAAGCAAATTAATTGGGGTCAGATTCCAATTTAATTAAACAAATTCAGCAATAATATAAATAGGGGACAGATTAATATGTATAGCAACAAAGCCAATATATACGCGGGCTGGCCGCCTATTTTTCAGATATTTTTTTGGCCAGAGATGGGCGACCGGCACTGGCTTTGGCCACGCGTCGTGGGGTCTGTTTTTGCAGGTCCGCAACAAAATCCGGCTCACCCAAAGCCCAGCCGCTGAGTGCCGCGTCCGTCAGTCTGACCTGCTGCACCGGGGTGATACCGCTTTGCACCAATTCGGCATAGGCCGCCTCGCGGGCAAATGGCGTGTTGCCCAAACGCCAGACCAAGGCATGCGGGGTGATCAGGCGGTCCATCCGCAAGCCCAGATAGTGCAGGTGGCTTGACCAGGGATAGTCCTGCGGCTGCGCCACCCGTCCGGCACGCACGGGATTGAGGTCGAGGTAAGCCATGCAGGCCAGCAAGTAGCGCTCGGCCTGGATCAGTGTGGAACGGTAGCGCCCCTCCCACAGCGTGCCAGTGCGGTGATGCTGCTGATTGAAATAGCGCACATAACTGCGCCCCAGCGCCTGCATCATCCGGGGCAAGCCATCCACGGTTTGTGGCGTGACCAGCAGATGGAAATGGTTGTCCATCAGGACATAGGCGTGCACCGCCACACCAAATTGGCGGGCGTTGCTGTCGAGCAAATCCAGCAGCATCTGGTAATCCGCTTCCGTGACACAAATCGCCTGGCGGTTATTACCCCGCTGAATCACGTGGTGCGGATAACCCGGCAGGGTCAGACGAGGCAAACGCGCCATGGCTCAAGCCAGGCCGTCACTGGCGCCAAGGGTGTTCACCGGGGTGCGCGGGTGACCCGCACCTTGCCACCGGTGGTGATCACGATGACGGCGTCACCCGGCATCAGAACCTCGCCACCTTTGGCCTGAACCACGGCACGGCGTTCACCGCTCCTGAGCTGAATCAGCAGTTCGTTGGCCTCTTCGCGGGTGGCCATGCGTTCGATGGCATTGCCGGCCACAGCACCAGCCACCCCCACAATCAAGCCGATGGCATTGCTCTCGGCGCTGGAGCCGCCGCGCGTGGCCCCCACTACCGCCCCGGTGACACCCCCGACGGCGGCCCCCACACCACTCTGGCTGCCCTCCACCACCACCGGGCGCACGCTCAACAACACGCCGTCCTCCACCTTGGAGAGACGCTGCGCGTCCCCGCGCTGGATCACGTCGGGGCTGCTGGTGGAGCAAGCGGCCAAAGTCAACACCAGAATCACCGTCCAGGCGACATTCATCAAGGATCGCATGTCTTTCTCCTCAAAATCTCAACATAACGCTGTCACAGCCAAATATCTTGCGTCAGATCAAGCAAGATGGCCAGATGTTGCGGCGTCTTCACACATCAGCCCAAGGGACTTCGGCCAGATCACCAGGGTCTGCCAGCGCCGAAAATCTCGTGGTCAACAGTGCGTCCAAACCAAATTCAGCCAGCAAGGCGCGCAAACGTTGCTGCGCGGCCCGCTTGGGCTTGCCGGTGTAGCGCGCCAGGATCAGCTCATTTTTCATGCTGTGCTCCCAGCCAACCAACTCGGTCACCGTCACCTGGTAGCCGCAGGCTTCCAGATACAGGCAGCGCAACACATTGGTGATCTGACTGCCGATCTCGCGCGTGTGCAGCGGATGACGCCACAGCTCGGACAGTGGCGTCCGTGACAGCGACAACGCCTTGTGCTGGTTCAGCACCCGCGCCACCTCGGCCTGACAGCAGGGCACCAGCACCATGAAGCGGGCCTGCTTCTGCAGACCAAAGGCAATCGCATCGTCGGTGGCGGTATCACAGGCGTGCAAGGCCGTGACCACATCAATGCGTTCAGGCAACAGTGCCGACTGGGCCGACTGCGCCACGGTCAGGTTCAGGAACGACATGCGCTCAAAACCGAGCCGGGCCGCCAGTTCCCGGGACTTCTGCACCAGTTCGGGCCGGGTCTCAATACCGTAGATGTGGCCACTGGTGCGCTGTTTGAAAAACAGGTCGTACACCACGAAGCCCAGGTAGGACTTGCCAGCGCCATGGTCGGCCAGCGTGATGTCTGCCGCAGCGCCGACAGAGGGGGCGGTGCCTGCCAGCTCCAGCAGCAACTTTTCGATGAACTGGTACAGGTGATACACCTGCTTGAGCTTGCGCCGTGAATCCTGGTTGAGCTTGCCCTCGCGGGTCAGGATGTGCAGCTCTTTCAACAGCTCCAGCGACTGGCCCGGACGGATGTCGTCGGCCAGCGGATGCGCGGCAGGTGGGGAGGTTGGCACTGGCGGGCGTTTGGCGGGACGCGGGTGGCGTGCAGCTTCAGTTTGGACTTGGATCATGCCGGGATGATGCCACGTCTGCGCCATCTTCTGCCGCCTTCCCATGCGCCACGCCGCTGGGGCCGACCTGCAAGGCCTGCCACCCTGCCAGACCGAGCTGCTCCATCACCCGCATGTTGGTCTCGAAAATGGTTTCAGGGTTGGGAAACGCGGCCACCGCCCGGTCAATGCTGTCTTCGCGCAGCAAGTGCAGTGTCGGGTAGGGTGAGCGGTTGGTGTAATTGGTGATGTCATCTTCCGCTGTGCCGGCGAACTGGTAACGCGGGTGCAGCGACGCAATCTGCAATACCCCGTCCAGCCCCAGATCGGCCAGGGCCTGATCGGCATCGGCCAGAAAATCATTGAAATCCAGAAAATCCTGCAGACATTCGGGCACGATCAGCAGCGTCGTGTCACGTTTTTTGGGCGGCGCCGCGATCAGATCCTGGAGTTCATGCACCAGATCGTCCAGCAACGCCTGCGGGGTGGTGGCCTGGCTGACAGCGTAATGCACCTGCCCCTTGACGTGCACACTCTTGGCAAACGGGCACAGGTTCAGGCCGATCACGGCCCGCTCAAGCCAGGCCACGGTGTCAGCAATCACTTGATCAGTTGGGTTCATCCCTGTCCTTGTGGCCATAACTGCAAGCCGGTGAGGCGCTGGTGCTCACGGGCGGCGAACCGGTCGGTCATGCCGGCGATGTAATCTGCTACCGCCCGGGCGCGCAGTGTGGTGACCGCCAGGGTGTCACCAGCCATGGCATGCGGCGGCGCACTGGCGCGCTGTTGATGTGCCTGCGGCATCTCTTGCGGGGCCGCCAGATACACCTGAAACAGCTCACGCACGACCTGCTTGGCCTGGCCATTGGTCTGCAGCACCTGCGGGTGACGGTACAACCGCTGCAGCAAAAAGGCCTTGAGTGCCCGCGACTTGTCACGCATCTCGGCACCAAACTGCACCAGCGGGGGGAGCCGCCGGACCGCAGCCACATCCGGCGGCCCACTGGCGTCCAGCGCCGCTTGTGTCGCGGCAATCAGGTCATAGACCTGGCTGCTGAGCATGCGGCGAATGGTCTCGTACAGCAAACGTCGACCTTGGTGCCGCAATAGGGGGTGATCGGCCAGGGTTTGCCGCCGGTAGTCATCAAACAACGCCACCGCCTGCAGCTGTTCCAGCGTGATCAGCCCGGAACGCACACCGTCATCAATGTCATGGGCGTTGTAGGCAATCTCGTCGGCCAGATTGCACAACTGGGCTTCCAGACTCGGCTGTTGCCGCTCCAGGAATCGCCGCCCCACGCCGCCGGGCTCGGAAGACTCCAGCTGGCGCGCGTTGTGGACCGAGCAATGCTTCAAAATGCCCTCACGCGTCTCGAAACTCAGGTTCAGTCCATCAAACTCGGGGTACCGTTCTTCGAGCTGATCGACCACCCGCAGGCTTTGCAAATTGTGCTCAAAGCCGCCATACGGCGCCATGCAATCATTGAGGGCGTCCTGCCCGGCGTGTCCGAACGGGGTGTGGCCCAAGTCATGCGCCAAGGCAATGGCTTCCACCAGATCTTCATTGAGCCGCAGCGAACGGGCCATGGAACGTCCCAACTGGGCGACCTCCAGCGAATGTGTCAACCGGGTGCGAAACAGGTCACCTTCATGGTTCAGGAAAACCTGGGTTTTGTAAACCAGGCGCCGAAACGCCGTGCTGTGCACAATGCGGTCACGGTCACGCTGGTATTCGGTCCGGGTGGGCGCCGGAGCTTGCACAAAGCGCCGCCCGCGCGTTTGCGCCGGGTCACAGGCAT
The DNA here is from genome assembly GCF_028689305.1 of Rhodoferax sp. Taxonomy (GTDB): domain Bacteria; phylum Pseudomonadota; class Gammaproteobacteria; order Burkholderiales; family Burkholderiaceae_C; genus Rhodoferax. The sequence continues at coordinate 4,778 of NZ_JAQTWM010000083.1, read as the reverse complement.
AGGGGGCCAGCATGAGTTTCTTACAAGCAAAATAGGGCTATAGCCCGCATGAAATAAGCTCGAACAGCTATGATTTTTATCAATCAACACAACACTGGTCGATCACCTTGCGCACCAGATCATCCGGCGCCGCTTGCAGGCAGGCGCGGCCTGGCCCGTCAATCAGCACAAACTTGATTTCACCGGCTTCACTCTTCTTGTCCAGACGCATCAGTTCCAGATAACGCCCGGCGTTGTCCTGCGGGCGGAGCCGCGGCCCCTTGACCGGCAGCCCGGCCTGCTGAATCAGATGGGTCAGGCGATTCACAAAAAAGACGTCCACCAACCCCAGGCGCAAGGACAGCTGTGCGGCCATCACCATGCCGCAGCCCACCGCCTCGCCATGCAGCCATTGACCATACCCCAGCCCGGCTTCAATGGCATGCCCAAAGGTGTGACCAAAGTTCAGGATGGCACGCAGGCCGGATTCGCGTTCATCCTGCCCCACAACCCAGGCCTTGATTTCGCAGCTACGCCGCACGATGTGGGCCAGCGCGGCTGGTTCGCGCGCCAGGATGGCGTCCATGTGGGCTTCGATCCAGGCCAGAAAATCCATGTCGGCTATCGGCCCGTATTTGATGACCTCGGCCAATCCGGCACTGAGTTCGCGCTGTGGCAGCGTCTTGAGGGTATCGAGGTCACAGATCACCTTCAGCGGCTGGTAAAACGCGCCAATCATGTTCTTGCCCAGGGGGTGGTTGATCGCGGTTTTGCCCCCGACCGACGAGTCCACCTGTGCCAGCAGGGTGGTCGGCACCTGCACAAACGGCACACCACGCATGTAGCTCGCCGCCGCAAAACCGGTCATGTCCCCCACCACACCGCCACCCAATGCAAACAGCACGGTCTTGCGGTCACAACCATGCGACAACAGCGCATCAAAAATCAGGTTGAGGCTCTCCCAGGTCTTGAAGGTTTCTCCGTCGGGCAGCACCACCGTCACCACCTGCGCATAACGCGGCGCCAGCGCTTTTTGCAGGCGCTCGGCATACAGGGGGCCAACCACCGCATTGGTCACGATCAGCGCACTGTGCGCGCCGGGCAATTCAACGTAACTTAAGGGGTTGTCAAACAACGAGCCCCGGATGGCAATGCTGTAGCTGCGGTCAGCCAGGTCAATGGCAACGGTCTGGAGATCTGGAGAGTTCATGCCTGCGAGTTTAGAGCGTTTGCCGGCCCGGCCAGCGTCCCGTCAAGCTCCAACTGCATCAAGATCATGTTGACCAGGCTGGTCACCGAGGGGCGACCCGTGTCAATACAGAAGTGGGCAGCGTCCCGGTACAGAGGATCACGCTGGGTATACAACTCGCGCAAGCGGCCCAAAGGGTCTGCCACTTGCAAGAGGGGACGACTTTTGTCATGCCGCAAACGGCGAAACAATTCATCGGGAGAGGAATTGAGGTACACCACCCGTGTGCGTTGATGCAGGTGGGCACGGTTCTCCGGCCGCAGCACCGCTCCGCCGCCGGTGGACAACACCCCGCCGGCCTTTTGCGTGAGTTCGTCAATCGCAGCCACCTCGATGTCGCGAAACCGCTCTTCGCCCTCACGTTCAAAGAACTCCCGGATCGAGCAGCCCAGACGCTGCTCAATGAGTTGATCCGAATCGAGAAACGGCACCTGCAGCCGCCGAGCCAGCTGCCGGCCCACGGTGGATTTGCCGGAGCCGGGGAGACCGATGAGGGAAATCACGTCATCTATCCAACATCGTTGATTGCATCCGGGATCCAACGACAAAGGCCAACACCTTCAGCAAGAGATTGATCTATTTGAGCGGCACACTTCACTCGAGAAGATGCCGATTTTTGAATCAATTCCGATGGCAACTTGTTGACTGCTTTACCCATAGCCTATGGGCACCCCGCAATACCGTTGATATCTTGAACTGTGATCGTACTGGTTCCGATTTTTCCTTTTGCATCCAGCACCGTAATAGTCACAGTCCTGTTACCACCAGTCGCTGGCGGTCCAACAACCACGGGAAGAGAACAAGTATTCCCTCCCGTTAACTTGACTGAATATCCAGACCCATCGGCATTTCTCACTGGTGTGGCGGGTTTAAGTATCGTTGCATCGTCGGTGAATACCTGAATTCCGCCCGCAGCAGAAGCACCATAGACCATCAACGTTAAATCCGGTGTATTGGCATTCTCAGGAATGCTTAGAACACTGGGGGAAACACGCAGCACATCTTGACCATTGCTGATTTTCACCGTCATCACAACTGATTGATTGTTCGCATCAATAACTGTAAGAGCGGCACCTACGGCAACCTGCCCCCCAACTGCGTCCACCTCGTTGCCATTGACAATTTGCGCATTTAGAAGCGACTCATCGATTCCGACCTGGACCCGATATGGGGGGGTCCCACCAGTAATAATTGACCTAACATGGTCTCCGATAAATATTGTGTAGTTGTTTGGGTTCACTGCCAAAGGCACGGTGCCAACTGTCACAACGGTAGTTAGTGTTGCGCCTGCTGCATCTCGGATCGTAATGTTGGCTGGCGTGGGACTGATCTGCACACCTGTGATGGTCATTTGATTACCATTAACCGAAACAGTTGCTACGGATGGAAAGCTACTGGTCGCCGTGTAAGGCCCGGTGCCGCCACCCAAAATATAAGTTTGCGCATAAGCAGCGCCAGGAGTGATTGTTATGGCGCTAGCTGCCGTCATATAAAAAGCGGTGCTCGAACCCGACGTCACGGCAATATCAACCTTGCTACCTTTCGCATCAACAGCGCTTACCGTTGCTCTACCAGGCACAACCGTTCCAATCGCCAAGACCTCTTCACCGGCAAGCCAGCCCACCGCAACTGCCGGATCGGTGCTAAACACCGAATAGGGTTTCACCCCCCCCTTGATCGCGTATTGTTGCAACAACCCAGCCTGAAGGGTCAGAGCTGGTGGCGCTGCCACTGAAAAGACCGACCCCGCCCCCAAACTCGTTCCAGAAGACCCCCCGCCACCGCCACAAGCAAAAAGAAAAATGGCAGATAGAAGCGTTATGAAACAAGTTGTGAAGCGCATAGTGAGTTGCCTTTTGTAAACGAATAAAGTGTATTAACGGGCAGTTTTGTCTGCCACCACCTTGGGTGTAATGAACACCAACATTTCCTGTTTGTTGGTAGACCGCGTACGACTCTTAAACAGGTTGCCAACGGCAGGCAAATCACCCAGCAATGGGACCTTGGTTTCACTGTCACTCTCAGTCATTTCAAAAATACCACCAATCACCACAGTTCCGCCGTTTTCGACGAGGACTTGTGTTTTGATACTCTTATTGTTCACTGTATACCCGGCGGTGGTCTGGATGCCGGGGGTGTTTTTTGTCACCAGGACATCCATGATGATGCCGCCCTCGGGGGTGATTTGCGGCGTGACTGTCAGTGACAAGTTCGCATCAATGTATTTGGTACTGGTATTGCCTGATGTCGTTCCCTCTTGATAAGGGATTTTCACACCTTGCTGGATACTGGCTTCTTTTTGATCAGCGGTCACAACACGCGGACTCGACACAATTTTGCCTTTGCCATCCGCCTCCAACGCAGATAACTCAAGATTCAAAAACCGGTTGGCTGCTGAGCTAAACAACGCCAAAGCAAAAGTTGCCGGTGCGGCCCCCCCCTGCCCGACCGCCGGAAGATTCACAAAACTGCTGGTCAGGTCCACCGTACCACCAGCACCGCTGCTGGCAACCGCATTACCGTAACTGGAGCCAAACACAACTCGATGCCCTCCACCTACCGAATAACCACCATCACCACCCTGCTGCGCACGCAAATCAGCCCCCCCCAGTCGCACGCCCAAAGACTTGCCAAAGGTATCTGTCGCCTCAACAATGCGCGCCTCAATCAGCACTTGTCGCGCAGGGATGTCCACTTGGCTGATCAAATGTTGCACCTGCTCCAATTTGCTGGGAATATCGGTGACAAACAACTGGTTGGTGCGCGCCTCAGCGATCACGCTACCACGCGCGCTGAGCAATCGCGCTGCGGCAGCGTTGGCCGAAGCTGCTGTCAATTGCGCAGCCACCTCCGTCGCCTTGGTGTAATTCAGACGAAACGACTGAGTACGCAGCGGCTCCAGTCCTTGCAATGCCACAGCCGATTCCAGATCCAGCTTTTCCTTGGCATTAATTTCATCCTTGGGGGCAATCCACAACACGTTACCCGTCTTGCGCATGCCAAGCCCTTTGGACTGCAAAATGATGTCCAACGCCTGATCCCAAGGCACATCCTGCAGGCGCAAAGTCACAGAGCCACTGACTGAATCCGATGTAATGATGTTGAAATTGGTGAAGTCAGCAATCACCTGCAACAGTGAACGCACCTCAATGTTCTGGAAATTCAGCGATAACTTCTGTCCGGTGTACCCTGGCCCCTGTGTCAACTTGTTAGTATCCACCTTGACCGGCTTGACCTCCACCACAAACTGCTCGTCACTCTGATAAGCGCTATGAGCCCATGTGCCTTGTGGCTCAATGATCATGCGGACCCGGTCACCGACCTGGGAAGTGGTCACCGTTTTGATGGGGGTGCCAAAATCCGTCACATCCAGACGGCGACTCAAGCCTTCTGGCAAGGTGGTTTTCATGAACTCCACCACCAGGGTTTGCCCCTGCTGGCGAATATCCACGCCAACCTGATTGCTTGGTAACGCCACCACAACACGCCCAGCGCCCTCCTCTCCCCGGCGGAAATCCAGATCCCGCAATGGCTGAGTGTCACGACTCTG
>NZ_JAQTWM010000008.1 GCF_028689305.1 Rhodoferax sp. | reverse complement strand
GCTGGCCGCCGGACAGGTCGCCGCCACGGCGCTTGAGCATTTGCTTCAACACCGGGAACAGTTCAAACAGCTCGGGGGGGATGGGGGTGCTGGACGGTTTGTAGGCCAGGCCCATGCGCAGGTTTTCCTCGACCGTTAATCTGGCAAATATCTCGCGGCCTTGGGGGACGAAGCCGATGCCGGCTCTGGCTCGCTCGTAAGGCGTGGCAGTTTGGATCGGCTTGCCGTCGAATTCGATGCTGCCGGTTTTGATGGGTACCAGGCCCATTAGGCTTTTGAGCAGGGTGGTTTTGCCGACACCGTTGCGGCCCAGGATGACGGTGACTTTTCCTGGAGTGGCTTGCAGGTTCACGTCGCGCAGGATGTGGGAGCCGCCGTAGTATTGGTTGATGTTTTTGACATTCAGCATCGGGCTTTATCCTGCTTTTGGTTGTTTTTGATGTGCTCGTTGGCCGGGTCTCGCCCCGGCGGGCGAGGTACTTTTCTTTGCTTCGCCAAAGAAAAGTACCCAAAAGAAAGGCGAGCCGAATACGTCGCCGTCACTGCGTGCCGGTTCGCTGCGTTGCTCGGTCTGGGCGGGGTCTCGCTCGAACTCGGCTATCGCCTCAAACAATCGCGAGCCCTGATCCGCCCAGCCCTGCGCTACTCGCCGACGCACCACGGCGTGGGGGGCAGCACTGCTCGCCCGGCTGCGCCGGGCATTGCAGCGCGGGGTGTGCCACACGCCCCAGTGCAATGTGGCGCGCAGCGCCACGAGCGGTATTCCCTGGGTCCCCTCTGGATGCGCCTGAGTTGCGACGGTTGGGCGGGAAAAAGAACCGCGATTGTCTGAGCGAAGCGAGTTCGAGCGGTTCCCCGTCCAACCGTCGCAACTCAGGTTGCCCGTAGCGAAGCGCAGGGTCGCAGACAGTGGGGTCGCCCTTTCTTTGCTTACTTTCTTTCGGCGAAGCGAAAGAAAGTGAGTCGCCAGCCGGGGCGAAATCCCGGCAACCGCTTCGCACTCAGAAGAATCAGAAAAAGCCCACTGAGCAACCAGGCAAACATCCCTAGCGTCCAAGATACACCTCAATCACCCGCTCATCCGCCTGCACCTGCGCCAGCGTCCCCTGCGCCAGCACCGAGCCGTCGCACAACACCGTGACGATGTCCGAGATGGTGTTGATGAAGCTCATGTCATGCTCCACCACCATCAGCGAATGTTTGCCTTTCAAAGACAAAAACAGCTCAGCCGTGCGCTCGGTTTCTTCATCGGTCATCCCCGCCACCGGCTCGTCCAGCAGCAACAGCTTGGGGTCTTGCATCAGTAACATGCCAATTTCCAACCACTGCTTCTGCCCGTGGCTGAGGTAGCCGGCCTGGCGCGACACACTGCCCGCCAGATGGATGGTGTGTATCACCTCGGCCAGCCGGTCGCTCTGCTTTGAATCCAGTTTGAACAACATCGAAGCGGTGACAGCCTTGTTGGTTTTCAAAGCCAGCTCCAGGTTTTCAAACACCGAGAGTTGCTCAAACACCGTGGGTTTCTGGAACTTGCGGCCAATGCCCATCTGGGCGATTTCAGATTCTTTGTAGCGCAGCAGGTCGATGGTGCTGCCAAAAAAAACGCGGCCTGCGTCCGGGCGGGTTTTGCCGGTGATGATGTCCATCATGGTGGTCTTGCCCGCGCCGTTGGGGCCGATGATGCAGCGCAGCTCACCGGGGGCAATGTCCAGACTGAGTTGATTGATGGCCTTGAAACCGTCAAAACTCACGCTCACCTCTTCCAGGTACAGGATACGGCCATGGGTGGTGTCCACCTCACCCGGCGTGTGTAAACGCGAGAAACCAGCCTCGCGACCACCCGATTCGGTGTTACCACGTGCGACAGCATGGGCCGCGCGGTATTGCTCGGCGTGGCGAGCGCCTTGTTCCAACAGGTCGGGGGTCATTGGGCACCGCCTTTCAGTTTTTTGATCAAGCCCACCACCCCATCGGGCAGAAACAATGTGACTCCAATGAACAAAGCGCCCAAAAAGTACAACCAGAATTCGGGGTAGGCCACGGTGAGCCAGCTTTTGGCCCCGCTGACGATGAACGCGCCCAAAATTGGCCCGATCAGCGTGGCGCGGCCTCCTACGGCGGCCCAGATGGCGATCTCGATCGAGTTGGCCGGGCTCATTTCACTCGGGTTGATGATGCCAACCTGCGGCACATACAGGGCACCAGCCACACCACACATCATGGCTGAAATGGTCCAGATGGTGAGCTTGTAGCCCAGCGGGTTGTAGCCGCTGAACATGACCCGTGTTTCGGCATCACGCACAGCTTGCAGCACCCGGCCAAATTTGCTGTTGATGAGCCAGCGTGCCAGTAAAAAGAAGCCCAGCAGCGTGAGGCCGGTCAGCACAAACAGCGTCATGCGCATCTGCGGTGTGGCAATGGGGATGTCCAGAATGCGCTTGAAATCGGTAAAGCCGTTGTTGCCGCCAAAACCAGTTTCATTGCGGAAGAACAGCAGCATCGCCGCGAACGTCATGGCCTGGGTGATGATGGAAAAGTACACGCCTTTGATGCGTGAGCGAAAGGCAAAGTAGCCAAACACCAAGGCCACGATGCCTGGTGCTGCAATGATCAAAAACAGGGTAGCGATGAAGCTGTCAGAAAACGTCCAGTGCCAGGGTAGCGTCTTCCAGTCCAGAAACACCATGAAGTCGGGCAGGGCGCTTTTGTAATTGCCTTCCAGGCCAATCTGGCGCATCAGATACATGCCCATGGCGTAGCCACCTATCGCAAAAAACAAGCCGTGGCCCAGGCTCAAGATGCCAGTAAAACCCCAGATCAAATCCATGGCCAGCGCACAAATGGCGTAACACATGATGCGCCCGAGCAGCCCTACACCGTAGTCGCTCAGATGGAAAAGGCTGCCCGCAGGCACCAGTAAATTCAGCACCGGGGCCACCGCGCAAACGATGATCATCGCCACCAGAAAAGCCGCCCATCCTTTGCGGCCAAGCAGCGGCGCGGGAGTGGGTAAGGAAACAGGGTTCAAAGTTGTGTTCACGTTCATGCCTCCGCCGAGCGGCCCTTCATGGCAAAAATGCCCTGGGGTCGCTTTTGAATAAAGATGATGATGAACACCAGCACTGCAATCTTGGCCAATACCGCACCGGTCAGCCCCTCCAGGAATTTGTTCAAAATGCCCAACCCAAGCGCGGCATACACCGTGCCCGCCAACTGACCGACACCGCCCAGCACCACCACCATGAAGGCATCGACGATGTAGCCCTGGCCCAGGTCCGGCCCGACATTGCCGACCTGGCTCAAGGCGCAGCCGGCCAGCCCGGCAATGCCGGAACCCAGGGCAAAGGCGTAGGTGTCAATACGTGCTGTGTTCACGCCCATACACGAGGCAATCGGGCGGTTTTGCGTGACCCCGCGCACAAACAAGCCCAGGCGGGTTTTGCTGATCAGCCATGACACGGTAGCCAGCACAAAGAGGGCAAAACCGATGATCACCAGCCGGTTAAACGGCAGTGACAGGTTGCCCAGAACCTGGACACCACCACTCATCCACGACGGGTTTTCCACGCCCACGTTTTGGGCACCAAAAATGCTGCGCACCAACTGCATCAGCATCAGGCTGATGCCCCAGGTGGCCAGCAGGGTTTCCAGCGGGCGGCCATAGAGAAAGCGGATCACCGTGCGCTCCAGCGCCGCACCCATCAGGGCGGCAGCCAAGAATGCCACAGGTACAGCGGCCAGCAAATACCAGTCAAACGCGCCAGGCAGGTATTTTTGAAACAGACCTTGCACCACGTAGGTGGCGTAGGCCCCAATCATCATCAGCTCGCCGTGCGCCATGTTGATCACGCCCATCAGCCCGTAGGTGATGGCCAGGCCAAGCGCCACCAGCAGCAGGATCGAGCCCAGGCTGATGCCGCTGAACAAGGCCCCCAACTTGTCCCCCCAGGCCAGGGTTGATTCCACCTGGCGCAGTGCGTTCCCCAGGGCGGCTTTGGTTTCTGAATCCGGCTCCCGTGCCAGCCGTGCCAGCAGCATGGTTTTGGTGTTGGCCTGGACGCTGGTGGCCAGCAGTTTGGCAGCCTCCAGGCGTTTGGTTTTGTCTGCGCTGTTCAACAGGGCGGCGGCGCGTACCATCCCCAACTGGTCTTTGATGGCAGGGTTTTGTTCGGCGGCCAGGGCTTTTTCGATCAGCGGTAGCTTGCTTTCGTCAGCGTCGCTTTGCAATTGCTTGACGGCGGCGGCGCGCATCGTATCGTCTTTGGAAAACAACTTGAGGGCGGCCAGCGCCGAGTCGATTTCGCCGCGCATGCGGTTGTTGTTGATCACGTCTTCGGCATCGGCGGGTAAGGCTTGTTCTGCGTTGGTCACGGGGTCAAGCGCTGTGTCATCCTTCACCATTAGCACCTTGCCGCCAGCCACTTTGACGGCGTCCTCCGACATGGCCTGCAGAAAGGCTGCGGTTTTGTCGTCCGGCGTGGCCATGGCTTTGGCCAGCGCCTCAATGCGGCTGTCGGTTTCACCGATGGTGATGCCTTTGACCTCATCAGCCGTCAGAGCGTGAACCTGGGTCGCGAGCAGCAGGGCGGCAATGGCTAAGAAATGTCGCATGGGTTGTTTGTGGGGTTTTTATTGATCAAAGACTTGATGCTGATTTATTCGAGTCGCTGACATGGGGGTGGTTGGTGCAGCGTGGACTTGGGGTTTGGCCAAATCAAGGAGGAGCACGCGTCAGCGGGCGGGGGACATTCGCGGAACCATCTGCCCCTATGTCAGCGGCAGCAGAGGCCGCAGGAAAGATCGGGTATCCCGGATCTTGGTTCCACCGAGCCTTGGCAGACTCAGGCCGACGTGGTACTCAGCTCCGCGGCTGTCCCCCGGCCTTCGGCCTCCTCCTTGATGCCGCTGCACTGAGTGCCACGCCGACCTGAGTTCATACGCACCTCCGGCCCGTTGCAGCACCCAGTCAACCGCCAATTACTTCTTCGCAGGCTCATCCGGCTTGCCGGCATTGCCTTCGATGTACGGCGACCATGGCTTGGCTTTCACCGGGCCGGGTGTCTTCCAGACCACGTTGAACTGGCCGTCGGCCTTGATCTCACCAATGAACACACTCTTGTGCAGGTGGTGGTTCTTCTCGTCCATCTTGCTGACAATGCCACTCGGGGCTTTGAAGGTCTGGCCGGCCATGGCGGCAATCACCTTGTCGACCTCGGTGGACTTGGCTTTTTCAACCGCTTGTTTCCACATGTTGATGCCGATGTAGGTGGCCTCCATCGGGTCGTTGGTCAAAGGCTTGTCCTTGTGGCCGGCAATGCCCTTGGCCTTGGCGTAAGTGGTCCACTTTTTGATGAACTCGGTGTTGCTCGGGTTCTTGATAGACTGGAAGTAATTCCAGGCGGCCAGGTGGCCGACCAGCGGCTTGGTGTCCACACCGCGCAGCTCTTCTTCACCCACGCTGAAAGCCACCACTGGCACGTCTTTGGCCTTCAGGCCGGCGTTGCCGAGTTCTTTGTAGAACGGCACGTTGGAGTCACCATTGATGGTGGACACCACCGCGGTTTTGCCACCGGCGCTGAACTTCTTGATGTCAGCCACGATGGTTTGGTAATCACTGTGACCAAACGGGGTGTATTTCTCGTCAATGTCCTTGTCTGCCACGCCTTTGGATTTGAGGTAAGCGCGCAGGATTTTGTTGGTGGTGCGGGGGTAGACATAGTCGGTGCCCAGCAAGACCCAGCGCTTGGCTGCGCCGCCGTCTTTGCTCATCAAATAGTCCACCGCGGGAATGGCTTGTTGATTGGGGGCGGCGCCGGTGTAGAACACGTTTTTGGACAGCTCTTCACCTTCATATTGCACCGGGTAGAACAGCAGGCCGTTCATTTCTTCGACCACCGGCAACACCGACTTGCGGCTCACCGAAGTCCAGCAACCAAAGATCACATCGACCTTGTCCTGGCCGAGCAGTTGCTTGGTTTTTTCAGCAAACAGCGGCCAGTTGGAAGCCGGGTCAACCACCACGGGTTCGAGCTTCTTGCCGAGCAAACCGCCCTTGGCATTGATCTCGTCAATGGCCATCAGCACGGTGTCTTTCAACACAGTTTCAGAAATGGCCATGGTGCCAGACAGGCTGTGCAAGATGCCGACCTTGATGGTGTCGGCGGCAAAGGCTGGCAGGGCTGACAAGCCAGACAGCGCGACGGCGGCAGTGAGCGCCTTGAGGGTAAAACGACGTGAGTTCAAAGATGACATGTGTGCGACTCCAGAGTTGATGAAACCGTTGTCGCTGGTGGCTTGCCTGAACCTGGGTTCAGGCCTTGGGCCAGCGATGGAGAGACTTTAGGGACGCACCGGTATTTGGGAAATACGCCGAGTGGCGTATGGGGTGGTGGTGTTGTACAGTCTCAGCTTTCATCAGAGACATTCCACATGAGCAACAAAGGGCGAGCGTCCGAAGTGGTGTACGGCACCGAAGATCTGCTGACCAGTCTGTGCAATTCAGTCACCCGCGTGCTGAATGTTGCAACCCATTGCCAGATTCACTATTCCGGCATGGTTCAGCGCATCACCAAAACCTGTCTGAAGCCCGACATTGGCTGTTTCGTGCTGTTTGACGGCGGTTTCTCTGGCCTGGTGGTGCTGAATTTTTCAGCGCAGACGGCCATGGAGCTTTATGAAAGCTACATGCTCAACATGGGGATGCCCAAGAGCGAGCTGGCCATTGCCCACACCTCGGATGAGGTGAGCAACATCCTGGGTGAGTTGATGAACCAGATCGTCGGCGACTTTACCGGCAAGGTGCGGCGCGAACTGCAGACCCATATCACCCAGAATCAGCCCAAGATGCTGGTGCTGAACAAGCAGGTGGTGCTGAGTGTGGACACCCACCTGGACCAACCCGAAGCACGGCGCGTGACTTTTTACACTGGCAAAAACAACATCTTCTATCTGGAGCTGGCGATTGACCGCACCGAATTCATCAAGTTGCACGACTTCGAAGTCAATGAAGTGAACCCGGACGAGGTGATTGCCGAGGTCAACGCGGCGCGTAATGCCGAGCCACAGGCCGCAGTCGCTGCAGAGACCTTCGACCATCAGGAACTCATGAAATCCCTGGGCATGTAGGTCAGGCCGGCGTCTACCCCAGGTTGGCATCCGTCTGGATGATGGCGGTTTGATTGCTATACATTTAATAGCAATATGTGTATGTTTCAAGCGGGCTAGAGGCCAAAATATCCATTGAAGTCGGGAAAGTGAACCGACCCTGTCAGGGCCGGTTTACAGACTGTTGCACTTCATCATTCCCCTGACACAAATTCCAGGGGTGTCAGGGTTTATCCTGATAGGTCTATGTGGAAACCAGGTGCCTCAAGCGCACCGGGCCTGTGCAGCACCCACGTTGCCCCGCCCACACCACGTCGCCAAAAAGGAGCGTAACAAGATGGACAAACACACCCACACAGCCACAGTTCCCGCCAGCCCGGTGAGCCCCCAGGAGGTCGACACCTCGATTGCCCAACTGGTTGGCGAGGTTTATGAAATCGCTCCAGCAGCCGAACGCAGCCGCCTGCTGGAGCATTTGCTCAAGCCCCTGGGGGTCCTTTCGCTGGTGGCCATTGCCAATGGCGTTTTTGCCTCGATCCGGTTTCGCAGCGGCTGGCCCGATGTTCACGTTCGCGCCGAAGATGCCCAGAAAGTACAACCCGGCGATGTGATCACCTTGGTCAACCATGTGCAACAGGTCAGTGTCCGAGCCGTTGACGGCCTGGTCAATCTGCTTTCGTCTTCGCCAACAATCACCAGCTCGGCCGCCGCTGCCTTGCTGATCACCCTGCTGATGCAGCGCGCCCGGACACGGCGTGCCGAAGATCAGGAGGACTGACGCCAGTCACTGGGGAGGCCAAGCCTCAGACCATCGGGTAGTCATATCGAATGAAACCCTGGTTGGTCGCCAGGTGGTCATACAGGCGGCGGGCGCGGGTGTTGGTGTGCTGGGTCAGCCAGTACAGACGGGGTGCACCATGCTCCCGGGCGCGCTGCGCCACCTGCTCAATCAGGGCCCGTGCCACGCCTTGGCCGCGGGCCGCCTCAGCCACAAACAAATCCTGCAGATAACACACGTCGGCTGACCAGCAGCTGGCGTGAAACAGGTAATGCATGATGCCCACCAGTTGCCTGTTCACCCGCGCTGCCAGGCCATGGACTGCCTGCGCTTGTAACAGGCGTTGCCAGGTGTGCTGATAGGCAGACTCGGGCAGCGATGTTTCATAAAAGGTCTTGTAACCCTGCGCCAGTCGCAGCCAGGCTGCGTAGTCCTCGGGGCGCAGGGCATCTACGGTGATGAGCGGCGGTGTTATGTTCATGTTGTGATCCTTGCTTGTACCAGCTTGGCCATTTGCGCGGCGGCTTCTCTGCCCTGCTCGCGCAACCCGGTGGCAACCCCTTGTTGGTCGGCGGTGGGGCGGTTCTGGCTGACCTTCCATTTGCCGACCCAGCGCTGCACCGGGAACTCGATGGCGACGATGGCCTTGAGCAGATTGGCAAGGTAGTCAGCCGGTGCATCCGCCACCTGCCAGGGCCGGGCTTGCGCGGCCTCATGCACCCGCGTCAGGCGCGTCACGATGTCCAACACCCGCGCCGGGTCGTCAATGGCCTGTGGCACGCCGTGGACGTGGACGACGGCGTAGTTCCAGGTCGGCACGGCCTTGCCATGGGCGTGTTTGCTGGGGTACCAGTTGGGCGACACATAGGCTTGCGGCCCGGTGAACACCGCCACCGATGGCGCGCCATCCGCCAGCGCCTGCCAGACCGGATTGGCGCGTGCCACGTGGCCCAGCAACGTGCCGTGCTCGCCGCGTTCGGCATCCAGCAGCAGGGGAATGTGGTTGACCAGCAGCTCGCCCTGGTGCTGCACCACCCAGGTGGCCAGCGGGTGGGCGCGCACCAGGGCGTGCAAGGTGGCGGTGTCGGTCTCGGCAAAGTGGGGCGGTAGGTAGGTCATGGCTGGGGCTCCGTTGCAAGAATGGGTTCGCACAGCACCTTGGTCCTGACCGAGTTGGCAATGAAACACGAAGTGTGGGCGTGGTGGTGCAAGTCCTGCAACTGCTGCAGCGAGGGCTGCGCTCCGGCAAACTGCACCGCCGGTCGCAACGTCACACGGGTCATGGCCTGCTGGCCCTGATCGTTGCGCGCCATGATGCCCACGGCCTCGTCGCGGTAACTCTCCACTACCCAGCCGGCGCGGGCGGCGATGTCCAGAAACCACAACATGTGGCAGCTCGACAGCGACGCCACAAAGGCCTCCTCGGGATCAACCCCTGCCGGGTCGGAATACGGCAGCGGCACCACGTGGGGCGAGGACGATGCGCTGACCTCGGCCCCGCCATCAAACTGCCAGACATGGCGGCGGCTGTAGCGGTGGTCGGTGAAGGCAGCTTGGTCGCGCTGCCAGACAACGGTGCTGGTGTGCTGGGCCATGGTGAACTCTTCCGTGTTGGGTATGGGTTTATAGAATGGTTCCTCAGTTTATAAACTTCAAACGCTTTGCAAAGGGCCAATCCAACATGCTCCAAAGGGCCAATGCCAGCACACCGCGTGCCGATACCGTGCGCCAACGCGTCTACCTGGAGCTGCGCCGAGCCATGGAGCAAGGCACCTTCCAGCCCGGCACGCGCCTGCCCGCCTCGCGCGAGCAGGCCCGCACCCTGGGCGTGTCGCGCAACAGCGTGCTGTGGGCCATGGAGCGCCTGCAGTCCGAGGGCTATGTGGTGGCCCGCGTGGGCGACGGTAGCTATGTGGCCGACGACCTGGGGGGCTTGCAAACACCTGCGCGCCAGCCTTCGCCCCAACGCGCGGCGCTGCATCCCCCGATCAGCGCCAGCCTGTCGCAACGCGGGCAGTTGATTGCCGACACCGTGCTGCGCTGGAACCCGCCCTTGCAGGCGGCCGCGCCGTTTCGCATTGGTGCGCCCGAGGTCGCCAGCTTTCCGTTTGCCGTGTGGGACCGGCTGGCACGCCAGACCAGCAAGGCCCAGCGCGTGGCACAAGCGCAGTACCTGGACCCTGCCGGTGCCCCGGCGCTGAGGGAGGCGATTGCACAGTGGCTGTGGGCCTCACGCGGCATCCGCTGCGAGGCGGCGCAGGTGCTGGTGTGCTCGGGCTCGCAGCAGGCCATCGACCTGATTGGCCGCCTGCTGCTGGACGTGGGCGATGAAGCGCTGGTGGAAGACCCTGGCTACCCCGGCATTCGCGCCAGCTTGAGCGGCCACGGGGTTACGGTGCGCCCGGTGCCCATCGATGACGAAGGCCTTGTTGTGGAACAAGCTGCCAAGCGCTGGCCTGCCGCACGGCTGGTCGTGGTGACACCGACCTCGCAGTTCCCCACCGGCGTGCGCATGAGCCTGAAACGCCGCCTGGCCTTGCTGGACTGGGCCAACGCCCAACAGAGCTGGATCGTGGAGGACGACTACGACGGCGAGTTCCAGTACGGCACCCACCGCCTGCCCGCGCTGTGCAGCCTGCCGCATGCCGAGCGCGTGCTGTACGTGGGCACGTTTTCCAAGACGCTGCACCCGGGGCTGCGCCTGGGTTTCATCGTGCTGCCGCTGGCGCTGACCAGCGCCTTTGCCATGGCCCGCGCCATCAGTGACCGCCACGCACCAGGCGACACCCAGGAAGTGCTGGCGCGCTTCATCACCGAGGGGCATTTGCTGCGCCACCTGCGCCGCATGCGTGAGCTGTACCCGCAGCGCCAGCAGGTGTTGATTGACGCGTTGGCCCAGGCGACCCGAGGGCAACTGCTGCTGCAACCCAGCGAACAGGGCCTGCACCTGCTGCACGAGTTGCCTGCCGGTGCGGATGACCAGACCCTGTCCGCCCGTGCCCAGGCGGCTGGCCTGCTGCTGGCACCGCTGTCGCGCTACTGCATGGAGTCCAAACGCCGGGGTTGGCTGTTTGGTTACGCCGGGTATGACACGGCGGCGCTGCGCGAAGCTGCGGCCAGGCTGGGGGTGTTGCTGTAAAACGGTTCTGTCGATCAAGCTCTGGTGACCTTAACTTGTGCTCCAGGTTTCTGCAAGTTCTTGATTTAAGTCGGATGGTGATCGATGAAATTCCACGATACTGCCCAACTCCGATCAGACGGTCTGGTTCTGGTCCAATCGCATTCGGGTTTCAATGTCGTTGATGAAATCACTTCCTCCATGTGTCGTTCGGAAACTTTCCGTGGGACCGTCAGCCGGGTTGCTTCTTCTGTTGTTTTGTGCAGCGGGGCCTGTTTGTTCCGCACCAGATCAGGTTCCTGCCGAGCAGCCCAGGCATTTCGTCATGGCTGGCGATGCCACTCCCAATGCGATCGCCTACAAATGGGGTTTGCTCATCGGGCAGGAAGCCTTCCGGCGTTTAGGGGCCACGATGGAAATCACCAACATTCCACTGGCGCGCCGCAATGCCATGGTCGAAGCCGGGGCCATTGATGGCGAAATGTCACGCATTTACAGCTACGGCGATTCTCATCCTGAGTTGGTGCGGGTGGAAGAATCATTGATGGACTTCACTTTCTCGCTGTTCACGGCTCAGCCCGAACGACAGATTCGCCAACTGGCAGATTTGCCTGCCAATACCGTGGCGGAATACCGTCGAGGCATTTTGGTGTGTGAGAACTTCCTGAAACAGGTCACAATGCCTGAGCACCTGTCCACTGTCACCGCCACCGAACAAGGGGTCAAAAAGCTGTTGGCCGGACGTACTGACGTGTATTGCGACATTGAAGCCTTTGTCGACGATGTACGGCAGTCAGGCGAGCGGAAGGACGCCGGCCGGGTGCGCAAACTGTTCGATGTTGCAACGGTTCCAACATACACCTATTTATATAAAAAACATGCCGCTCTGGCTCCGCGCCTGGCGGCCATTTTTAAACAAATGAAAGCCCAGGGCCTGTTTGCCGCTTACCGCAAACAGGCAGAACTCTCGGCGGGTGCCAGACCCTGACAAGTCGTCCATGTCCAACGAGGAAATCCCCACCATGCGCACGGATGCACCAGACACTCATCGGACGCGAGCTCACGCTGGTCGCACCCGATCTCAATGGCGGGCAGGCGTTCAACTGCTGTGTGGGCTGGTGGTGGTTTGTTTGACCTTGGCTGCCACACCTGTCCTCAGCCAAACCCCAGCGATCGCAGACAGACCGTTCATCGTCACAGCCGGCGGCGAACCTGACACCTGGGGCAGCCGCCTGGGTTGGCTGATCTATACCGAGGCCTTCAAGCGTCTGGGCATTCCGTTTCGCATGGAGCACTACACGCTGGCGCGTGGTGCGGCCATGGTGGAGCAGGGGCTGGCCGATGCCGAGCTATCCCGCGTGTATGAGTATGGCGCAGACCGCCCCTATCTGGTTCGGGTCGAGGAGTCGGTGGTTGACATCGGGTTTTCGCTCTACAGCGCCAATCCGGCGTTGCGTCTGGCACGGCTGGAGGACTTGCGCGCTGCCAAATTTCAGGTGGAATACCGGCGTGGATTGTTGCTGTGTGAGAGTACGCTGAAACCGCTGGTCGCGTCCGAGCACTTGTCGGACGTTTCAACCCGGGAGCAGGGCCTGAAAAAAATGCTGACTGGCCGCACCGACCTGTACTGCGAGATTGACGTTTATGTGCAGCAGGAACTCCATTCACCCGAGTTCAAGAGCCTGGCCAATGTGGCCCAAGTGCGCAGGGTGATCAGCCTGGGCAAGAGCATCCCGACCTATCCCTATCTGAACAAAAAACATGCCGCGCTTGCCCCACGGCTGGCGGCGGTCTTGAAACAAATGAAGGCTCAGGGTTTGATGCAGGTCTACCAGCAACAGGTTGAGCGCGAACTGGGGTGGTTGCCTTGAGTCCGGAATCTGGCAGAACTAACGAACGATGAATTCATTGACCCGCTTGCTGTTTGGCGAAAAAAACCAGATCGGGCGCCGCCTGATCGTGCTCATCATCGCGTTCAGCACGGTGATCACGCTGTTCATCTCGGTGGTGCAACTGGCATTTGAATACCGAGGCCTGCGCAAGGCCCTGGATCGTGAGCTGGATGGCATTGCGATTTACGTGCCTACCATTGCCGGCAGCGTGTGGGACTTTGACGAAAAGCAGATTCAGCGGGCCATTGATGCCCTGATCTTGTTGCCTGACCTGGTGGAGGTGCGGGTGATCGCCGCCGACACCGCCAGAGCTTGGGTGTCGCGCAAGGTAGCAACGCCCAATGTCATCACCCGGCGTTATGCACTGCTGTATGAGAATCGCGGACGGGTTTCGGAGATTGGTGCGCTGGAGGTGGTCAGTAGCCTGGATGGCATCTATCAGCAGTTGCTCAACAGTGCGGTGAGCATTGTGCTCAGCAACGGGGTCAAGACACTGCTGGTGGCCTTGTTCATGGTGGTACTGATCCGCCGCCTGATCACCACGCGACTGGAAAACCTGGCCAACAAGGTACATGCGCTGGTACCGGGCATGTTGCCACTGCGTCAGGCTGTTGAAACCCATCCCCAACCCATGCCTGACACGCTGGACGAACTGGATGCCGTGGAGTGGACGCTGGACCAGACGGCGGCAGACCTGAAGGTTGCCGTGGCGGCACTGAATCAGCTCAACCAGGATCTGGAAAGCCGTATCGTCGAGCGCACCAAGGAGCTCGAGTCGTTCAGCTATTCGGTTTCACACGACTTGCGCACCCCGCTGCGGGCCATTGACGGTTTTTCCAAAATGCTGATGGAAGACTACAAGGACAAGCTCGACGACGAAGGTAAACGCCTGCTGTGTGTCGTGCGCGGCAACACCGAGCGCATGGGACAGTTGATCGATGACATCCTGCAGTTTTCGCGCCTGGGCCGCCAGCAGCTGGCGCTGGCGCCGGTCGACATGGAGCGCCTGGTGCGCACGGTGTTTGCCGAGTTGCAGCCTTGGTATGCGAATCGTGACGTGCGCCTGTCCATAGGGGCTCTGCCTCCCACCCTGGCCGATGCTTCGCTGCTGCGCCAGGTGCTGATCAACCTGCTGAGCAATGCCATCAAATTCACCCTGCCACGTGAGGTGGCTACCATCGAGGTCACGGGTACCGAGGATGGTCCGCACAACGTGTTTTGTGTGCGGGACAATGGTGTCGGCTTTGACATGCAGTATGTGGACAAGCTGTTTGGTGTGTTCGAGCGCCTGCACAGCAGTGACGAATTCGAGGGTACCGGCATTGGCTTGGCGATTGTTCGCCAGATCGTGGTTCGGCACGGCGGCAAAGTCTGGGCTGAAGGTAAACTGGACAACGGCGCAGCGTTCTGTTTCACGCTGCCACACCCCTGAGGACGACACAAGATGAGTGACGCGACGGACAAGGTTGAGGTGCTTCTCGTGGAGGACACCCCGGAAGATGCCGAATTGACCATGCGCACCTTGAGGAAACACGGTCTGGCCAACAACCTGATGTGGGTGAAAGACGGCGCCGAAGCACTGGACTTCCTGTTTGGCACCGGTGTTTATGCAGGACGTCGCATGGCTAGCCCGCCACGTGTCATCCTGCTGGACTTGCATCTGCCCAAGCTCAACGGACTGGATGTGTTACGTCGCCTGAAGGCCGACCCGCTGACCCGGCAGATTCCGGTGGTGGTGCTGACCTCGTCCACTGAAGAAAGTGATATGCGGGTCTGTTATGAGCTGGGTGTGAACAGCTTTGTCAGTAAGCCGGTCGAGTTCGATGCCTTCATGAAGGTGGTCGGCAAACTGGGCTTTTATTGGTTGCTGGTCAACAAACAACCGGGCTTGTAACCTTGCCTCACGCTGGTCATGGATCGTCCGTTACGCATTCTGATTCTTGAGGACACCCCCACCGATGCCGAACTCGCCCAGCGCGAGTTGCATAAAGCCGGTGTGGTGTTTGTTGCACAGCGTGTTGAGACACGTGAGAGCTTTGTCCAGGCCCTGGACACATGGCACCCCGATTTGGTCCTTGCCGATTACAAGCTGCCACATTTTGACGGCTTGAGTGCGCTGGAACTGTTGCGTCAGCGTTCACCGGAGCTGCCTTTTGTGTTTGTCAGCGGCACCATGGGGGAGGAGTTTGCCATCGAAACGTTACACCGTGGTGCCTCGGACTACGTGCTCAAGGGACATTTGGCCAAGCTCGGGCCGGCCGTCATGCGTGCCCTGAAAGTGGCCGAAACCCAAAGCCTGCAACGGGCGGCTGAGCAAGACCTGTTCAACTCGCGGCAGATGTTGCGCACGGTGCTCGACACCATTCCACAACGGGTGTTTTGGAAAGACCTGGACTTCAACTACCTTGGCTGCAACCGACCGTTTGCCGCTGACTACGGGTACGCCAGCCCCCAAAACCTCATTGGCAAGACCGATTTCGACATTGCGCCGGAGGTGTCGGCACAGCGGTGGCGTGTTGAGGACCGGCAGGTCATGGCCAGCGGTCAACCACGGCTGAACATCGAAGAGTCCTACATCAAAGCCGATGGCAGTCTGGGTTGGCGGGTGGTCAGCAAGGCGCCGTTGTGTGATCAGGCGGGTCAGGTGAGCGCCATTCTGTGTACTTACGAAGACATCACCGAGCGCAAGGCCAACGAAGAACGGGCCCGTTTTCTGGTCTACCACGATGGCCTGACTGGCCTGCCCAACCATTTGCTGGCGTTTGATCGTCTGCAGCAAGCCATGGCTTACGCAGACCGGGAAGGTAATAAGGTGGCGTTGTTGTTCCTTGACCTGGACAACTTCAAGACCATCAACGACTCACTGGGCCACACGGTGGGCGATAAGCTGATCCGCAAGGTGGCCACCCGCATCAGTCAGTGTGTTCGTGACACTGACACCGTCAGCCGCCAGGGGGGGGACGAATTTCTGATTGTGCTGCCGGCATTGTCCGATACCGATGCTGGCGCACCCGTGCTCGACAAGCTGTTGCAAAGCATTCACCGGCCCATGACCATTGATGGTCATGAACTGAGTACCACGGTGTCTATCGGTATTGCCATGTATCCCGACGATGGACGGGATTTTGAGTCGCTGATGAAAAAGGCCGATACCGCGATGTACCAGGCCAAGGAGGCAGGGCGCAACACCTACCGCTTCTTCAACAGGCAGATGAACGACGACGTGCTGGAGAACCTGAAGATGCGCAGCGGCATGGGGCATGCGCTGGAACATGGAGAATTTGTGTTGCATTACCAGCCACAAATCGACCTGCGCAGTGGTGCGTTGATGGGTGTCGAGGCCTTGATCCGCTGGCAGCATCCGGCGCTGGGGTTGGTGCCGCCGGGACGTTTTATCCCGGTGGCGGAAGAAACCGGTGTGATCGTGGCGGTCGGTGAGTGGGTGTTGATGGAGGCTTGTCGGCAGGCCGCTGTCTGGCAGCAGTCCGGGTTACCCAAAGTGTCGGTGGCGGTCAATCTGTCGGCCATCCAGTTTCAACGCGGCAACTTGGAAGCGATTGTGCTGCGCGCCCTGTCTCAGTCGGGGTTGGACCCTGCGCTGCTGGAACTTGAACTCACGGAGTCGATCCTGATCCGCAACACCGAGACCATTTTGGCCACGGTACAACGTCTCAAGCTGCTGGGGGTGATGTTGTCCATTGATGATTTTGGCACCGGCTATTCAAGCTTGTCTTACCTCAAGCGCTTCAGAGTCGACAAACTCAAGATTGACCAATCTTTTGTGCGCGATCTGGCGCATGATCCGGACGATGCCGCCATTGTGCGGGCCGTGGTACAGATGGCGCACAGCCTGGGGCTACGCACCATCGCGGAAGGGGTGGAGGATGACCATGTGCTGAACCATCTGCGCATCTTCCATTGTGATGAAGCCCAGGGTTACCACATCGCAAAGCCACTGACCGCCGCCGAAATGACGTCTTACCTGATTGCCGAGCAGCAGCGTGGTGACTTGGCTTCGGCCGGCAATAACGTCGCGCAGCGTTCCTTTTTGACGCAGTGAACGGCGGTCTGGCTCTGTTGGACAATCAGCGTTTTGATTTCCAGCCGGAACCCCTCATGAAAGCCAAACTCTCCAGCAGCGGCCTGGTTTACAGCACCGACAGCGGGCGCATGTGCCCGGCTTGCCGCCAGCCAATAGCGGCCTGCCAATGCACAGTGGCCAAACCCAGACCAACGTCTGACGGCGTGGTGCGAGTGTCTCGCGAAACCAAGGGCCGCGCCGGCAAAGGGGTCACCCTGGTCAAGGGGCTGAGTCTGGACGATGCCGCGCTGGTCGCTCTGGGCAAACAGCTCAAAACCGCCTGCGGCTCCGGGGGCACGGTGAAGGACGGCGTGATTGAAGTGCAGGGGGACCACTGCGAGCGTGTCATGGCGCTGTTGCAGGCCCAGGGCCACCAGGTTAAACGGGCAGGGGGCTAGGTTGAACCCTGAAGATCTGCAACTGCTGGTGACCCGCACCATGCCGTTTGGCAAATACAAGGGCCGCCTGATGGCCGATCTGCCGGGTGACTATTTGCGCTGGTTTGTGCGCGAGGGTGTGCCCAAGGGCGAAATCGGCCGCTTGTTGGCGTTGATGCATGAGATCGACCATAACGGCCTGACCGATTTGCTCAAACCTTTGCGCGAAGGCATTGGTTCATCTTGCCGGGGGCCTGTTTGACTTCAGGTGTCGGCTTTCTCCACCCATTCAAACTGCTCTGCCACCGTGTGGTCAAGGAAGGTGGGCAGCGCGTCATAGTAGCCCGCAGCGTTGAGCAGACCACATGGCTTTGGGTGGATGAATCTTCCTACATTCTGTTGTCGAATTTTTCCGTTGCGACTGTATCCCACAGCCGTGTCCCTGACACCTCCAGATGGGTCAGATACACCCGCACTTCAAACTCCAACTGGTGGTAGCGCGGCTCCATGTAGTTGCAGAGCTGGTAAAACGCCTTGTCGTGCGCGCGCTCCTTGAGGTGGGCCAGTTCGTGCACGGCAATCATCTTCAGGAAGTCCTGCGGCACGTTCTTGAACAGCGAAGCGACGCGGATTTCGCGCTTGGCTTTGAGTTTGTTGCCCTGCACCCGGGCGATGGTGGTGTGGGTGCCCAGGGCGTGCTGCACCACCTGCAGCTTGGCGTCAAACGCCACCTTGGCCAGCGGTTCGGCTCCGCGCAGGTGTTCATTCTTGAGCGCCTGCACGTAATCGAACAGCGCCTTGTCGGTGCGCACGGTGTGGCCCTGCGGGTATTTCTGGCGTAACCAGTCGGCCACACGGTCCTGCTGCAGCATTTTTTCCACCTGCGCCAGCGTGTCGGCCGGGTACCCTTGCAGATAGCGCAGGGGTGGAATGTGAGCATGATTAGCTACATTTGTCATAGCTGCTAGCCCCTTATTTGTGCGGGCTAGAGGTCGATTTTCTACTAAACTTCGCGGCGCAGGGCCGGAAACAGAATGACGTCACGGATGCTGGGGCTGTCGGTCAACAGCATCATCAACCGGTCAATGCCGATACCGCAGCCACCGGTGGGCGGCATGCCATATTCCAGCGCCCGGACAAAGTCATGGTCGTAGTACATGGCTTCGTCGTCGCCGCTGTCCTTGGCTGCCACCTGGGCCAGGAAGCGGGCGGCCTGTTCTTCGGCATCGTTGAGCTCGCTGAAGCCGTTGCCGAATTCGCGGCCGGTGATGTAGAGCTCGAAACGCTCGGTGACGCCGGGCTTGTGGTCGCTGGCACGCGCCAGCGGTGAGATTTCGACCGGGTGTTCACAGATGAAGGTCGGCTGCCAGAGCTTTTCTTCGACGGTTTCTTCAAAGTACAGCACCTGCAGGCTGGCCAGACTGCGGGTGGACAGGTGGTGTTTGGCCTCGGTCAGGCCCAGTTTGCGCAGCGCCGGCAACAGCCATTGCACACTGTCCACTTTCAACCCAGGGCCATCGCCGAGCGGCTGGCCGGCTTCGGTGTATTTGCAGATGGCTTCATGGATGGTCAGGCGCTCAAAGGGCTTGGCCAAATCCACCGGCTGGCCGTTGTAGCTCAGTTGCAAGGTACCCACGGCCTTCGTGGCGGCGTCACGCACCAGCGCTTCGGTGAAAGTCATCAGGTCCTGGTAATCCCAGTACGCCGCGTAGAACTCCATCATCGTGAACTCGGGGTTGTGGCGCACGCTGATGCCTTCGTTGCGGAAGTTGCGGTTGATCTCGAACACACGGTCAAACCCGCCAACGATCAGGCGCTTGAGATACAGCTCGGGCGCAATGCGCAGGAACATTTGCTGGTCCAAGGCATTGTGGTGCGTGACGAAGGGCTTGGCATTGGCACCGCCGGGAATCGGGTGCAGCATCGGGGTTTCCACTTCCAGGAAGTTGTGCGACACCATGAATTCGCGGATGCCACTGACGGCCTTGCTGCGGGCGATGAAACGTTTGCGCGCGGCTTCATCGGTCATCAGGTCAACATAACGCTGGCGGTATTTGACCTCCTGGTCGGCCATGCCGTGAAATTTGTCGGGCATCGGACGCAGGCTCTTGGTCAGCAGCCGGATGCTGCTGGCGTGGATCGACAATTCGCCGGTTTTGGTCTTGAACACCACCCCTTCGGCGGCCACGATGTCACCCAGATCCCAGTGTTTGAACGCGTTGTAGATGTCTTCACCCAGATCGTCGCGCTTGATGTAGACCTGGATGCGGCCGGTGCTGTCCTGCAGGGTGGCAAAGCTGGCCTTGCCCATGACACGTTTGAGCATCATGCGTCCCGCCACCTTGGCCTTGGCACCTTGTTCCAGCAGGCCTTCCGGGGTTTGACCGGCATGGGCGGCAAACAGGTCGGCGGCGTGATCAGCGGGCTTGAAATCGTTGGGGAAGGCCACGCCCTTGCCGTCTAGCTGGGCCAGGCGCATGGCCTTGAGCTTGTCGCGCCGCTCCTGAATCAGCTGGTTTTCGTCCTGGGGTAAGGCGGCAGTGGTGTGTTCAGACATGGAAGGCAATCAATGAGCTGGGGGATAAAAATGGCGCGCCGGAACACGTAGCTTGTGTCCTGGCGAAACCGGCTATTTTAAGTGGCTGGGGTGTGGCTATGATGCGGTGACCTATTTCCTGGATTTTGATGTGCCATGCTGTACCAAATTGTTTCCCTGCTGCTGGAGGTTGTGACCGGTTTTTTGAGCGGGGCCTGTTTGCTGCGCCTGTATATGCAGTACCAGCGCATCCCGATGTCGGCCCGCTCGGGCAACCCGCTGGGCCGGTTGGTGTTTGCCTTGACGGACTGGATTGTGCTGCCGCTGCGCCGGGTGTTGCCTTCGGTGGGGGCGCTTGACACGGCCAGCCTGGTGGCTGCCTATCTGCTGCAATTGGCCGAATTTGGCCTGTTATGGTTGCTGGCGGGGGCAGCCGGTGGGCTGTTTGCCGTGCCGATCCTGGCTGGTTTTGGCGTCTTGCGCATGGCGATTTCCGGCATGACCGGGATGGTGATCGTCTACGCGGTGCTGTCCTGGGTCGCCACCCAATCGGTCGTGGCCGACGTGATTGAACGGCTGGTGGCACCGCCCCTGGTGCCGATCCGGCGTGTGCTGCCGCTGGTGGGTGGGGTGGACTTGTCTCCGCTGGCGCTGCTGGTCATCCTGCAAATTGCCGCCATTGTGCTGGGGCATTTGCAGGCGGCGGCGTTGATGGCTTTTTGAGACGGCACCCTGGCGGGATGTCTATGCCTGCCGGTGGGCTGTTTCTGATCTATCAGGCTACGGCATCCGCGCTTTGGCGCGTCAGCATGGCCAGGGTGTTGGCAATGGTTTTGCGCAGCTCGCGCCGGTCGCAGATCAGGTCCACTGCCCCCTTGGTTTGCAGGAATTCGGCGCGCTGAAAGCCATCGGGCAGCTTGACCCGCACGGTCGATTCAATCACCCGTGGCCCGGCAAAACCGATCAGCGCCTTGGGTTCGGCAATCACCACATCACCCAAAAAGGCAAAACCGGCGCTGACGCCGCCCATGGTCGGGTCAGTCAGCACACTGATAAAGGGCAGGCCTTTCTTGGCCAGATGGGTCAGTGACGCATTGGTCTTGGCCATCTGCATCAGCGACAGCAAGCCTTCCTGCATGCGGGCGCCGCCGGTGGCGGTGAAACACACAAACGGTACTTTCTGCTCGATAGCGGTCTGGACACCGCGGGCGAAGCGTTCCCCCACGACCGAGCCCATGCTGCCGCCCATGAATTCAAATTCAAAGCAGGCCGCCACCAGGCCAATGCCCATGACCGTACCCCCCATAACCACCAGTGCATCGGTCTCGCCGGTGTTTTCCAGCGCTTCTTTCAGGCGTTCCGGGTACTTGCGGCTGTCCTTGAACTTGAGCGCATCCACCGGCAACACTTCCTGGCCGATCTCAAAACGGCCTTCGTTGTCCAGAAAGACGTTGAGCCGCGCGCGTGCGCCGATGCGGTGATGGTGGCTGCAACTGGGACAGACATTCTGGTTTTGCTCCAGATCGGTCTTGTACAACACCGTGTCGCAGGCCGGGCATTTGATCCACACGCCTTCTGGCACCGTGCGCCGCTCTTTCGGGTCGGTATGCTGGATTTTCGGGGGGAGCAATTTTTCGAGCCAACTCATGCTTTTCTCCTGGGTTTGTGAGCCAGGCTGACGGGGGTTGCCAGCCTGTGTCTCGCCAAATGGCAATGGCGGGATTATGAATCCAGCGCGGTGCGAATCTCGCGCAGGAAGGTCTGCGCCGTGGCCGCCACCTGGTCACGCGGCTGTGGGTCGATCAGCTGAATGATCTTGCTGCCAATCACCACCGCATCGGCCACCTTGCCAATGGCTTTGGCCGTGGTGGCATCACGGATGCCAAAACCCACACCCACCGGGACGCTGACATGCTGGCGGATGCGCGGCAACATGGCCTCGACCGCGCCGGTGTCCAGCGCACCTGAGCCGGTGACGCCTTTGAGCGACACGTAGTACACGTAGCCGCTGGCAATGCGGGCCACCTGCTGCATACGCTCATCGGTGGAGGTGGGGGCCAGCAAAAAGATCAGATCCAGCTGGTGGGCCTTGAGTTCGGCGGCGAATTCCTCGCACTCTTCGGGCGGGTAGTCGACGATCAGCACGCCGTCCACCCCGGCTGCGGCTGCATCACGGACAAATGGGCTGGTAGCGCTTGTGGATGGTGCACCAGCTGCTGAGGATGTGGTAGCGCCATGCTTCTGGTTGTAGCGTTCCACCGGGTTGGCATAACCCATCAGCACCACCGGTGTGGTGTTGTTTTGCTGGCGAAAGCGGCGCACCATGTCGAGCACCTGCACCATGCCGATGCCTGCGGCCAGCGCCTTGTCACCGGCTTGCTGGATCACCGGGCCATCGGCGCTGGGGTCGGAAAACGGCACGCCGAGTTCGATCACGTCGGCCCCACCGGCCACCATGGCATGCATCAGCTCGGGCGTGATGTCGGCAAACGGGAATCCGGCGGTGACGAAGGGGATCAGCGCCTTGCGACCCTGGGCCTTGAGTTGGGTAAAAGTGGATGCGATGCGGCTCATTTCACGACCTTCACAATGGCTTCGTCAGCGGCCAGGCTGCCTTTGACCGATTGGCCTTGGCAGCTGGGGCGGCAATAAAAGTCAGCGTGGCTCAGGTCGGCCACGGTTCCGATGTCCTTGTCGCCACGGCCTGACAGGTTGACCAGGATCGACTGGTCTGGACGCATGGTTTTCGCCAGTTTCATGGCGTAGGCCACGGCGTGGCTGGATTCGAGCGCGGGGATGATGCCCTCGGTGCGGCACAGGTAATGGAAGGCTTCCAGCGCTTCCTTGTCGGTGATGCCCACGTATTCGGCGCGGCCAATGTCGTGCAGATAGGCATGCTCGGGGCCGACACCGGGGTAGTCCAGCCCGGCGCTGATGCTGTGGGTTTCAGTCACCTGGCCGTTGTCGTCTTGCAGCACATAGGTGCGGTTGCCGTGCAGCACGCCGGGGCTGCCGCGCTGGATGGAGGCCGAGTGCTTGCCGCTGTCGATGCCCTCTCCAGTCGCTTCCACCCCAATCAGTCGGGTGGCTTCATAAGGGATGTAGGGGTAGAAGATGCCCATGGCGTTGGAGCCGCCGCCCACGCAGGCGACCACCGCGTCGGGCTGGTCGGTTTTGCAGCCTGCGGCTTTGAGCATGTCGGGCAGCTGCACCAGGCATTCCTTGCCGATGACGCTCTGGAAATCGCGCACCATCATCGGGTAGGGATGGGGGCCGGCCACGGTGCCGATGATGTAGAAGGTGTTGTCCACATTGGCGACCCAGTCGCGCATGGCTTCGTTCAGCGCGTCTTTGAGGGTGCGGCTGCCGCTGGTGACGGGCACCACGGTGGCCCCGAGCAGTTTCATGCGGTAGACGTTGGGGCTTTGGCGCTTGACATCTTCGGCCCCCATGTAGACCACACATTCCAGCCCGTAGCGGGCGCAGATGGTGGCGGTGGCGACACCGTGCTGACCGGCGCCGGTTTCGGCAATCACGCGCGGTTTGCCCATGCGTTTGGCCAGCATGGCCTGGCCGATGGTGTTGTTGATCTTGTGCGCGCCGGTGTGGTTGAGGTCTTCACGCTTCAAGAAGATTTGCGCGCCGCCTTGCTCGCGGCTCATGCGCGCGGCGTGGTAGGTGGGGGAGGGGCGGCCGACAAAGTGGGCCAGTTCGTACTCGAACTCGGCGATGAAGGCCGGATCGAACTGGTATTTGGCGTAAGCCTGTTTCAGCTCATGGATGGCGTGGGTCAGCGTCTCGGAGGCAAAACTGCCCCCGTAGATGCCGAAGTGACCGCGTGGGTCGGGTTGTTGGTAGTGGAACATGGCGTTATTAAATTCATAGCGCCCTGCGATTGATTGACGCGGGCTAAGGGGTTATTTGGCATTCAAGAGTTGGTCAGCCTGACGAACGGCGGCGACAAACTCGCGGATTCTGGTGGGGTCTTTGATGCCTTTGTGGCCCGGCACTTCAATGCCTGAGCTGACATCAACCGCCAGTGTTTGACAGCGCGGGCGCACCTGCCTGATGCCATCGATCACGTTGGCAGCGTTCAGCCCACCACTCAAGACGAGGTGAGCGTTGACGTTTGGTGGAAGCTGTGACCAATTGAATGTTTGCCCGGCACCACCATAACCGTCGCTGTGCGCGTCGAGCAGGATGGCTTGAGCCTGTGAATAATCTTGGGTGAATTTTAAAAGATCAAAACCCTGTCCGGCCGCGCCAAGGGGAATACGTGCGGCACGCAAGTAGGGGCGCCGGCCCAGTTCGCTGGCGGCCCAGCAGTCCTGCGGTGATTCATCGCCATGAAATTGGGCCATAGCCCCCGGCAGCAGGGCGCAGTTTGCTATTATTTTTGATAAATCTTCGTTGACAAACAACAAAACCGGGGTCACGAACGGGGGCAGTCGTCTGGCCAGTTCGGCGGCGCGCCGGGCCGATACGTACCGAGGGCTCTTGTCGTACAGCACGAAGCCGATGGCGTCGGCTCCGGCGGCCACAGCGGCATCCACATCCTGCTCACGGGTCAGTCCACACATCTTGATGCGGGTTCGACTCTGCGGGGTCGGGGGGGTGGTTTGTGCATCCGGCATCACGCGGCTCCTGGTAACCCGTCAAGCAGACTGGGGTGATCGGGCAAGCCCCAGATGGGGGCATAACGAGGGCCCAAAAAATACAGGCCATGGGGGGAGAAGGTCGGGGCGGCGGCGTCGCGATCACAGGCCGCCAGTACACCACGTACCCACTCTGGTGACCTGCGGCCATCACCGACCATGATCAGGCAGCCCATGATGTTGCGGATCATGTGGTGCAAAAAGGCGTTGGCTTCAAATTCGAAGCGCCAATAGACACCCCAGCGGGTGATATCAAGACGCATCAGGTTTTTGACCGGCGACAGCGCCTGGCAGGCACTGGCGCGAAACGAGGTGAAGTCGTGTTCACCGAGCAGGTACCCGGCAGCTTGCTGCATGCGCTGCAGGTCCAGCGGCTTGTAGACCCAGCCAACCCGTCCGGTGTCGATGCTGGGCCGCACCGGCGAGTCCAGCAGGATATAGGCGTAACGCCGTGACAAGGCACTGGCGCGGCAATGGAATTTGGCGGGAACGGATCTGGCCCATTGCACGGCGATGTCATGGGGGAGCAGGGCGTTGGGACCGCGGACCCAGGAGGCTTCAGCGCGATCCAGTGAGGTGTCAAAGTGGACGACCTGCATCAGGCCGTGGACGCCGGCGTCGGTGCGGCCGGCGCACAGGGTGGAGACGTGTTGTGCCGAAAACTCACCCAGCGCTTTTTCCAGTTTGTCCTGCACCGTCTGGCCGGATGGCTGACTTTGCCAGCCCTGATACGCCAGTCCGTTGTAGCTGATGCCAAGCGCCAGTCTCACGCTGCTCCCGTGGCTCTGCACAGAAGATCAAAGCTTGCTCAGCGCACGTTGGGCTTTGGCTTTCATGTCCCCCGAGGCTTCTGCAATCACTTCTTCAATCAGCGCACGAGCGCCATCATCATCACCAATGGCCCGGAACTCCTCGGCCAACGCCAGCTTGGTTTCCAGCGGGTCTTCCGCCGTGCTGGCGAGATGGCCCGCCTCAGTGGTCGGCTCTTCGCCCAGATCCAGTGACAGCGAGTCCAGATCAAATGACATCAAATCGCCGTCGGCAGCAGGCGCGGCCTGGGTTGTCGGCTCAGTTGCTGTCAGATTGGGGGCCTGGCTCGCAACATCACCGGCTTTCGACGAGTCGAGTTCGGGCAAGGGCATCGAAAAGTCGAGGTTGCCAAACAGACTGGCGTTGTCGATCTCGGGACTGACGGCGGGGCTGGGTATCGCCGGCGCGGCTGGTGCGGGATCGGGCAGGCTGACCAAGTTGGGTGCTGGCTCCACAGGAGGTGCGATTTCGGGTGGCTCTGTGAGGTCAAGGGAGATGTCCAGGGCGGACAGATCGGGGGCTGGAGATGTCGGTTTTGGCGTGTTTGGCGCCGTCTCGTCCAGAGAAAAATCAAGGTCCAGATCCAGATCCATCTTGCTGTCTTTGGGCAGCGTCAGCTCAGCAACAGGTTCCGGCTCGACAGCCGGCGCCATTGTTGGGGTACTGACCTCCATGGCAGCGGCAGGGGGCGCTGAACTCAGCACGGGTTCTGGCAAGCCACCTGGGCGATACAAGGCGTTGTCGGGGTCGATGGAGAGCCCTTTTTCGCATATTTGTTCCCAATCGCTGCCGCTGCCATTGGTGATGTTGAAAGCCAGCGTGGCGGTGGCCTCAAACCCCTTGGTATCGCGCCGCTTGGTGTAGATCTCCAGCAGCTTGTGGTGAATCGCCAGGCGTTGCGGGTTGTTGCGCAGGGCATCCTTGAGGATTTCCTCGGCCTGAAGGTCGCGCCCGTAGGCGAGATAGACATCCGCTTCGGCCACAGGGTCGACGTCATCGACGGCGTCGAGCTGGCTTGGCGAGTAAACCATGGAGGACCCGGTAGCGATGTTGTCGTCGTTGGTGTCCACGTTCTGGCCACCACTGGCCCCCAGGAACGAGTCGGGCCGCCACTTGCTTTCAACAAAAGAGCTGTCAAGCTGAGCTTCCTTGCGGCGTTGCCGGACTTTGTAAAAACCCAGGCCTGCCAGCAGGGCAATCAGACCGGCAGCACCTGCGGGTAGCAGGGGGTTTTCCAGAAGATCATCCAGGAAGCTTGGCTCCGGCATGGGCGTGGGTGGTGCTGCGGCTGGCTTCGGTTTGGGCGGTGGCGGCTTGACACTGGTTGAGGGGGCCGGGGCTGGTGCAGCCGAGACAGGCAACGCTGTAGAAACCGCCGGCAGTGCTGGCGCGACCGCGCTGACAGCGGGTTTTGAGGCCGCGGCTGGCGCTGGGGCACTGGCGGCAGCGGCAAGTCGGTTGAGTTCGCTGATGTTTTTGGCCAATTCGGCGCTACGGCTGCTGGCTTCTTGTTTGCTGCGTGCCTGAGCCACCTGGTCTTCAGCGGTTTTTCCCTGGATGGCGCCTTTGGATAACGTTAGCTTATCTGGCGTCGGAGCAACAGGAGCTTTGTCAACGACGGAGGCCTCAACCTTGCCACGCACCTCTCGCTTGGCAGGCGTGACTGTGGCCATGGGGGCATTGTCAGCAAATTCACGGCGGAACTTGTTGAAGTCCTGGCTTTGGGCCACGATGATCTGGCGCGCCTGTTCTGGCGCGGTCTCATTGGCCTGCTGCTCCGTGGGCAAGGACAGGATGGCACCTGCCTTGATACGGTTCACGTTGTCATGGATGAAGGCATCAGGATTGGCGCGTAGCAGGGCCACCAGCATCTGATCCAGCGAAACATTGGCCGGTTTGTTGGCCGCTGCAAGACGCCCGGCTGTGTCTCCCGCCTTCACCGTGACCGTTGCTGCCCCTGACTGGCTACGTGGCTCCGCTGTTTTGACAACGGCCACCGGGGGGGGGGCTTTGGCAACTGGGACAGGTTTGACAGGCTCAGGCGCGGGAGTTGGCGCCGGTGGTCTGACGCTGCTGGGTTGAACCGCAGGTACGGTTGGTTCGGGAACTTTGGCTTGGGCTACGGGTGCTGCGACGGTTTGTGTGGTGGTCTGTGCCGAAACGGGAGGCGTTGGTTGAGTCACGCGCAGATTTGGCGGGTCAAACAGCATGGTGTAGTCGCGCACAATGCGACCTGTGCCCCAGCTGGTTTCAAGAATCATGTCAACAAAAGGCTCACTGATGACACGATCACTGCTGATCATGATGTAGGCGCGTCCGCCGGCACGCCGCTGCAATGTGGCCTGGAGATTGCCCATGGCGGGGTTGTATTCAAGGCCGGCAGTTCTGAAAACCTCGGGTGCAGCGACTTTGACTTGCAGGGAGGCCGCTTCTTCCGCGTTGATGTCCAGGACGTCGATTTCTGCTTTGAGAGGTTCGCCCAATGCTGATTGAACGGTGATGCGTCCTAATGACAAGGCGGTTGCCTCGGTACCCCACAAGCCCATAAGCGCTGCAACCGCTATGGCGGTCAATGGCCATTGATGAGACTTCGCAATCAATTCGTGAACTCCGGTTGGAACAGCCAGTCGCAGGTGGTCTGTCTTGGGCGCCTCGCCCGGTATCCTGAAACAATAAAAAGCACCATAACATCAATGGATTAGCCTGACAAGTTAAGACGGCATCTGAACTTGCAGGCAGGGACTTTGCGTTGAATAAGCTGCAATTCTATGTTGTAGAGCGACAACGGCCCGCCGCCCTCTGAGTCAAGGGACCCGGCAGGCCGTTAGGGTGGATACCGTCAGATCAGGCTTGCAGCAAAATGCGCAGCATCCGGCGCAGCGGTTCGGCGGCCCCCCACAGCAGTTGGTCACCGATGGTGAAGGCGCCCACGTATTGCGGGCCCATCGCCAGTTTGCGCACACGGCCCACAGGAATGGACATGGTGCCGGTGACGGCGACCGGTGTCAGATCCTTGACGGTGGCCTCGCGGGTGTTGGGAACGACCTTGACCCACTGGTTGTCGGCGGCGATCATGGCTTCCAGGTCGGCCACCGGCACGTCCTTGTTCAGCTTGAAGGTCAGGGCCTGGCTGTGGCAGCGCATGGCGCCCACGCGCACGCAGAAGCCGTCCACGGGAATGGCGGGGGCGCTGAAGCCTTCGCCCAGACCCATGATCTTGTTGGTCTCGGCCATGCCCTTCCATTCTTCGCGGGACTGGCCATTGCCCAGATCCTTGTCGATCCAGGGAATCAGCGAGCCGCCCAGCGGCACGCCGAAGTTGGCGGTTTCGGCGCCGGTCAGGGCGCGCTGCTTGGCGATGACCTTGCGGTCGATTTCCAGGATAGCGCTCTTCGGGTCGTCCAGCAGTGCCTTGACTTCGGCATTGAGCGTGCCGTATTGCGTGAGCAACTCACGCATATGTTGGGCGCCACCACCGGAAGCAGCCTGGTAGGTCTGGGTGCTCATCCACTCGACCAGGCCGGCCTTGTACAGGGCGCCCACACCCATCAGCATGCAGCTCACGGTGCAATTGCCACCAATCCAGTTCTTGCCACCCTTGGACAGTGCGTTCTGGATGACCGGCATGTTGACCGGGTCCAGGATGATGACGGCGTCCTTGTCCATGCGCAGCGTGGAGGCGGCGTCGATCCAGTGGCCGTTCCAGCCGGCAGCGCGCAGCTTGGGGAAGACTTCGGTGGTGTAGTCACCACCCTGGCAGCTGATGATGATGTCGCAGCGCTTGAGCGCGTCAATGTTGAACGCGTCCTGCAACGTGGTTTCGTTCTTGGCCTGGGCTGGGGCTTCACCACCGGAGTTGGAGGTGGAGAAGAAGACCGGCTCGATCAGCGCGAAGTCGCCCTCAAGCGCCATACGGTCCATCAGGACCGAACCGACCATGCCGCGCCAGCCCACGAGGCCGACCAAATTACCTGTCTTCATGCTGTTGCCCTTTCAGAAAATTTCAAGATTGAAAATTATTTCTGCCCGGCTCGTCTGGCCGGGAGGGGCGCGACGAACCGGGCTGGATTAGCCTTTAATGGTTGTCGTCTTGGTGATCGATGGACAGGCCATCACATCACCAGCCCACGGCACCGCAAGGCCGCTGACGGGCCGTGCAAGTAGGGTGGGGGAATGGGGGTGCATGGGCCGATTGTAATCGAGGCCCTTACAACGCCTTGACAACCGCGTCGCCCATCTCGCGGGTACTGACGCGGGTCGTGCCTTCGCTGTAGATGTCGGCAGTGCGCAGGCCCTGGGCCAGCACCGCCTTCACGGCCGCTTCAATGCGCTGCGCGGCTTCTTCCTGGTTCAGACTGAAGCGCAGCATCATCGCCGCGCTCAGAATCGTGGCCAGCGGGTTGGCGATACCTTTGCCGGCAATATCGGGCGCGCTGCCGTGGCTGGGTTCGTACAGGCCCTGGTTGGCGGCATTCAGGCTGGCCGAGGGCAGCATGCCGATCGATCCGGTCAGCATCGAAGCCTCGTCCGACAGGATGTCGCCAAACATATTGCCGGTCACCACCACATCAAAACGTTTAGGTGCCTTGACCAGTTGCATGGCAGCGTTGTCCACATACATGTGATCAAGCGCCACGTCCGGGTACTGCTGGCCCACTTCGGTGACCACATCTTTCCAGAGCTGAAAGGTTTCCAGCACGTTGGCCTTGTCCACACTGGTCACGCGCTTGCTGCGCTTGCGGGCGGCCTGGAAGGCGACGTGGGCAATGCGCTCGATCTCGGGCTTGCTGTAGCGCATGGTGTCATACGCCTCCTCGGCACCGGGGAAGTGGCCATCGGTGGCGATGCGGCGGCCGCGCGGCTGGCCAAAGTAGATGTCACCGGTCAGTTCACGGATGATCAGGATGTCCAGCCCGGCAATCAGTTCAGGCTTGAGGCTCGACGCCCCCACCAGTTGCTCATAGCAGATGGCCGGGCGGAAGTTGGCAAACAGACCCAGGTTCTTGCGCAGGCCCAGAATGGCCTGCTCGGGGCGCAGCGGGCGGTCCAGCGTGTCGTACTTCCAGTCACCGACGGCACCGAACAAAACCGCGTCGGCTTCCTTGGCGAGTTTGAGCGTGGACTCGGGCAGCGGGTGACCATGGGCTTCGTAGGCGGCACCACCGACCAGGGCGGTTTCCATTTCCAGGGGCAGGCCCAGCACGTTCAAGACCTTGACCGCCTCGGCCACGATTTCGGTACCAATGCCGTCACCCGGCAACACTGCAATTTTCATGATGGATGGAGAGTTTTTAGAGAGTGGGGGACGCAGTCATCCGTCAGTGCATGGACTGCGGGCGACTCCGTGGAATATCAAAAACTATAGCTAATTAACCAATCATGGTGTGGGCTAGCCAGGGTTTTTGTGCCAAACGTTGTGCTTCAAAGGCCTTGATCTTGTCAGCATGACGCAGGGTTAGGCCAATGTCATCGAGTCCGTTAAGCAGGCAGTACTTGCGAAATGGCTGGACCTCAAACGGCAGTTCTTCGCCATTGGGCTTGACCACGACTTGACGCGCCAGGTCAATGGTCAGGGTATAGCCAGCAAAGGCCTTGACTTCATCAAACAACTGGCTGACCTGTGCTTCGCTCAGCACGATGGGGAGCAGACCATTCTTGAAGCTGTTATTGAAGAAGATATCGGCGTAGCTGGGCGCAATGATGGTGCGAAAGCCGAACTGTTCCAGTGCCCAGGGGGCGTGTTCACGTGACGAGCCGCAACCGAAATTCTTGCGCGCCAGCAAAATGGAGGCACCCTGAAAGCGGGGCTGGTTCAGGACAAAGTCGGGGTTGGGTTTGCGGCTGGCAGGATCCTGTCCAGGATAACCGGCGTCAAGATAGCGCCATTCGTCGAACAGGTTGGGGCCAAAACCGGTTT
Source organism: Rhodoferax sp. (assembly GCF_028689305.1). Taxonomy (GTDB): domain Bacteria; phylum Pseudomonadota; class Gammaproteobacteria; order Burkholderiales; family Burkholderiaceae_C; genus Rhodoferax. Next base: position 37,260 of record NZ_JAQTWM010000008.1, on the reverse strand, counting down.
TGCGGATGGATTTGAGAAACTGCTTCGGGATGATCGCATCGGTGTCGACGTTTTCCCTGTCCATCGGGGCTACAAGGCCTTTGAGTAATGAAAATTTCTGCATGTAAACCTTAGTTTTTCTTGGCCGCGCCTTCGATTTTTTCGCCCGCTTTTTGCAGGTCTTGACCGACACCTTTAACGGTGTTGCAACCGGCCAGCGTTAAAAAACTTGCAATGAACAACCAGGTGACACATGTTTTCATGGGGCAATCCTTGAAGTGAGAGTCAGACAAATTTGCGGACATCGACAAAATGTCCCTGGATGGCCGCAGCAGCGGCCATGGCCGGGCTGACCAGATGCGTGCGCCCGCCAGCACCTTGACGGCCCTCAAAATTGCGGTTGCTGGTGGAGGCACAACGTTCACCGGGTTCAAGCCGGTCGGCATTCATGGCCAGGCACATGGAGCAACCTGGTTCACGCCAGTCAAAGCCTGCTGCTTTAAATATCTCATGCAGACCTTCGCGTTCGGCTTGCTCCTTGACTAAACCGGAACCTGGCACCACCATGGCGAGCCGGATGTTGGACGCGACCTTGCGGCCCATGGTCTTGACGATGGCCGCAGCTTCGCGGATGTCCTCGATTCGACTGTTGGTACAGGAACCGATGAACACTTTGTCCACATACAGGTCGTTCAGTGCCTTACCGGGTTCTAGTCCCATGTAGGCCAGCGCGCGCTCAATGGCACCGCGTTTGTTGAGATCCTTTTCCTTGTCGGGGTCTGGAACGCGGTCGTTGATGCCCAGTACCATTTCAGGGGAGGTGCCCCAAGTCACCTGTGGCACCAGTGTGGACGCGTCAATCTCCAATGTGGTGTCAAAGTGGGCACCGGGGTCTGAGTGCAGCGTCTTCCAGTAAGTCACGGCCTGATCCCATTCAACAGCCGCCGCGGCTTCACTGGCAGCGCCGGATCCGGGGGCCAGTGGGCGGCCTTTGATGTATTGGATGGTTTTCTCGTCCACAGCAACCAGACCGGCACGGGCACCTGCCTCGATCGCCATGTTGCAGACGGTCATGCGACCCTCCATGCTCAGGGCGCGGATGGCTGAACCAGCAAATTCAATGGTGTAACCCGTGCCGCCAGCAGTGCCGATCCGGCCAATCACAGCCAGCACGATATCCTTGCCGCTACAGCCGCGGGGCAATGTGCCCTCGACCTGGATCAGCATGTTTTTGGCCTTCTTGGCCAGCAAGGTCTGTGTGGCCATCACATGCTCGACCTCACTGGTGCCTATACCATGCGCCAAGGCGCCAAAAGCACCATGGGTCGAGGTATGGGAGTCGCCGCAGACCACAGTCATACCCGGAAGCGTTGCCCCGCTTTCAGGGCCAATGACATGCACGATGCCCTGGCGTTTGGATAAGAACGGGTAATAGGCGGCTGCGCCGTATTCATGGATATTGGCATCTAGTGTCAACACTTGTTCTTTGCTGGTGGGATCGGTGATGCCGTCATAACCGCGTTCCCATCCGTTGGTCGGTGTGTTGTGATCTGCGGTAGCCACAATGGAACTGATGCGCCACAACGGACGATTGGCCTGACGCAATCCTTCAAACGCCTGTGGGCTGGTGACTTCATGAACCAGATGACGGTCAATGTAGAGCATCGCGGTGCCATCTTCTTCGGTATGCACGACATGCTCGTCCCAGAGTTTGTCGTAAAGCGTGCGGGCTTGAGATTTTGATTCCATGCGTACCATCTTCTTCAGGTCTATCCAGTGATTTTAAACGGTGCGTAACAAAGTAGGGCGCCCAATAAAAAAGCCCGCCAGAGTTAGCAGCCGGCGGGCTTAGGGAGTGCAAGCTTGTTCAGCGCTCGTTGATTGGCTTCACGGCACGTGTCACAGAGCCTGTGAACAACTGGCGTGGACGGCCAATCTTGTATTCCGGATCTCCGATCATTTCGTTCAGTTGGGCAATCCAGCCGACGGTACGAGCCAAGGCGAAGATGCCGGTGAACAGGTTGACTGGTATGCCGATGGCTCGCTGAACGATGCCGGAGTAGAAGTCCACATTGGGATACAGCTTGCGTTGGACGAAATAATCGTCCTCCAGCGCGATCTTCTCGAGCTGTTTTGCCAGTTTGAACAGCGGGTCGTTTTCCAGGCCCAGTTCGGCGAGCACTTCATTGCAGGTCTCTTGCATGAGCTTGGCACGTGGGTCGTAATTCTTGTACACGCGGTGGCCAAAACCCATGAGCTTGACACCGGAGTTCTTGTCCTTGACCTGTTCCATGAACTGGCCCACCTTGGCGACACCGCCTTGACGCTGGATGTCTTCAAGCATGTTCAGGCAGGCTTCGTTGGCACCACCATGCGCCGGACCCCACAAACAGGCCACACCTGCAGCAATGGCTGCAAAGGGGTTGGTACCCGACGAGCCGCACAAACGCACGGTGGAGGTTGAGGCGTTCTGCTCGTGGTCAGCGTGCAGGATGAAGATGCGATCCAGGGCGCGTTCCAGCACCGGGTTGACCTTGTAGTCCTCGCAAGGAGTGCCGAACATCATGCGCAGGAAGTTGCCTGCGTAGCTTAGGTCGTTGCGTGGGTACATGTAGGGCTGGCCGACACCGTATTTGTACGCCATGGCCACCAGGGTTGGCATTTTGGCAATCAAACGGATGGCTGCAATCTCACGGTGTTCTGGATTGTTGATATCCGTACTGTCGTGATAGAACGCCGACAGGGCCCCCACCAAGCCAGTCAATACCGCCATGGGGTGAGCGTCGCGACGGAAACCACGCAGAAAGAACTGCATTTGCTCATGAACCATGGTGTGGTTGATGATGAGCTTGTGGAAATCCGTGCGTTCATTTTGCTTGGGCAGTTCACCCTTGAGCAGCAGATAACAGGTGTCAAGGTAATCACACTGGGTCGCCAGCTGTTCGATGGGGTAGCCGCGATACAGCAGTTCACCCTTATCGCCGTCAATGTAGGTGATGGCCGATTGACACGATGCTGTTGACAGGAAACCGGGGTCATAAGTGAACATGCCGGTTTGCGCGTAGAGCTTACGGATGTCGATCACATCGGGGCCGACATTACCTTGATAAACGGGCAACTCGACGCTGGGGCTGCCGTTGCTGAACGACAGGGTTGCTTTATTTTCAGCTAGTTTCATTTTGACCTTTCGGGGTGGCTCTTAACATACTCAAAACTTCAGAAACATCATCGCGAACCAGATCTGGATGAGCCTGCGCGAGCGACTTGCGCCCAAGATGCAGGTCAAGAAGATCGGCATCGCTTAGCTCCATTAGAGCGCTCAGACCTTGCGCCTGCTTGACAGTCAAGGTGGAGGAAAACTGATTGAAAAAACGATCAATGAACAAATCGTTTTCAAGCAGACCTCGGCGGCTACGCCACTTGAGTTTGCTCAGTGCTCTTTCGTCGATCAGCTCGTCCGATGCGACCTGCGAAATGTTTCCCATGACGTATCAAATGGCGCGGCGGACCATCAATTCCTTGATCTTGCCAATGGCCTTGGTCGGATTTAAACCCTTGGGGCACACATCGACACAATTCATGATCGTCGTGCAACGGAAGAGACGGTAGGGATCTTCCAGATTGTCAAGTCGCTCGCTGGTGGCCGCATCTCGGCTGTCTGCGATGAAGCGATAGGCTTGCAACAGACCCGCGGGGCCAACAAACTTGTCAGGGTTCCACCAGAAAACGGGACAGCTTGTCGAGCAGCTGGCGCACAAGATGCATTCGTACAAGCCGTTGAGTTCATCGCGCTCTTCCGGGCTCTGCAGGCGCTCCTTTTCGGGAGGACGGCTGTCGTTGATCAGGTAAGGCTTGATGGAGTGATATTGCTGGAAGAACAGCGTCATGTCGACGATCAAGTCGCGAATCACCGGTAGCCCAGGCAGTGGTTTAAGCACGATGGTATCGGGCAACGTGCGCATGTTGACCAGGCAGGCCAAACCGTTCTTGCCATTGATGTTCATGGCATCGGAACCACAGATACCTTCGCGGCAAGAGCGGCGGTATGAAATCGTCGGGTCGATTTGTTTGAGTTTGGTCAACACATCGAGCAGCATGCGCTCGGTGCCATCGAGCTCAATCTCAATGGTCTGCATGTAGGGCTTGCTGTCGGTATCAGGGTTGTAGCGGTAAATTTGGATAGTACGTTTAGCCATGATTCGCTTTCTAGGTCAAAGGGGCAGAGCGTGGAGCCAAGATGGCAGGTTGTCAGAACGTGCGGACCTTGGGTGGAATGGATGCCACACTCTGCGGCTTGAGGTTGACCGGCTTGTAGCTCAGACTGTTGGTGGCGCTATCCCACAAGGTGTGTTTCAGCCAATTGACATCATCACGGCCAAGTGGGCAGGTGGGGTCATCTGCAGGACGGTCGTAATCCAGCACACTGTGGGCACCCCGGCATTCATGGCGCGCAGCGGCTGACACCATGGTCGCTTGTGCGACTTCAATCATGTTTTCGACTTCAAGCGCCTCGATGCGTGCGGTGTTGAAGATGTTGGATTTGTCAGCCAGGGCAATATTGCCAACACGCTCTCTCAGTTTGGCAATTTTGCCCACACCTTCATCCATGCTGGCTTGGGTACGGAAAACGCTGGCGTGTTGTTGCATGATGTCACGCATGTCATTGGCCACCGCCTGCGCATATTCACCTGTCTTGGCTGAATTCAGGCGGTTGAGGCGTTCCAGGGAGATGTCAGCTGCGTTTTCTGGCAGGGGTTTGTGCTCTTTGTTCTTGTCGTTGAACTCAATGATGTGCAAACCGGCAGCGCGCCCAAAGACGACGATGTCAAGCAAAGAGTTGGTACCCAGGCGGTTGGCACCATGGACACTGACACAAGAACATTCGCCAACTGCATACAAACCGTTCACAATTTTTTGTGCCCCGGCACCATCAGGAACAACCACCTGGCCGCTGATGCTGCTCGGAATACCACCCATCTGATAGTGGTTGGTCGGAATCACCGGAATTGGCTCTTTGGTGATGTCCACGTTGGCAAAGTTGTGGCCGATTTCTTGCACACTGGGCAGTCGCAAAGCAATGGTGTCTGCACCCAGGTGGGTCATATCCAGATTGATGTAATTCTTGTTGGGGCCGCAGCCGCGACCTTCCTTGATTTCCTGATCCATGCAGCGCGACACGAAATCACGGGGTGCCAAATCTTTCATCGTGGGGGCATAACGCTCCATGAAGCGCTCGCCGTTGCTGTTGCGCAAAATGGCGCCTTCGCCGCGGCAACCTTCAGTCAACAGTACCCCGGCACCGTGCACACCGGTGGGGTGGAATTGCCAGAACTCCATGTCCTGCAGCGGAATGCCTGCACGTGCGGCCATTCCCAGACCATCACCGGTATTGATAAACGCATTGGTGGAGGCCGCAAAGATGCGGCCTGCACCGCCGGAGGCCATCATCACGCATTTGGCTTGCAGAATGTGTACTTCGCCGGTTTCCATCTCAAGGGCAGTGACACCCACCACATCCCCATCCGCGTCGCGGATCAGATCCAGCGCCATCCATTCGACAAAGAAGTTGGTGCGCGCTTTGACGTTTTGCTGGTAAAGCGTGTGCAGCATGGCGTGACCCGTACGGTCGGCAGCCGCGCAGGCGCGTTGCACTGGCTTTTCACCGTAGTTACTGGAGTGGCCGCCAAACGGGCGCTGGTAAATCGTGCCGTCTGGATTGCGGTCAAATGGCATGCCAAAGTGTTCAAGTTCATAAACGACCTTGGGTGCTTCGCGGCACATGAATTCGATGGCATCCTGGTCACCCAGCCAGTCAGAGCCTTTGATCGTGTCGTAGAAGTGGTAGTGCCAGTTGTCCTCGGCCATGTTGCCAAGACTTGCGCCAATACCACCTTGTGCCGCCACCGTGTGTGAGCGGGTCGGAAACACTTTGGTCAGAACGGCGACGTTGAGGCCCGCGTTTGAAAGTTGCAATGATGCGCTCATGCCAGCGCCACCGGCGCCGATGATCACTACATCAAATTTACGGGTTGAGAGTTTGGAAGTTGCAGTCATGATATTTTGAGAATCTTGTTTTCTGGATGTCGCAACCAAGCAGGGGACTCAGGGGTCTTGCATTGATGGCGTTGAATAACTACTTCAAAGACGCCACAGAACCTGAATGGCCCAGCCGGTGCAACCAACCAGCCAAACGATAGCAAAGACATGCATGACGAAGCGCACGGCATAAGGTTTGACGTAGTCCATAAAAACGTTGCGCATGCCAACCCAGACATGAAAGAGCATGGACAGAATCACAACAAAGGTCAGGAATTTCATCCATTGTGCAGAAAAGATGCCGGCCCAGAGTTCATAGCTGACCGGGCCTTTGCTGAAGATGACCTGCGCCAGAACCAGCACTGTGAAAAGTGCCATGACAACAGCCGTAACGCGCTGTGACAACCAGTCGCGCATTCCGTAATGCGCACCAACGACAGTGCGGTGGGAACCAAAATTGACGGACATGAGTGACTCCTGAAAATTAGTAAAGACCAAAAAGCTTGGCACCGAGTGCCACGGTCAGGCTAAGCGTCAGTACCAGCACCACGGCTGCTGTTTGCCGACCAAAATCCTTGCTCACGTGTTCGTGGTGTGTGTCCATCCACAAGTGTCTGATGCCGGCAATGAAATGATGCAGACCAGCCCAGATCAGGCCAAGTACCACCAATTTCCAGATGAAGCCTGGTAGCCCCAACATGCCGACGTTGAACGCCGCCTTGAATTTCATGAACGAAATCTCGGAGGAGATGGAGTTGTCAAACATCCAGATGATGAAGGGCATCAGGAAGAACATGATGGCACCACTGACCCGATGCATCCCGGACGCCAGCGACGCCAATGGCCACCGGTAACTGACCAAGCTGGGGAAATCGATGTTACGGAACTCGGGACGTTTTTTTGCTGTGCTAGCCGCTGTTTCAGACATAAGTTGCTTTCTATGTTTTGAGTAACTGCTTGGTAACCAGTGAATGCTGGCCAGACGGAAATTCTATTGCAATGCAGCATCATATGCCGCGATGACTGAGGATTAAATTGCTCCAAATAGATCCCATCTTCATCAAGAATCGTGATTTTGTGATCCGTGGTCAAACTGAGTCAACTCAAGTGTCTAATTGATGACGTTGTGGTAGTGGTGAGTGTCTGTTCTGTAGTAGCCCCTGCGTAACTCCATGGGTTCGTCTTGATAGGTATAGGCGATGCGTTCGACACTGAGAAGCGGCGTCCCCAGCGCAACTTTCAGCAATGCTGCATGGATTTCGGTTGCAGAAATGGCGCGTATTTTTTCTTCGGCGCGAACCATGCGAACGTTGAATTCTGTTTCAAACAAAGCGTACATCGGTCCCTGGTAGTTGGCAAGTCGTTCGGCCGTCAGGCCTTTGAAGGGGGCTGCTGGCAGCCAGATGTCTTCCAGAATCACCGGCATGCCGCCAAAGCTGAGTACCCGGCGGGCCTGAAGCACGGTGTCGCCGGAGCGTAGCGCCAGGGCACGGGAGACATCTGCAGTAGCTCGGGCGCGACGACATTCGATGATGTCGCGCTGGGCCGGTCCTTCGCTGCCGCGTGTGCCACTGTCGGGGACCAGCTTGAGGAAGCGAAATTGCACCTGTTGCTCGGCGTGTGTGGCCACAAAGGTTCCTTTGCCCTGGCGGCGCAGTAGCAGGTTCTCTGCCGCGAGTTCGTCGATGGCCTTGCGTACGGTGCCTTGGCTGACTCGAAAGCGCAGAGCCAGGTCCATTTCGCTTGGAATGGCTTCCCCGGGCTTCCATTCGCCGTCTCGCAGACTGCCAAGAATCAGTCCCTTGATTTGCTGGTACAGGGGGCTGAATGCCGGAGTGACATTGGCGGTATTTGAGGTGGCCGCGTTGGTCTGAGGCTGACTGGATTCGGTACTGGATTCTGGCGTGGTTTGCATGGAAAAATGTCTCGTGTTGGCCAATGCCGTTTTTTGCCAATCATATCTTATATAAGATATAAGACAAGTTGACGATAACCTGTTTTCAAGAGTACACTCCACAGGCTTGACGCGGATGGACTTTGATCGACCGCCCGGCACTACCGAATCTTTTCTATATAAATCTCTGGAGTTTTACTATGAGCAAGAAACCCGTCCGTGTTGCTGTCACTGGCGCAGCAGGTCAAATTGGTTATGCCATTTTGTTTCGCATCGCCTCTGGCGAAATGTTGGGCAAGGATCAGCCGGTGGTTTTGAGCTTGTTGGAGGTGCCTGTTGAGAAGGCTCAACAAGCGCTCCAAGGGGTGATGATGGAGCTTCAGGATTGTGCTTTCCCGTTGCTTGTGGGCATGGAGGCACACAGTGATCCCATGACGGCTTTCAAGGATGTGGATTACGCGTTGTTGATTGGTTCCCGTCCGCGTGGTCCAGGTATGGAGCGTGCCGAGTTGTTGGCCGTGAATGCCGAGATTTTCACGGCACAAGGCAAGGCGCTGAATGCTGTGGCCAGCCGCAATGTCAAGGTGCTGGTGGTGGGTAATCCGGCCAACACCAATGCCTACATTGCCATGAAGAGTGCGCCAAATCTGCCGCGCAAGAACTTCACTGCCATGCTGCGTCTGGATCACAACCGCGCTCTGAGCCAGCTGGCCTCCAAGACCGGCAAGGCTGTTGCCGACATTGAAAAAATGGCGGTTTGGGGTAACCACTCGCCGACCATGTACGCAGATTACCGTTTTGCCACCATCAATGGCGAAAGTGTCAAGGACATGATCAATGACCAGGATTGGAATGCCAACACTTTCCTGCCCACCGTGGGTAAACGTGGTGCCGCCATCATTGCCGCACGTGGTGTGTCGTCTGCAGCGTCGGCCGCCAACGCGGCAATTGACCACATGCGCGACTGGGCTCTGGGCACCAATGGCAAATGGGTCACCATGGGGATTCCATCCGATGGGCAGTATGGCATTCCGAACGACACGATGTTCGGCTTCCCGGTGACTTGTTCAGGTGGCGAATACAAGGTGGTCGAAGGCTTGGCCATTGACGCCTTCAGCCAGGAATGCATCAACAAAACGCTCAAAGAGTTGCAGGACGAACAGGCTGGCGTCGCACATCTGCTGTAACGATTGGGTTGTAGAGTCGGGATCGTGACCCATCCACGCCACGTTCTGCTGGGCGCTGCTGTGGCAGCGCCCTTGCCGGTGTGTGATCACTACTGTGGCGTCGAGTCGCGTATGGTCAAGAGTTTGGCCTTGCAGGCCGAATTGGCGCAGGAGTTCGGTACCTGTGTTTTTGATGTCACGCTGGATTGCGAAGACGGTGCACCTGTTGGTGGCGAAAAAGACCATGCAAATATGGTTGCGACCCACGTCAATAGACATTTTAATGCTATTAATAACATAGCAATAAATGGTGTATCTCGGGTTGCGGTGCGGGTTCATCCGGTGGATCATCCTGCGTTCGAGCAGGATGTGGCTATTGTTGTGGGTGGCGCCGGTGCAGCCTTGTGTCATCTGATGTTGCCCAAAGTGGAGTCGGTCATCGACATCCATCGGGCATTGCAGTTGATTGATGCGGTGTTGCCGTCTTCGGTCCGATCTGAACCCTTGCCGATTCATGCCTTGATCGAGTCGCCACTGGCAGTGCAGCAGGTGGCGGCCATTGCGGCCCATCCGCGTGTTCAGTCACTCAGTTTTGGACTGATGGATTTTGTGTCTGCGCATGGCGGTGCCATCCCGGCTGCGGCGATGGGCATGGCGATGCCGGTCCCGGGTGAGGATCTGGATCAGTTCAGTCATCCGCTGGTGGTGCGTGCCAAGCTTGAAATCGCCTCGGCCTGTCATGCTCATGGCAAGGTGCCATCACATTGTGTGGTGACCGAATTCAAAAAACCGGAGGTTGTGCAATTGGCCGCGCAGCGCGCGAGTCGTTTGTTCGGCTTTACACGGATGTGGAGTATTCACCCTGACCAGATTCGTCCAATTCTGGCGGCTTTTGCACCCGCCGAGAGCGAGGTTGCTCTGGCAAGTCATATTATTTGTGCCGCACAAGCAGCAGATTGGGCGCCGATATCGGTCAGTGGCCGGTTGCATGATCGGGCCAGTTACCGCTATTTCTGGCAAGTGCTGGAAAAGGCGCACCAAACTGCCCGTTTGCATCGCGATGATCCAGCGCAAAAGTTTTTTATGTCGTGAGTGTTGGTTGTTATCAGTCACAGGAGAGTTTCATCATGAATTCACGCTTCGAGAATGGCCGGTGTTTCCCGCTCAAGCGGCTGCTGGTGCTGGGGATGCTGGCGACGACAACAAGCTGGTGCATGGGGCAGCCGGAAAAAAAGCCTGCCAAATCCCTGTCCAAGAGCCGTCTTGAGCTAAAAACCAAGGCGAACCAAATGGCTTCTGGCGTCCGGGCTGCTGAAGCTGCGTTGACGCCAGCTGAATTGGCCATCGCACAACAAGTGGAAGTGGGGCGACTACCTTGTGAGTTGGGGGACTATGTCAATGTTGTGGCCGATGCCAAGATGCCAGGGTATTTTGATATTCAGAGCAAACAACACAAATTCCGTATGGTGCCGGTGATCAGCAGTACCGGAGCGATCCGCCTGGAAGATACCCATGCTGGCGCCGTCTGGCTGCAGTTGTCGAACAAATCCATGTTGATGAGTCAAAAACTGGGCTCCAGGCTGGCTGACGCCTGCATGAGCCCATCTCAGGTGGCCGTGGCTGCTGCCATGGAAAAAAATCCGCCGCCGAGTTTGCTGGAGCCCTTGCCCGGTAACGGGCAGCCTGCGACATCTTCCCAGGCTGCCATCCCGTCTTCATCAAGCGCTGTTCAGTAAATAACGCTTGATCACTTCACCGAAATATTTTTTTGATCGATAAGGAGTTAATCATGTTGCAAGCCTATCGTGCACACGTCGCTGAGCGTGCGGCCCTTGGCATTCCCGCTTTGCCCCTCACTGCGCAACAGACCGCTGCGCTGATTGAGTTGCTGAAGAATCCTCCTGCGGGGGAGGAAGCGTTTTTGCTGGAGTTGATCACTTATCGTGTGCCTGCCGGTGTGGACGATGCAGCCAAGGTCAAGGCCAGTTACTTGGCGGCTGTCGCGCATGGCACTGAAACCTGCCCGCTGATCAGTCCTGAAAAAGCCGTGGAACTGCTGGGGACCATGTTGGGTGGTTATAACCTGACTCCATTGATTGATTTGCTCGACAGCGCTGCCGTTGCCAGTGTTGCCGCTGAAGCGTTGAAAAAAACCTTGCTGATGTTTGATCAGTTTCATGATGTCAAAGAGAAGGCGGACAAAGGCAATACGTATGCCAAGGCGGTTTTGCAGAGCTGGGCTGATGCTGAGTGGTTCACCAGCCGTCCTGAAGTGCCACAAAGCATCACTTTGACCGTGTTCAAGGTGACTGGCGAAACCAATACGGATGATTTGTCTCCCGCCCCTGATGCCTGGAGCCGGCCTGACATTCCGCTGCATGCGCTGGCCATGTTGAAGAACAAGCGTGATGGCATCACGCCCGAGGAAGACGGCAAGCGTGGTCCGGTCAAGTTCATTGAAGACCTGCGTGCCCGTGGTCATCTGGTGGCCTATGTGGGGGATGTGGTTGGCACGGGTTCCAGTCGCAAGTCGGCGACCAACAGTGTGTTGTGGTTTACCGGCGAGGACATTCCCTTCGTGCCCAACAAGCGTTTTGGGGGTGTTTGCCTGGGCTCGAAAATCGCCCCGATTTTCTACAACACCATGGAAGACGCGGGGGCCATGCCGATTGAGCTGGACGTGAGCCAGATGAACATGGGTGACACCATTGAGCTGCGTCCTTATGAGGGCAGGGCACTGAAGGATGGCAAAGTCATCGCCGAGTTCAAGCTCAAGAGTGACGTGTTGTTTGACGAGGTGCGGGCTGGTGGCCGGATTCCGCTGATCATCGGTCGCGGCTTGACCGCCAAGGCACGCGAAGCCCTGAGCCTGCCCGTCTCCACGCTGTTCCGCTTGCCACAAAACCCCAAGGCGACTGGCAAGGGCTTCACGCTGGCGCAAAAAATGGTGGGACGTGCCTGCGGCCTGCCCGAAGGTCAGGGTGTGCTGCCCGGTACCTACTGTGAACCCAAGATGACCAGTGTCGGTTCTCAGGATACGACTGGACCGATGACCCGTGACGAACTCAAGGACTTGGCTTGCCTGGGTTTCAGCGCGGACCTGGTGATGCAGTCGTTTTGCCACACGGCGGCATATCCGAAGCCGGTGGACGTGAAAATGCACCACGAGTTGCCTGAGTTCATCAGCAATCGTGGTGGCATCCCGTTGCGCCCAGGTGACGGCATCATCCACAGCTGGCTCAATCGCATGTTGTTGCCTGATACCGTGGGCACTGGCGGGGATAGCCACACCCGTTTTCCGATCGGCATCAGCTTTCCAGCAGGTTCTGGTCTGGTCGCCTTTGGTGCAGCTACGGGCGTGATGCCTTTGGATATGCCCGAAAGTGTGTTGGTGCGGTTCAAGGGGAAAATGCAGCCTGGAATCACCTTGCGTGATCTGGTCAACGCCATTCCCTTGTACGCGATCAAATCAGGCGAGTTGACGGTCGCCAAGCAGGGCAAAAAGAATGTGTTCTCCGGACGTATTCTCGAAATTGAAGGGTTGCCCGATCTCAAGGTCGAACAAGCCTTTGAGTTGAGCGACGCGTCGGCCGAGCGCAGTGCCGCCGGTTGCACGGTTCACCTCAATAAGGAACCCATCATCGAGTACATCAACAGTAACATTGTCATGCTCAAGTGGATGATTGCCAATGGTTACTCGGACGTGCGGACCATCAACCGTCGCATCAAAGCCATGGAAGCCTGGCTGGCCAATCCACAATTGCTCAAGGCGGACTCGGATGCTGAATATGCCAGTGTGATCGAAATCGATCTGGCTGACATTCATGAGCCGATCGTGGCTTGTCCGAACGATCCCGATGACGTGAAAACCCTGTCCGAAGTGGCTGGTGCCAAGATCGATGAAGTGTTCATCGGCTCGTGCATGACCAACATCGGGCACTTCCGTGCGGCCTCCAAGTTGTTGGAAAACAAGCGTGACATTCCGGTCAAGCTGTGGATGGCGCCTCCTACCAAGATGGATGCCAAACAACTGACCGAAGAAGGTCATTACGGTGTGCTGGGTTCGGCCGGTGCACGCATGGAAATGCCCGGCTGCAGTTTGTGCATGGGCAATCAGGCACAGGTGAAAGAAGGCGCTACGGTGTTTTCCACTTCCACACGTAACTTCCCGAACCGTCTGGGCAAGAACAGTTATGTGTATCTGGGAAGCGCCGAGCTGGCAGCGATCTGTTCCAAACTGGGGCGTATTCCCAGCAAAGAGGAGTACATGGCCGATATGGGGGTGTTGACAGCTGCCAGCAGCAAAATCTATCAATACCTGAACTTTGACAAGGTGCAGGATTACACCGATGCTGCTGCCACCGTCAAGGAAACCACTTCGGCCTGAGATCGCCGATAGCCGGGGCGGGTAACGCAGCCGGGGTGTGCCTGGACTGTGTTGCCTTGAGTGCACCCCAGACAAGAGCAGGTGTTTTTGCGCCCCGCAGTTCGAACTGCGGGGCGTTTTTGCTGGAGTGTGATGGAGCCTGAAGGTTAAACTCCCAGCATTGACGGTTTGTTCATCAAACTGGCCTATCCCCTAAGGAGTTCACTGTGTTTTTTGGCAAGCTGCTTCCGCGTGACGACAATTTTTTCAATATGTTCAACCAGCATGCGGACCACATCGTTGACGCTGCGCATGCGTTTTCCAACTTGGTCACGCATTACAGTGATCTGCAGTTGCGAGAGAAATACCACCGGGAAGTTGATTCTGCAGAAGGGTCAGCAGATCGGGTCACCCACGAGGTCAACAAGGCCCTCCACAAGACGTTTATCACGCCGATTGATCGTGAGCAGATTCACGGCCTGATCAACACCATGGATGACGTGGCTGACCTGCTCCAGGATTCGGCCGAAACCATGGCCCTGTATGACGTGCGGCACATGACGGAAGAAATCACACGATTGACCGATCTCAGTGTCAAGTGTTGTGAGCGGGTGCGTGATGCTGTCAACTTGCTTGGGAAAATTGCAGAACCATCGACCGCCGAGGCTGCCTTGAAAACCTGTGATGAAATTGACAAGCTCGAAAGTGATGCAGACCGGGTCATGCGCAGCGCCATGAGCAAGCTGTTCCGCGAAGAACCAGATGTGCGTGAGGTGATCAAACTCAAGGCCATTTATGAGTTGCTTGAGACCATCACCGACAAATGTGAGGATGTGGCAAATCTGATCGAGGGTGTCATCCTCGAAAACTCCTGATCTGTCGGGGATCATCACATTATGGAAACGGTTCAAGCGGCATTGTGGGTGGTGGCGGTTTTGGTGTTGCTGGCGATCCTTTTTGACTTCATGAATGGATTTCACGACGCAGCCAATTCGATTGCGACCGTGGTTTCCACTGGCGTTCTCAAACCCGGGCAGGCGGTGATCTTTGCCGCGTTTTTCAACGTGATTGCGATCTTTGTCTTTCACCTGAGTGTGGCGGCTACGGTTGGCAAAGGCATTGTGTTGCCCGGAGTGGTCGACACCCACGTGGTGTTTGGCGCGCTGGTGGGGGCGATTGTCTGGAATTTCGTCACCTGGTACTACGGTATCCCCAGCAGCTCATCACATGCCCTGATCGGAGGGATTGCCGGGGCAGCAGTGGCCAAGGCCGGAACGGCTTCCCTGATTTCCTCGGGGATTCTGAAGACCATTGTTTTTATCTTTGTTTCCCCCTTGCTGGGATTCTTGTTGGGTTCCGCCATGTTGGTGTTGGTGGCCTGGATTTGCCGGGACGTCAGACCCCTGAAGGTTGACAAGTGGTTCAGGCGCTTGCAACTGCTCTCGGCAGGAGCATATAGCCTGGGGCACGGTGGCAATGATGCGCAAAAGACCATCGGCATCATCTGGATGTTGCTGATAGCGACGGGTTACACCGCCTCTTCTGATACATCGCCGCCCACCTGGGTGATTCTGGTCTGTTATTCAGCCATTGGCCTGGGGACGATGTTTGGTGGCTGGCGCATTGTGAAAACAATGGGTCAGAAGATCACCAAACTCAAGCCGGTGGGTGGTTTTTGTGCCGAAACCGGCGGCGCGTTGACCTTGTTTTTGGCAACGGCCATTGGTATTCCGGTGTCGACCACCCACACCATCACTGGAGCCATTGTGGGGGTTGGTTCGGTGCAGCGTGCCAGCGCGGTGCGTTGGGGGGTTGCGGGCAACATCATCTGGGCCTGGATTTTGACCATCCCGGCCAGTGCTTTTGTGGCTGCCTTGGCTTATTGGGTCAGTGTCCATGTGATGTAGCCGTCATCGGTCCGGGCGCGGCATTCAGCACGGTGCGCAGGAGTCGCCCTGACCCAGGGCTTTTTCCATCATCACCACATCCAGCCAACGGTCAAATTTCCAGCCGCAGGACTTCAGTATGCCAACGTGCTCAAAGCCAGCGGCCCGATGTACACCGATGGAGCCGGTATTGCCAGAATCTCCGATCACGGCAATGAGTTTTCTGATGCCTACTCGTTCGGCCTGGGTACTCAATTCGCCCAACAGGGCGCGCCCCAGGCCCGTGCCCATGGCTTGGGATGCGATGTAAATCGAGTCCTCGGCGGAGTAGCGGTAGGCTGGTCGGGGCTTGAACCAGTTGCAATAAGCAAATCCGAGCACGGTGTCGCCATCAGCGGCGACCAGATAAGGCAATCCGCGGTTCAAAACGTCGTCACGGCGCTGGGTCATGTCTGCTTCGGTGGGCGGCTCCACTTCAAAAGTGCCGGTGCCATGCAGGACATGGTGGGCGTAAATGCGGGTAATTTGGGGAATGTCCTTGGTTTGGCTTGGTCGAATGATGGGCATGGTGCTGGTATGGATATAATGATAGGTTGTCTGGCGTGTCGCTGGCCGGGTGGTCAAGTCGCGTGTCTCAAACGTCAGGCTAAGTGCTCAATTTTCGTGGAATTAAAACGCCACTTCCCAAAGGATAAATCATGGTCGTCATTCGACTCGCCCGTGGCGGTGCAAAAGCTCGCCCGTTCTTTAATATTGTTGTGGCAGACAAACGCACCCGTCGTGACGGGCGCTTCATTGAACGCATCGGCTTCTACAACCCGATCGCCACTGCCAACGAAGAAAGCATCCGTATTGCACAAGATCGCCTGACCTACTGGAAGAGCGTTGGTGCACAGGCATCCCCCACAGTGGAGCGCCTGATCAGCCAAGCTGCCAAAAAAGCAGCCTGATTGGTGACCATGCTGCCCGGCCTGGAGGCTGCCGAACTGCCGGCAGATGCCATCGAAGTCGGGCGGGTCTCAGATGCCTGGGGCATCAAGGGGTGGTTCAAGGTCCACTCCTACAGCGCCAATCCCGAGGCGCTTTTTTCTTCCAAACACTGGTTTTTGCTGCCTGCCGAAAAAGGTGCTAAAACTTTTCAGGGTGTTGGAAGATTAAACATCAAAGAAGTCAAAATCCATTCCGATGCTGTCGTGGCGTGTGCCCATGACGTGGATGATCGCACGGCGGCCGACGCCTTGCGCGGTGCACGCATTTTTATTGCCAAATCGAGTTTCCCCGCGCCGGAACAAAACGAGTACTACTGGGTCGATTTGATCGGGCTCGAAGTGGTCAACCGTGAAGGGCTTTTGCTGGGGCAAGTGAACGACCTGCTGGCCACCGGCCCGCAGACGGTTCTGGTGATTGATTTCCAGCAAGATGGCAAAACGCAACAACGCATGATTCCCTTTGTTTCCATGTACGTCGATGATGTTGATTTGACGGCGCGGCGGATTCTGGTGGACTGGCAACCGGACTATTGAGCGGCGCATCATGCAATTTGATGTTGTGACGCTGTTTCCAGAGTTGTTCGCTCCGTTTTTGAGCACGGGGATCACCCGACGGGCTTTTGAATCCGGTCGGGTCAAGGTCCGCTTGAGTAACCCGCGTGACTTTGCCGAAGGCAATTACCGGCGCGTGGATGACCGCCCGTTTGGTGGTGGTCCGGGTATGGTCATGATGGCCGAGCCCCTGTCCCGGTGCTTGTCTGACATCCGCTCACAACGCACAGATGCAGCGCCGGTGGTGCTGTTCTCGCCAGCGGGTCAGCCGTTGACGCATGCCATGGTGACCCGCTGGGCTGCCAGTCAGGGGGCGGTGCTGGTTTGTGGTCGCTATGAGGGCATTGATCAGCGTTTTATTGATGCCCACGTCACGGAGCAGATTAGCCTGGGCGATTTTGTGCTATCGGGCGGTGAGATTGCAGCGATGGCACTGCTGGATGCCGTGGCACGGTTGCAGCCCGGCGTGCTCCATGATGCCGATAGCCATGTACAGGACAGTTTCAACCCGGCGCTGGATGGCTTGCTGGATTGTCCGCATTACACCCGGCCGGAAGTCTGGCAAGACAGGGAAGTGCCTGAGGTGTTGTTGTCGGGTCATCACATTCGCATTGAACGCTGGCGGCGTGACCAGCGTCTGGCGATCACAGCCCACCTGAGGCCTGACCTGATAGAGCAGGCTCGCGGCGCCGGCCGGTTGGATGCCAGAGACGAAACCTTCCTGACCGCGCTATAATGGCAGGCTAACCGATCCTCTGTGGGGCCGCCTTGGTGTAAATGCTGGGGCATGTATCAATCCTGATGCTGGCGCTTGCAAGATCATTTGAGGTCTTTTATGAATCTGATCCAAACTCTTGAGCAAGAAGAAATTGCTCGTCTGAACAAGACAATCCCAGACTTTGGCCCTGGCGACACCGTGGTGGTGAACGTGAACGTGGTTGAAGGTACCCGCAAGCGTCTGCAGGCTTACGAAGGCGTTGTGATCGCCAAGCGTAACCGTGGTCTGAACAGCGGTTTTACCGTTCGCAAGATCTCCAGCGGTGAAGGTGTCGAGCGTACCTTCCAGACCTACAGCCCGCTGATCGCCAGCATTGAGGTCAAGCGCCGTGGTGATGTGCGTCGTGCCAAGCTGTACTACCTGCGTGACCGCAGCGGCAAGTCGGCTCGTATCAAGGAAAAACTGCCGGCCCGCAAGGTTGCTGTGGCTGCTTAAGCGAGCAGGCTTTTCGAGAAAACCGCCTTCTGGTGACAGTGGCGGTTTTTTTTCGTCCCATCCTTTGGTGTGCGCTTGCCGGTGAAGCCGGGCTTGGGCGACACTGTAGCCATGATCCAGGTGATGACCCCAAACAAGCCGCCGTCCATTGATCCGCGCCAGGTGCCTGTGGTGCAGGTGGATGGGCATTTGCCTGCGGTCGCCGCGTCGGCGCTGGCGCCGCAGGCCTTGCGTGCACGTTTTGCTTCGCCACCGGTCTGGCAGCCGGAACTGGTGGCGGAGAGAAAATTTCTGGACCGGCCACCTACACACGCGGCGGTGCTGGTCCCGATCGTCATGCGTGATGCACCTACCGTGCTGCTGACCGAGCGCCCCTCCCACATGTCGACCCATGCCGGACAGATCGCTTTCCCCGGGGGCAAGGTCGATGACACCGATGCCAACGCGGTGGCAGCGGCGCAGCGCGAGGCGTTTGAAGAGGTGGGGTTGGTGCCGGAGTTGGTCGAGGTTCTGGGACAACTGCCCATCTACACCACCGGGTCGGCTTTTCTGGTGACCCCCGTGGTAGCGCTGGTTCAGCCTGGTTTTGTGCTGCAGCCCAACGCGCAGGAAGTGTCCGATGTGTTTGAGGTGCCGTTGCAGTTCCTCATGGATCCGGTCAACCACCGGCACCATCAGTTGATCTGGCAGGGCGTGCAGCGGCATTGGCTGTCCATGCCGTATCAGGATGGTGCCCAAGAGCGCTTTATCTGGGGTGCCACCGCCGGCATGTTGCGCAACTTTTATCGTTTCCTGATGGCATGAGCAAAGCAGCCGCTATGATCATTGCATGAGCTTCATTTCGGTGCTTTTTGCCCTGTTGCTGGAACAGGCCAGACCGCTGGTCCGTGGCAACCTGATCCATGCCGCCATGCGTGCGTGGGTGCGCTGGTGTACCCGCAGCCTGGATGCCGGCCAACCGGTGCACGGCTGGCTGGCCTGGGGCGTGGCGGTGGGGGGCCCCGCCGCGGTTGCCCTGATCATTTACTGGCTGCTGAACTACTTTGTGGGCTGGCCGCTGGCCGTGGCCTGGAGTGCGCTGGTGCTGTATACCTCGCTGGGGTTTCGGCAGTTCAGCTTTCATTTCACCCAGATTCGTGATGCGCTGGCTGACGGCGACGATGCGCTGGCCCTGCGCCTGTTGGCTGACTGGCAACAGCTTGAAACCAGGGACATGCCGCGCAGCGAGATGATTGGCAAGGTTATTGAGTTTTCTGTGCTGGCGGCCCATCGCCATGTGTTTGGTGTGTTGGCCTGGTTCTCGGTGCTGGCGGCTTTTGGGCTGGGGCCTACCGGTGCGGTGGTGTACCGGCTTGGTGAATTTGTCGCGCGTTATTGGCGTCATCAAAGTGAGGCGCACCACCAGCCGGTCAGTGCTGCCTTGCAGAAAGATGCCTTGCAAGCCTGGGCCTGGATGGACTGGCTACCGGCCAGGGTCACCGCCATTGGTTTTGCGGTGGTTGGTAATTTTGAAGAAGCCATTGACGACTGGCGGCGTTACGCCCAGCGGGGTTCGGCGAACGCCGATGGTGTGGTGCTGGCCGCCACAGCTGGCGCTGTGAACATCCACCTGCGTGGCCTGGACGGGCGCATGAGCACGCAGCCGGCGTCATCGGTGCTGCCGCTGGAGGAGGATGTCTGCGCAGAGCGGCCGCAGCCGGAGCTGTCGCATCTGGCGACCGTGGTCGGACTGGTGTGGCGCACCGTGGTCATGTGGGTGGTGTTGCTGGCACTGCTGACATTGGCCCGCTTGCTCGGCTGAATTTTGAGGAAATTGACCTCTAGCCCGCTTGAAATAAGCCTTTATAGCTATTGAATTTATAGTATTTGTGATGACCTCGAATTTTTACAGTCCTGTCGTGGGGCGCCTGACGCCATATGTGCCAGGGGAGCAGCCCAAGATCAGCAATCTGGTCAAACTCAACACCAACGAAAACCCCTACCCACCGTCCCCGCGCGTGATCGCGGCCATCACCCAGGCCGCGCAGCAGGGATTGCAGTTGTACCCGGACCCGGAGTCGACGGCCTTGCGCCAGGCCATTGCGGCACAGCATGGGCTGGCCGAGCAACATGTTTTTCTGGGCAATGGTTCCGACGAAGTGCTGGCGCATGCTTTTTTTGCCTTTTTCCAGCAGGGCTGCCCCTTGCTGCTGCCCGACATCAGTTACAGCTTCTACAAGGTGTACTGCGGCCTGTATGGCATTGAGGCGCAACTGGTGCCCCTGGCGGACGACTTGCGGCTGCAGGTGGCCGATTACGCCCGCGCCGACGGTCAGCGAGTGGCCGGCGTGGTGATTGCCAACCCGAACGCCCCCACCGGCATCGGTCTGCCGCTGGCGGACATTGAGCAACTGCTGCAGCTGCACCCGCACCGAGTTGTGCTGGTGGATGAAGCCTATGTGGATTTTGGCGGCCAGAGCGCGTTGACGCTGATCGCCCGTTACCCGAACTTGCTGGTGGTGCACACCCTGTCCAAATCACGTTCGCTGGCTGGCCTGCGGATTGGCTATGCCTGTGGCCAGGCCCACCTGATTGATGCGCTGGAGCGGGTGAAAAACAGTTTCAACTCCTATCCGCTGGATCGCCTGGCGATTGCCGGCGGGGTGGCGGCCTTCGAAGACCAGGCCTATTTTGCCCAGACCTGCCAGGCCGTGATGAACAGCCGCGAAGGCCTGATCCTGGCGCTTGAAGACCTGGGTTTTGCCGTGTTACCTTCCCAGGCCAATTTTGTCTTCGCCCGTCATCCGGCCCATGATGCCGCTGGTTTGGCCACTGATCTGCGTGCCCGTGGTGTCCTGGTGCGCCATTTCAAGCAGGCGCGTATTGACCAGTACTTGCGCATCAGTGTCGGGACTCCGGCGCAGTGTGACCAGCTGATCCAGGCCTTGGCCGACGTGCTGCAGCTGCGCGGCTGAGGTCGCGCCCGGGGTGCGTCAATAACGCCGGACCTGTTTCAGTTCGGCGTATAAGTCACTATAAATCTTGTAGCGATTGGGGCTGATGCCATCCGGGTTGGCGTCCGATTGGATGGCTGCCATCACGCCACAACCGGGTTCGTGCAAATGGCTGCAGTTGTAGAACTTGCACTGCGCCACATGTGGCTTGAGGTCGGGCATGTAGGCCGCCAGTTGCGCCGGGTCGATGTGGTTCAGGCCAAACTCCTGAAACCCGGGCGAATCCAGCAGGGCAGTACGCTTGGCGGCATCCATCCAGTACCAGGTGGTGCTGGTGGTGGTGTGTTTACCCGAGTTGAGCGCCTGCGACAGCTGGCCGGTCTGGGCCAGCGCGCCCGGAATCAGGCAATTGATCAGGGTACTTTTGCCGGCCCCTGAGGGGCCCAGCACCAGCGTGGTTTTGCCAGACAACCGCTGTCGTAGCGTTTGCCGGTCAGCCTCGTTGTGATTGGCCAGGCACAGTGGCAACACGTCGTAACCCATCTGCCGGTAGGGTGCAAGCCACGCCCAGGCGCGGGCAAAAGGCTCGGCCAGATCACGCTTGTTGAGCGCAATGATCGGGGTGATGTGCTGCGCTTCGGCCGCGATCAGCGCACGTGACAGTTGGCTGCTGGAAAACTCGGGCTCGGCGGCCAGCAGAATCAACACCTGGTCCAGGTTGGCGGCAAACGACTTGGTGCGCACCTCATCCTGGCGGTAAAACAGGTTGCGTCGTGGCTCAATTTTTTCGATGGTGCCTTCGTCCTGCGAGGCTTGCCACAGCACCCGGTCACCCACTACCCCCTGGCTTTTCTTACCGCGCGAGTGGCAGATGCGCCGCTCGCCAGTGGCGTCTTCCACCAAAAAATGGCGGCCATAGTTGGCCACGATCAGGCCGGGTTGCGGTGTTGGCTTGGTCATCAGGCGGACGCCGGCCCGGCCAGCAGGGCGTCCACCTGTTTGGCGCAGGCAAAGTCGGCCAGCGAGATGCCACTCACATCATCGCTGCGCCAGCGCACCAGGCACTGGTGCTGCTGCACGATCAGCTCCGGGTGATGGTCCTGCGCATGGGCGATAAACGCCAGCGCGTTCACAAATGCCATGGTGCGGTCGTAGTTGGCAAAGGTGAAGGTCTTTTCAATTGCCACCGTGGTGCCATCACCAGACAGCCGCCAGCCTTCCAGTTTTGCCAGATTTGCTACAACTTCAGTAGCTCTCAATGCACGTTTTGTCTGGGCTAGAGGCATATTTTCCATAAATTTTTTTCAGGCGTTCCGGGTGGCCGGCTGCATCCGGGCCAGTCGTTCCGAGGCACCGGGGTGGGAGTAATAAAACGCCACGTACAAGGGATCGGGTGTCAGGGTCGAGGCATTGTCTTCGTACAGCTTGAGCAGCGCCGAGGACAGGTCCTGCCCGCTGGTCTGCGCCACGGCGTAGGCGTCGGCCTCAAACTCATGTTTGCGTGAGAACTGGGCAAAGATCGGCGCAATAAAAAAGCTCCCTACCGGCATGGCCAGCAAAAACAGCAGCAGCGCCAGCGCATCATTGGCGCCGGTCACATTGGGTTGCACGCCCAGGCCGGTGTAAAACCAGACCTGGTCCGCCAGCCAGCCCAACAGCGCAAAACCGGCCAGACTCATGGCAAACATCACCACGATGCGCTTGACGATGTGCCGGTGTCGGAAGTGGCCCAACTCGTGCGCCAGCACGGCATCCACCTCTGCCGGGCTCAGCCTGGACAGCAGCGTGTCGTAAAACACCACCCGTTTGGCGGCACCAAAGCCGGTGAAATAGGCGTTGGCATGGGCACTGCGCTTGCTGCCATCCATCACAAACAGCCCCTTGGCCGAGAAGCCGCAGCGCTGCATCAGGGCGGTGACGCGTGTTTTCAGCGTGGCATCTTCCAGGGGGGTGAACTTGTTGAACATCGGGGCAATCAGCGTCGGGTAAATCACCAGCAACAGCAGGTTGAAGCCCATCCAGAACAACCAGGCCCACAGCCACCACAGGCCACCGCTGGCGCCCATCAACCACAGGACCAGCGCGGCTATCGGCAGGCCGATCAGCGCCCCCATCAGGCTGGACTTGAGCAAGTCGGTCAGCCAGAGCTGCAGTGTCATCTTGTTGAAGCCAAAACGCTGCTCCAGCACAAAGGTCTGGTACAGCGACAGCGGCAGATCCAAAAGGCCGCTGATCAGCACAAAGCCGGCCAACAGCGCCAGTTGTTGCGTCATGCCCGCGCCCAGCCAGGCCACCAACCCGTGGTTCAGCGCCGACAGGCCGCCCAGCAGCGTCCAGCCCAGCAGCACGGCGGCCCCCAAGGCCAGCTCCAGCAGGCCAAGGCGGGCCTTGGCCAGGGTGTAATCAGCAGCCTTCTGGTGCGCTGCCAGTGTGATGGTGGTGGCAAAGGCGGCAGGAACCTGCCCGCGGTGACGCGCCACATGCCGGATCTGCCGGGAGGCGAGCCAGAATTTCAGCAGCAGGCTCAGCAGCAGTGCCACGGCAAAGCCGGTCGTCAGCAGCAGGGACGGGTCGGAGAACAGGTTGGTATCACGCATGGCGGCGAAGTTTAGGTGATCGGCGACAATTTGCCGCATGCCTGCATCCAACACCCCCACCACCAGCCCCGTTGTCCAAGCTGTTTTGCCCAAGTCCGACCAGAATCTGGTCTGGCTGGACTGCGAGATGACCGGCTTGAACCCCGAGACAGACCGCATCATTGAAATTGCCGTCATCGTGACCGGCCCGCAGCTGGAGAGCCGCATTGAAGGCCCGGTGCTGGTGCTGCACCAGAGTGACGCGCTGCTCAACGGCATGGACAAGTGGAACAAAAGTACCCATGGCAAGAGCGGTCTGATTGACAAGGTCAAGGCCTCGACCCTGACCGAAGACGAGGCACAGGCGCAGATCCTGGCGTTCCTGGGTCACTACGTGCCCAAGGGCACCACACCCATGTGTGGCAACAGCATCGGGCAGGATCGGCGCTTCCTGGCGCGTTATATGCCCAAGCTGGAAGCGTTTTTCCATTACCGCAACCTGGACGTGAGCACCCTCAAGGAGCTCTCCAAACGCTGGGCACCCGAGGTCTACAAAAGCTTCAAGAAAAAGCAGTGGCACACCGCGCTGGCTGATGTGCACGAGTCGATTGACGAACTGGAACACTACCGCGCGCACTTCATCAAATACCCGGCTGCCTGAAGGAAATTAGGTAGAAACCCGAACTTGTGCCATAATCCTTGGCTGCGCTGTTAACAGCGGCGCTAATTTGCACATCTCCCAACATTCACCGGGTTCAATGTCATGCTGCTTGCAGCCTGATCCGAAAAGAACCCCTGGCGCTGAAAAACACTCACACCCGTGAGTCAGAGCTGGTTCCGTTTGATGGTTGATGTTTTTTAACCATGAACGGAGCCCACCGCACCACGTGCGGCGCTCGTGTATTCGTATTGAAAGAAATCATGACTGACGCTATTTTGGCGACAGGCGATTTGTCGTCTGCCGAAACCATTTCCAATGACCTGCACCTGATCGCCGATGACGCGGTGATCACCCCCGAGGCTGTCGTGGCCGAACCTGAGGTGCCCAACGGTTTTATCACGCTGGGCCTGGCCCCTGAGCTGATCCGTGCGGTGAAAGACCTGGGATTCACCCAGCCGACCATCGTGCAGCAAAAAACCATTCCGCTGGCTATGCAGGGCCACACTGATGGCGGCAAGGCATCCCGTTTCACGGACCTGATGGTTTCCAGCCAGACCGGCAGCGGCAAGACCGCCGCGTTCTTGTTGCCGGTATTGCACACCCTGCTGACGCAGCAGGCCGAGGCGGAAGCCCAGGCGCGGGCCGACTATGAGCGCGCCGTGGCCGAAGCGGCTGCCAAGGGTGAGGCCCCCCCGAAGCGTGCCAAACGCAAGGACCCAACCAACCCACGCCACTTTACCGCGCCCAGTCCCGGTGCGCTGATTGTTTGCCCGACCCGTGAACTGGCCCAGCAAGTGGCGCACGACGCGATCGATCTGGTGCAGCACTGCCGCGGCCTGCGTGTCGCCAACATCGTCGGTGGCATGCCCTACCAGCTGCAGATTGCCAAGTTGCAAAATGCCAATCTGGTGGTGGCCACACCGGGCCGCCTGCTGGACCTGCAGCGTTCGATGCAGATCAAGCTTGACCAAGTGCAGTTCCTGGTGGTGGACGAAGCCGACCGTATGCTCGACCTGGGCTTCTCGGACGACCTGGCTGAAATCAACCAGCTCACCATCGACCGCAAGCAGACCATGATGTTCAGCGCCACCTTTGCGCCGCGCATCCAGCAACTCGCTGCCCGCGTCATGCGTGAACCCCAGCGCGTCACCATCGACAGCCCGCAGGAAAAACACGCCAACATCAAGCAGGTGCTGTTCTGGGCCGACAACGCCCAGCACAAGCGCAAGCTGCTCGACCACTGGCTGCGTGACACCACCATCAATCAGGCCATTGTGTTTGCCAGCACCCAGATCGAGTGTGATGGCCTGGCCAATGACCTGCAGCAAGACGGCTTTGATGCCGTGGCCTTGCACGGTGCCTTGAGCCAGGGCCTGCGCAACCGCCGCCTGATGGCGCTGCGCCAGGGCCATGTGCAGATTCTGGTGGCCACCGATGTGGCCGCTCGCGGCATTGACGTGCCCACCATTACCCACGTGTTCAACTTTGGCCTGCCGATGAAGGCCGAGGACTACACCCACCGCATTGGCCGTACCGGCCGCGCTGGGCGTGATGGTCTGGCCGTGACCTTTGCCGAATTCCGCGATCGCCGCAAGATTTTTGACATCGAAGCCTACAGCCGTCAGCCGATCAAGCCCGAAGTGATTCCGGGTCTGGAGCCGCAGCAGCGTCTGCCAGAGTCCCGTCCGAACGGCGGTTTTGGTGGCCGTGGTGGTTCTGACTTCCATTCGCGTGACCGCAAATTTGGCGCTGGCCGCCCGGCGGGTGGCGGTTTTGGTGGCAATCGTGGTGGTTTCGGCGACAGCCGCCCGAGCTTTGGTGATCGCAAGCCCAGCGGTCCGCGCGTGGTTGGCGGTGTCGCCCAGCGCGACGAACAGCGTCCTGCCGCGCCGCGTGAAGGTTTCAGTTACGAGCGCAAGGGTGGTTTCAATGACCGTTTTGCCGGTGACCGCAATGGCGGCGCAGCACCACGTGGTGATTTCGCGCCGCGAGGCGACTTTGCGGCCCGCAAACCCGCTTTTGGCAAGCCGGCTTTTGGCAAACCCGCAGGCGGTGGCAAGGTGTTTGTGCCGCGCGACGCACAAAAGCGCTTTTCCAAGAACGAGCGCTGATGTCTGACCCGCGCTGGGGCTGACGTTTACCCCGCGCGGGCCGACGTCAGCAACACCACCAGCGCGCCGGCGCCACCGTCGGCCGGTTTGGCCTGCACAAAGGCCAATACCTCGTTTTTCTGCACCAGCCAGCTGTGCACCCGGCTTTTCAGGACGGGCGCCTTGCCCGGTGATCCCAGCCCTTTGCCGTGGATGACCCTGACGCAGCGGATACCCTGTTTGTACGCTTCCCGGATGAAAAGACCCAGGGCCTCACGCGCGTCGTCACGGCGCAGACCGTGCAGGTCCAGTTGGCGCTGGATGGTCCAGTCACCGCGGCGCAGCTTGCGCGTCACGTCCGGGCCAATGCCAGGACGGCGAAAACTCAGGTGTTCGTCGGTGTCGAGCAGGGTGGAGACATCAAATTCGTCACTGATCGCCTCTTTCAGCACGGCTTGTTCATCTTTCTGGTACTGCATCGCCTGCGGCAGCCTGGGTTCAGGTTGGTGCAGCACCCGGCGTTTGTCGGGCAGCGGCTGCACGGCGCCGGCGGCGCGCCGGAACAAGTCCTTGTCGCTGGCTGCCTGTTTGGCGGCCTTGGCCTGCGCGCTGGCCTGGCTGGCGCGCAGCTGGGCCTGTTCGGTCAAAGCGCGTTTGACCAATTTGAGGTCGGTCAGCGCCCGGACTTTGACCACGGTCACAACAGCCCCCGTTCTGCCATCGACAAGGCCTCACCCGGTGCCACGATGACATGGTCCAGCACCCGCACGTCGATCAGCGCCAGCGTGGTTTTCAGGGTCTGTGTCAACATTTCATCCGCCCGCGAGGGCTGCACCGTACCACTGGGGTGGTTGTGCGCCAGCACCACGGCAGCAGCCTGGTGGTGCAAGGCACGCAGTACCACTTCACGCGGGTAGACACTGGTTTGTGTCAGCGTGCCGCGAAACAGCTCCTCCATCGCCAGCAAACGGTTCTGGGCGTCCAGAAACAACACGGCAAACACCTCATGGCTGCGCGCGCCCAGTTGCAGTTGCAGATAGGTCTTGACGGCGTCAGGCGAATCGAACACGGTGCGTTCCTGCAGCCGTTGGCGCAACGCACGGCGTGCCAGTTCCAGCACCGCCACCAGCTCGGCGCGTTTGGCCGGGCCCAGGCCCTTGATCCGGCGCAGGTCGTCTGCCGTGGCGTGGAGCAGTCCGGCAATGCCATCAAAACCGGCGGTCCCGTCCTGTTGCGGTTTGAGCTGCAGCAGTTCGTGTGCCAGCTGCAGCACCCCCTTGCCCTTGATGCCAGTACGCAGCAACAGCGCCAACAGCTCTACGTCGCTGAGGGCGCCAGGGCCGCGTGCCAGCAGTTTTTCACGCGGGCGGGCATCGGGGGGCAGGTCTTTGAGGGGCATGGCAGCACACACGTGTCAGGCTTTTACAATCCATGCAGTTTATGCGCCACCAGACCAGGTTTGTGCCCCTGGGGTTTTGGGGCGGCACCATTCCCTTTTTTTCAGCGACACCACGCCATGACCACCACCCCTGCCACTGTTCAACCAGGCTCTTTTCTCACCCTGCATTACCGCCTGAGTGGTCCGGCCGGTGACGTGATCAACACCTTCAACGGCACACCTTCCACACTGACGCTGGGCACCGGCCAGCTGTCACCGGCGCTGGAGGCCTGTTTGCTCGGGCTGGCCGAGGGCACGCAAACCAGGTTTGAACTACCCGCTGGTGCCGCTTTTGGTGAACGCAGTGCGGCCATGCAACAGTGGATGGCGCGTCAAGAACTCACCGACCTGGGCAACGAGGGGGAGCAGTATGCTGTGGGCGAGGTGCTGCAGTTCCCCACCCCCGACGGCAGCGGCCAGTTCGCCGGTGTCATTGTGGACTTCCGCTCGGGTGAGCAGGGCGAGGCGGTGCTGCTGGACTTCAACCACCCGCTGGCTGGCCAGCCGGTGACGTTTGAAGTGCAGGTGATCGGTGTTTTATGAACAGCCAGGCTTCGATCACTGACGGCCTGAGCGCTCCCTCGGGGGGCAGCGCCGCCCATACAGCGGCCAGCGTGGGGGTGATTTTGCTGGCGCAGCCGCGTGGCTTTTGCGCCGGTGTGGACCGGGCCATTGAAATCGTCGAAAAAGCCCTGGCCAAGTTTGGTGCGCCGATTTATGTGCGCCACGAAATCGTGCACAACACCTATGTGGTGAACGACCTCAAGGCCAAGGGCGCCATTTTCATTGAAGCGCTGGATGACGTGCCCGCCGGGGCAACCCTGGTGTTTTCGGCCCATGGCGTCAGCCGCGCGGTGCAGCAGGAGGCCGCGGCCCGAGGTTTTCGCATCTTTGACGCCACCTGCCCGCTGGTCACCAAGGTGCATGTGGAAGTGGCCAAACTGGCCAAAGAGGGTTATGAGTTCATCATGATCGGCCACAAGGGCCACCCTGAGGTAGAGGGCACCATGGGCCAGCTTGATGGCGGCATTCACCTGGTCGAAAGCGTGGCTGACGTGGCGCGGGTGACGCCCAGCCAGAGTGAGCGGCTGGCGGTGGTGACGCAGACCACGCTGAGTGTGGATGACGCCGCCGACATCGCCGCAGCCATCAAGGTCCGCTTTCCGTTGGTACGCGAGCCCAAGCAACAGGACATCTGTTATGCCACCCAGAACCGCCAGGACGCAGTCAAGCTGCTGAGCACCCAGGTGGATGTGGTGATCGTGGTCGGCAGCCCGACCAGTTCCAACAGCAACCGCCTGGCCGAACTGGCGCAGAAACTTGGCACCCCCGGCTACATGGTGGACAGTGCCGACGACCTGCAGCCGCACTGGCTGGCCAACGCCACCCGTGTCGGCCTGACAGCCGGTGCCTCGGCACCCGAAGTCCTGGTGATGCAGGTGGTCGAGCGCCTCAAGGCGCTTGGGGCCGTGTCGGTGCAGACGCTGGCTGGCACGCCCGAGACGGTCAAGTTCCCGCTGCCAAAGGGGCTGCGGCTGGCTTCGGCCGAAGCTGCGGATGACTTTGTTTAGCTATTATTTTAGTAGCTGCTTGCACAATAAAATCGTGGGCTAGAGCCCAATTTTTCATAAAGAAACCTGATCATGCTAGACCTGACCCTGCTGCGCAAAGACCTGGCCCATGTGGTGGCCCGCCTGGAAACCCGCAAGAACCCGCAAGCCTTTCTGAACGTGGAAGCCTTCACCGCGCTGGAGTCCGAGCGCAAAACCATCCAGATGCGCACCGAGGCGCTGCAGGCGCAGCGCAACGCCTCCAGCAAACAAATTGGCCAGCTCAAAGCCAAAGGCCCGGCTGGTGCGGCTGAGGTCGAGGCGGCGATGGCACAGGTGGCCAGCATCAAAGACGAGCTCGACAGCTCCGCCAAGCGGCTCGACCAGATCCAGACTGAGCTGCAGACCCTGCTGCTGGCCGTGCCCAACTTGCCGCATGAAAGTGTGCCGGTGGGGGCAGACGAGCATGGCAACGTGGTGGTGCGCAGCTGGGGGACACCGCGCAGCTTTGACTTTGCCATCAAGGACCACGTGGACGTGGGCACCCCGCTGGGGCTGGATTTTGAGATGGGGGTCAAGCTCACCGGGGCCCGCTTCACCGTGATGAAAGGGCAGGTGGCGCGCCTGCACCGTGCCCTGGCGCAGTTCATGCTGGACGTGCAGACCCAGGAACACGGCTACACCGAGTGTTACACGCCCTACATCGTCAACGGCGAGACCCTGCGTGGCACCGGCCAGTTGCCCAAGTTTGAGGGTGATTTGTTTGCCGCCAAAAAAGGCGGGCAAGAGGGTGAAGAGCAGCCTGACCACACCGCGCTGTACCTGATTCCCACCGCGGAAGTGCCCTTGACCAACTTTGTGCGTGACGTGGTGTTGGCGGAATCCGAACTGCCGGTCAAACTCACCGGCCACACCCCGTGTTTCCGCTCGGAAGCCGGCAGCGCCGGGCGCGACACCCGGGGCCTGATTCGCCAGCACCAGTTTGACAAGGTCGAGATGGTGCAGATCGTCCACCCCGAGAAAAGTTACGAGGCGCTGGAAGTCATGACCGGCCATGCCGAAGCCATCCTGCAAAAACTCGGCCTGCCTTACCGGGTGATGAGCCTGTGCACCGGTGACATGGGCTTTGGCGCCAGCAAAACCTATGACCTGGAAGTCTGGCTGCCCGCGCAAAACACCTACCGCGAGATCAGCTCGGTGAGCAACTGCGAAGCCTTCCAGGCGCGCCGGCTGCAAGCCCGCTTCAAGAACGCCCAAGGCAAAAACGAGCTGGTGCATACCCTCAACGGCTCCGGACTGGCGGTCGGCCGCACGCTGGTGGCGGTGCTGGAAAACTACCAGAACGACGATGGCTCGGTGACGGTGCCCGCCGTGCTGCAGCCCTATCTGGGTGGTCAGCAGCTGCTCAAGGGCTGAAACGTCCGGCTGTTTCTGGTCCCCGGATGTTTCGGAGTTTTATATGAAAAATCGCCTTCTAGCCCGCGTATTGATTACGCTGATTGCTCCTTTATTGATAGTATTTTCGGGCTGCGCCTATGGTCCCAGGGTGCAGGAGTCGGCGCAGCCGGTGCTGCTGGTGCATGGTGACGATGCCTCGGCCAGTTACTGGCAGGACCTGGTTTGGCGCTTTGAGTCCAACGGCTGGCCACGCGAGCGTCTGGTGGCTCTGCAGCTGGCCCACCCGCGGGCGCCGGACGATGCGGCCAAGGCGCAACCCGGCCGCAGCACGGATACCGAACAGCTCGCTTTTCTGCAGGCGCAGGTGGCGCAGGTGCTGGCTCGGACCGGTGCCAAGCAGGTGGTATTGATCGGCCAGGGGCGTGGTGCCTATGCCATTCGCAACTACATTCTCAACGGTGGGGGGGACCAGACGGTCAGCCACGCCGTGTTGTCCTGGCCCGAGGGGCCGTGGGCTGGAGCCAAAAGCCCGTTGACCGTGAAAGACTACGAAACGGCCGCGCTCAAGGGGGTCAAAAGCCTGGTGATTGCGCAGTCCGAGCAACGTGATGGCGCGTTCTCGCCGGCCTCATTTGCTGCCAGCTACCGCTTCATCACCGGTCAGGAGCCCCGCTCCCAGACGATCTGGCCGCAGGTGGCGCTGGTGCTGGACGGGCAGGTGACCGGCATGGGGGTGCAGTCCGGCGACCGTGCCAGTGAAGCCACCCACTACTTCAACAACCTGCCTGTGCCCAAGGCCCGGGTCGAGGTGTTTGCCGTGCAGGCCGACACCGGCCTGCGCCTTGGCCCGGCGGTGTACGAGAAGGCGGTAGGGGCGGATGGCCGTTGGGGGCCGTTTCGGGCGCAACAAGGGCAAGCCTATGAATTTGTCGTGCGGGCGCCGGGTTATGCCGTGACCCACATCTACCGCAGCCCGTTTCCACGCGGCAGTCAGCTGGTGCACCTGAAGGCTGACCGGATCGCCGATGCGGATTTGCGGGCCTTCTCGATCATCCAGCTGGAGCGCCCGCGTGGTTACTTGGACCCGACGGTCAGCCATGTGAGCTTTGACGGCCAGTCACCGCCCCCAGGTGTGGCCCAAACCGGTGGTGGCCGCGTCACCAGCAGCAAAATCACGCTGGGCAAGGCGCCGAGTCGGGCCATTGCCGCAGAAATCCACACCGATGCTGTGGAGCGGGTGACCGGCCGCACCTGGTCGGCCAAGGACAACCACGTGGTGCGGCTCGAATTGAGCCAATAAACGGCAGCGACCACTACAATTGCCGCTTCACCGGGGGTGTCCGTGGCAACACGGGCTGAGAAATACCCCACTCACCTGATCTGGATCATGCCAGCGTAGGGAGCGTGACGGTTCGGGACCGCAGCCGCTTGCCGGTTGGGCCTTTCACCCCGCGCTTGGCACGCGCTGGCGCACTGAAAGGCATGCCATGAACCGTCGTTTTTTTGTCCTGGCCGCCACCGCGCTGGCCACTTGTGCTGTTTCTCCGCTGGCGCACGCCGCCGATGAGCTGCGGGTGATGGTGCACAGCTCGTTCTCCCTGCCCAAACCGCTGCTGGCGCAGTTTGAAACCCAGGCTGGCGTCAAGTTGGCCATCATCAAGGGCGGCAATGCCGGCGAGATGCTCAACAAGCTCATCCTGACCAAGGCGCAGCCGCTGGCCGATGTGGTGTTCGGCATCGACAACACACTGGCCGCCAAAGCGCAGGCCGCTGGGGTGCTGGAACCTGGCTTGCCACCCGCCAAGGCCGATGCCGATCTGGGCGCCGCGGTGGCAGCGGTGGACTATGGCTTTGTCACCCTGAATTACGACAAGGCGGCAATAGCCAAAAGCGGCCTGGCCTTGCCCAAAACGCTGCAGGAGCTGACGCTGCCGGCCTACAAAGCCACCCTGGTGGTACCCAACCCGGCCACGTCAAGCCCTGGGTACGCCTTTTTGCTGGCGACCATTGCCGGTCTGGGTGAAGAGGAAGCCTTTGCCTGGTGGGCACAGATGCGTGCCAATGGCCTGAAGGTGGCCAAGGGCTGGAGTGAGGCCTACTACACCGAATTCACCCGGGGTGGTGGCACCCATCCGCTGGTGGTGAGTTACGCCACCAGCCCGGCCGCCGAGGTGTTTTATGCCAAGGAAAAACTCACCGAATCGCCCACGGCCAGTTTGAACCTCAAGGGCGGCGTGTTCCGCCAGGTCGAGGGGGTGGCTTTGCTCAAGGGCGGCAGTCAGCGTGAGGCGGCCCTGAAGTTGGTCGATTTCCTGCGTTCGGCGCCGGTTCAGGAAGCGCTGCAGACCAGCATGTGGATGTACCCGGTGCAGGCACAGACTCCGCGTGCGTCAGTGTTGCGCCATGCGGCCGAGCCCGCCAGTTTTGACAGCCTGCCGCTGCAGATGGTGGCTGACAAGGGGGCGCAGTGGGTGGCCCGCTGGACACAGGTGGTGCTGAAATAACGCCGACCCCAGCGGTGCTGGCCGACACCCCCTGACTGACCGTGAGTGAGCGCCTGCCCACATCGTCACGCTCCTGGGCCGGCTTGGGGCTGGCCTGGCTGCCGGCGGCGGCGCTGGGCCTGCTGTTGCTGGCGCCCCTGGCCAGGCTGGTGCTGGAGGGTGTGACTGGCGGGCAGAACGCTGCGGTGTCATGGTCCTTACCCTGGCAGGACGACTACTTGCGCTGGCGTCTGGGCTGGTCGCTGGCGCAGGCCGCCATCACCTGCGTGCTGGCGCTGCTGTTGGGCCTGCCGCTGGCCTGGGTGCTGGCGCGTTTTGAGTTTGCCGGGCGCACGCTGGTGCTGCGCTTGCTGATGTTGCCGTTTGTGGTGCCGACGCTGGTGGCCGCCCTGGGCGTATTGGCGCTGTGGGGGCCGCGTGGTGTGCTCAGTGGCTGGTTGGGGCTGGACCTGCAGGGCAGCCCCTGGCTGCTGTTGTATGGCAATCTGTTTTTCAATTTGTGCCTGGTGGTACGCGCCGGTGTGGACGCGCTGGGGCAAGTCAATGCCCGCCAGCTGGCGGCGGCGCGTTCACTCGGGGCCACGCCCTGGCGGGCGTTCTGGCGTGTCGAGTGGCCCACGATGGCGCCGTGGTTGATGTCAAGTTTGTGCCTGGTGTTTCTGTACTGCTTTGCCGGCTTTGGGCTGGCGCTGGTGCTGGGTGGCCAGCGTTATGCCACGGTGGAGGTGGAGATCTACACGCTGGTGGCTTATGAGCTGCAGCTGGCGCAGGCCAGTGTGCTGGCGTTGTGGATGCTCGCACTGACCGGTGCGGTGGCGCTGGCCTATGCCGCGCTGGAACAGCGGCTGGCGGCGCCCCTGCGCCGGGCGCCAGTGGCGCGCCAGCAGCCGCGTGGCTGGCTGCAATGGCTGGGTGTTTGGGCAGCTCTGTTGCTGCTGTTTTCGGTTTGTGGCCTGCCCATCGCGGCCATCCTCTGGCGCGGCCTGTTTGCCGGGTGGGACACCTGGGGGCAGGTGTTTGATGAAGAAACGCGCGGTGCCTTGTGGAACACCCTGCGTTTTTCCGGCCTGGCGCTGCTGCTGGCCACTTTGCTCGGGTTGCTGCACGCCATGGCGGCACGCGCGTCGACGCTTTGGCGTGCTGCCGCCTTTTTACCGTTCGTGGTGTCGCCAGTCACGGTGGCGTTTGGCTTGCTGTTGCTGTATCCGTCACTGAGCGCCAGCTTGCCGCTGTTGCTGGCGGCTTATGCGGTGCTGGCCTACCCGTTTGTGGCCAAGTCGCTGTCGGCTGGGCTTGACAGTTTGCCTGTGCATCTGGGGCAGGCCGCGCGCACGCTCGGGGCCAGCCCGTGGCGTTGTTTCTGGCGGGTGACCCTGCCACTGCTGCTGCCGGCGCTGCGGCGCGGCATGGCGTTTGCGGCGGCCACCGCGTTGGGTGAATTTGCCGTGACGCTGTTTTTGTCGCGCCCCGAATGGGCCACACTCACCACACTGATCTACCAGCGCCTGGGGCGCCCCGGCGCCGCCAATCTGGACGCCGCCTTTTTGTTGGCTTGCCTGCTGATGGCTTTGGCGCTAGCGGCGTTTCTGCTGATCGAATGGCCTTTGCCCGGGCACCCTCAGCCGCCGCCAGAGGGGGCCCCTGTCCGCTCTGCCACCTCGTCACCACACCATGCTTGAACTACGTCACATTGCCCAACACTATGCCGGCCGACCGTTGTTGCAGGAGGTGAATCTGCAGGTGCACGCCGGCGAAATTGTGGCGCTGCTTGGCCCTTCAGGCAGCGGCAAAAGCACCCTGCTCAATATCGTGGCGGGGCTGCAGGCCCCCGTTGCCGGCACCGTCTGGTTCGACGGGCAGGACATCACCGGTTTGCCGCCCGAACGCCGTGGCTTTGCCTTGATGTTCCAGGACTTTGCGCTGTTTCCGCACCTGAACGTGCAGGACAACGTGGCGTTTGGCCTGGTCGAACAGCGCTTGCCCAGGCGTCAGGCGCGGCTGCAGGCCTTGCAGATGCTGGGTGTGTTTGGCTTGACCGAGCTGGCGCAGCGCCAAGTCTGGAGCCTGTCCGGCGGGGAGCAGCAACGTGTGGCGCTGGCGCGGGCGCTGATCACCCGGCCACGGGCGTTGCTGCTGGATGAGCCGTTTTCCGCACTGGATGCCGACTTGCGTGTGGCCTTGCGTGACGAATTCCGCAGCCGCATCCAGGCCGCAGGCATGACCACTTTGCTGGTGACACACGACGCCTCGGAGGCTCGGGCCATGGCAGACCGGGCCGTCCAGCTGGTGGCAGGGCGCCTGCAGGCACTTTGGTGAAGGCCGGCCCGGGGATACCTCAAGGTGTTGTGGGGCGCCCAAGAGGTGCGGGCTGCGGCAAGTTGGCCGTGAT
The DNA here is from genome assembly GCF_028689305.1 of Rhodoferax sp. GTDB lineage: Bacteria > Pseudomonadota > Gammaproteobacteria > Burkholderiales > Burkholderiaceae_C > Rhodoferax. The sequence goes on along the minus strand of NZ_JAQTWM010000008.1, from coordinate 1,640 downwards.
CTTCTTCACGGAAACCCGCCTTTTCTGACCGCCCATGGCAGCCGGGCTGATGACAACCCGTAATATGCCGTTGACACCAACAGGCGCCTGGCGGCCTGGCTGGTGGTGAAAAGTATCGGGAAGGGGACTGACGTATGAAGCAATTTGTATTGATTGCGCTGATTCTGTGTGGCTTCTATCTGGCCGGCCTGACCTGGCTCGCGCTGGTGGCCTGAAAAAAAGCCTTATGCTACATTTTGTATAGCATAAGGCCTTTGTTCATGGCGGGCCAATAGAACAAGCAGCACCAACTTGCTCAGGTACTGAGGGTTCGAATATTGGTAGCGGTGGGGATACTGCATCTTCGACGCCAACGGAACACCCCTAACCACCACCGACTGCTGGAACCCATCGGCTACATTCCCCCTGCCGAAGCTGAAGAAAATTACTATCGGCAATTAGCCAGTCAGGCTGCGCTACAGGCCTGACTTAACCCAACGGGCCTCCACGATACCCGGGGCGATTCAGAAGCCTTCTTTGACACCCCGCTGTACCGCGAATTTGCGCGCTTGGAGGAATTGGGCCGGGTACCTGATGAAAGCACCATCCTGCGATTCCGACATCGCCTGGAGAAGAACAAACTGGCCGATGCCATACTCGAAGAAGTCAACGAACTCCTGAGCCAGCGAGGCTTCCTCTGCATCAGGAATGGGGACAGTCAGGTCAGCAATGACATGCGAGGCGTTTTTGGAATGCATGAGGCGGTCTGATAGCTCAAGCAAGAGCCTCCCAACATCTCTCTCGATCTCTCGCAATTCTTTTTGTTGCGCAACCTTCAACGATTCATCAAAGTGGCCTTGGGCTTGGGTGAAACGGCAGGGGTGCCCAAGATAATCTTTTACAACATTGTCTGTCATGGCTCAGGCCCTCCCAGTGGCGTTTACGGGGCTGGCCGGTGCCATGCCTTCGCTGGCTTGCTTGAGCAGCGTCAGCGCCCGATTGGTGCGGGCGGTAGCGGCCCACACGTTGGCGGCTGCATTGCCCGGCTGGCGCATGAAGTACAGGGCCATGGTCAAGGCGTTTTCAATGGCTTGCTGGCGCTGGATGCCGTCAGCGGCTGGGGTGGTTGGCTTGGGGGTGCGTGCAGACAGTTGCACACGGTTGCCAGCGTGGGCACGCGGCAGGTGAATGACCTTGGTCATGGTTTCTTGCTCCTTTGCGAGACTTCAAAACCCAACACTTACGTTCTTACGCGCAAATGGTGGACGGGATGTTAAGAACATGCGCAAAGACATGCGCCAGGCGTTACCGCTCTGGCCATCCCGTCCAAAAACCTGAATGCCCCAGGCGGGACGTTATGCATGTTCAGACGTGACAAAACCTCACTATCGGGGAGGTTGCACCGCTTACTGTGTGGTGTTACTAGCACCAGGCCTTTCGGCTTGGGGGGATTATGGCATGGGGGTTTGTGAGGATGTCAAGGGGTTTTATGCCATCGGTTCACAAAGTTCAGGCCGGATGTCATTACCCGGTGAGACGATTACGCAGCCACGGGTTCCCTGCACACTTCCAAGTGAAGGCCTGCACCACGCACCACGGCAAGGAATGTTTTGATGGTCGGGTTACCCGTTGGGCTCAAGGCGCGGTAAAGGCTCTCACGG
>NZ_JAQTWM010000161.1 GCF_028689305.1 Rhodoferax sp. | reverse complement strand
CGCGGCATGCACATTGACGACTTTGCGCCGAATCTCTCCTTCTTCTTCAGCAACGGCATGGACCCGGAGTACACCGTTATGGGCCGCGTGGCCCGGCGCATCTGGGCCGTGGCGATGAAAGAAAAATACGGTGCCAATGAACGGTCGCAAAAACTCAAGTACCACATCCAGACCAGTGGCCGCAGCCTGCACGCGCAAGAGATCCAGTTCAACGACATCCGCACCACCTTGCAAGCGCTGATCGCCATCTACGACAACTGCAACAGCCTGCACACCAACGCGTTTGACGAGGCCATCACCACGCCCACGGAGGACAGCGTGCGCCGCGCCATGGCCATTCAGCTCATCATCAACCGCGAGTGGGGCCTGGCCAAAAACGAAAACCCATCACAAGGTGCGTTCATCATCGAAGAACTGACCGAGCTGGTGGAAGAAGCCGTGTTGCGGGAGTTCGAGCGCATCAGCGAACGCGGCGGCGTGCTCGGTGCGATGGAAACCGGCTACCAGCGCGGCAAGATTCAGGACGAATCCATGCATTATGAAATGCTCAAACACACCGGTGAGCTGCCCATCATCGGGGTCAACACCTTCCGCAACCCACACGGCGACCAGGTCATGGACAAGCTGGAGCTGGCGCGCAGTACCGAGGAAGAAAAACTGAGCCAGCTCAAGCGTCTGCGAGACTTCCACACCCGCCACGCGAACGAAGCCCCGGCCCAGCTCCAACGCCTGCAACAAGCCGTGATCGACAACCAGAATGTGTTTGAGGTGCTGATGGACGCGGTGCGGGTGTGCTCACTGGGTCAGATCACCAACGCGCTGTTTGAGGTGGGGGGGCAGTATCGGAGGAATATGTAGGTGGCTAGTTGCTGGTGGCGTGGGATAGACTGGGTGCTGGAGATTTTGACCTATGCTGACATCACTACGAATCAAAAATTTCAAGGCTTGGCAAGACACGGGCTTGGTTCGACTCGCCCCCTTAACGGTGATATTCGGGGCCAACAGTGCCGGTAAAAGCAGTCTGGGGCATCTGTTACTGGGTTTGAAGCAGACGGCGCTGTCAACCGACCGAAAGCGTGCGCTGCACCTGGGTGACACCTCCTCATTGATTGATTTGGGCACGTTCGCAGATTGCCTGAACGGTCACGATCTGTCGAAAACACTTGACTTCGAGTTGGGCTGGTCGTTGCCCAAAGCGATGGAGGTGAAAGACCCGCTAGACGGCACGCAACGGTATACCGGCAACCAAGTTCACCTGGCGGTGCGCTTGTCTGCGGGAAAGACCGGACAGCCCGAGGTCACATCGCTTCGATACGATTTGCGGAATTCGGATGGTGTTGTCTTGGATGTGGATTTATCCCGTGGTGAAGATCGCAAGTTCTCCCTCCAGTCTGACAAATACCAGTTCAAAATGGCCGATGGTCGCAAATGGCCATTGGATGAACCAGAGAAGTTTTACCGGGTGTCGGACTTAAGCATTGCCCGTTTCAAGAATGCCGGATTTCTGACGGACTTCGCGCTGGCAACAGAAAGCCTCTTGGGCAGCATTGCTTATCTGGGGCCACTCAGAAATCATCCACAGAGGACCTACCAATGGTCAGGTGATACGCCTGAGGGAGTGGGGCAGACGGGGGAGTCGACCGTGGCGGCCATTTTGGCCGCCCAACATGAAGACCGCATGTTAAACCGTGGCCCCAAAAAGGCCAGGCAGTCATTCACGGCTTTTATTGCAGCATGGTTGAAGGACTTGGGTGTGATCAACAGCTTTACGGTCAAGCCTGTAGCCGAGGGCCGCAAGGAATACGAAGTACTTGTCAGAACCCATGCTGGCGCGCCAGAAGTCAAAATTACCGATGTGGGTTTCGGGGTGTCGCAAGTGCTTCCCGCGCTGGTGCAGGCTTTTTACTGCCCCCCCAATTCGACGGTGTGGATGGAGCAGCCTGAAATCCACTTGCATCCTCAAGTGCAGGCGGAGCTTGCGGATGTGTTCATTTCAGCGATCAAGGCGCGTGAAAACGGTAAGGAACGCAATGTCCAACTCATCGTGGAGAGTCATTCGGAGCACTTTCTGAATCGTTTGCAAAGACGCATTGCTGAGGGGGAACTTACCCCGCATGATGTGGCCATCTATTTCTGCCGACGATCAGGCTCTTCCACCGAGCTGGAGCCTTTGCGTCTGAATATCTTTGGAGAAATCGAAAACTGGCCGGAAAACTTCTTCGGGGATGAAATGGCGGACATTTCAGCCCGTACTCTGGCTGCGATGGACGCCAAAAAACGGCAACACAGCGCACAGGGTCAGTGATGCGCGCTGTGATTGATACCAACGTCTTACTGGTGGCCAATAACCAGCACGCAGAGGCGTCGCCAGATTGTGTGAGCGAGTGTGTCCGCGTGTTGCAGAAAATGCAATCCAATGGCATCACCGTCATTGACGATTCTTTTCTTATCCTCAGGGAATATCAGAAAAGGACACAACTTCAGCCGCCCAAAGGTGTTGGGGATGTGTTTTTAAAGTGGTTATTGCGCAATGCTGGCAATACGAGGCATGTGGAGCAGGTGGCGATTACTCCGACTGCTGATGACACGTTTATTGAGTTTCCTGACTCTGAACTACAGCCAATTTTTGATGCGTCAGATCGCAAGTTTGCGGCAGTGGCCAACGCGCACCCTGCCAAGCCGGTCATTTTGCAGGCTGTGGATTGCAAATGGCTCAACTGGTGGCAAGCTCTGCAGACGAAAGGGATACGAGTGGCGTTTTTGTGCCCTGATGATGCCTGTCGGTTCTATGAAAAGAAGTTCCCGGACCAAGTGGTGCCTGCAATACCAGAGCGCGGGCAATGACCGACTTCTTCCGCTTTCCCCACACCCCGCACATCGCTTGGTTGGCGCAGGGTGAGCCGCGCGACGACAAGGTGTTGTCGTCTCATGAGGCAACCGAAATGCTGAGCGCCGACGTGGTGGTGGAAGAAAAGCTCGATGGTGCCAATCTGGGCTTTTCGCTGTCGCCGGATGGTGAGTTGCGTGCCCAAAACCGGGGTCAATATTTGCACGCTCCCCATGCCGGTCAGTTTGCCCGCTTGCCGGATTGGCTGGCCGTACATGGAGACAAGCTGCGCACTGAACTGGCGCTGCACATGCAGTCCAATCTGATGCTGTTTGGCGAGTGGTGTGCCGCCCGTCATTCGCTGGACTATGACCGTTTACCCGATTGGTTCTTGCTGTTTGATGTGTACGACCGGACGCAGGGCCGCTTTTGGAACACGGCCCGGCGCAATGCGCTGGCTGCAACGCTGAGCTTGAGCACTGTGCCACAGTTGCAGCAAGGCAAATTTACTTTGCAGCAGCTTAAAGACTTGCTGATCTGCCAACACAGTCAATTCAGACAAGGCGCGCTAGAAGGTGTGATGATTCGGCGTGAATCTGCTGACTGGTGCGAGGCACGGGCCAAGCTGGTCCGTCCAGATTTCACGCAGGCCATTGCTGAGCACTGGAGTCGCCGGCGAATGGAGTGGAACCGTCTGGACTGGACCCATGCGAATCTGAATTGATATGCACACCAAACGGCCTTTGAGCGAACCCCGCCGACGCAGTTGGGCGCTGGCCGATGCGATGAAGCGTATCGGTGTGGTGGCGCGATCCGGCCGGGGCGTGGACACCATGACCTTGCCCCTGCCAGCCTGGTTTGCGGCCAACGGTCAGATGTCAACAAA
>NZ_JAQTWM010000007.1:13531-68700 GCF_028689305.1 Rhodoferax sp. | reverse complement strand
AATTCATCCAGCATGATCTGACTCAGGGCTTCGAGTTCGGCCAGGCTGGCATTGGCGTCGATCAATGTATTGTTCTGAACACTGTCCAACAACTGCGCCGCCACTTGGTGGATGGCATGATGGGTCTGCTCAAGATGAACAAACAGCGGACGGCGGCCAAAACGCTGGCGTGTGGTCGGCTTGTTCAGCCACAGCCCAAAACGGCAGGTGACATCGTCATTGCCAGGTACTTTCGAGATTTGTCGGGCCACATAGGCATGTATCTGTTTGCACCAGGCACGGTGTTCAACTTCCGCCAGCAAAACCGGGACGTCACGTGGTGCAACCGCCTCACTCTGCACCCAGCTTCCGGGGGCTCGCCAATGCGCCAGCCAATGTGCCACCTCGGCTGCGGGCATCGGTCGGGCAATGAAGTAGCCTTGGCCATAGTCGCAGCCGAACTCGATCAGTAAACAGCCATGGGCTTCGGTTTCGATGCCTTCTGCCAGCGCCAGTCGGTCAAAGTTGCGGGCCAGGCCCAGCACGCTGTTGACAATGGCAGCATGCCCGGCGTCATCCAGCATGCCGCGCACAAAACTCTGGTCGATCTTGATGGTGTGTGCCGTCAGTTGTTTCAGAAAAGTCAGCGACGAATAACCGGTGCCAAAGTCATCGAGCGCGCAGGACATGCCCATGGCTTGCAGGCGGGCGATCAACGCCGAAACCTGAGCCATGTTCTCCAGCGCACCGGTTTCAAGAATCTCCAGTTCCAGTTGCGCCGGCTGCACCATCGGGAACTGGCCCAATTGCTGCTGCAGCCGGTCCGCAAAGTCCGGGTCCAGCAATTGCTGGGCATCAATGTTGACACTGACCGTGGTACGCAAGCCCTGGGTCTTCCATTGGGCCAATTGCCCCAAGGCCGTCTCAATCACCCAGTCACCCAGTGTGATCGCCAGTGGATGCTGATCCAGCAAGGGAATGAACACCACTGGCGGCAGCAGACCCCGCTCGGGGTGCTGCCAGCGGATCAGCGCTTCAAAACCAATGACTTCGCCACTGCTGAGACGAACCTTGGGCTGATAAAACAGCACAAATTCGTTGTTGCTCAAGGCTTGGCGAACCTCGTCGATACGCGTCAGCCGCGCACGCGTGCTTTCGTCGTTGACCGGGTCAAACAGGTGGTAGCGGTTCTTGCCAGCCAATTTGGCCAGATACATGGCTTGATCGGCCTGGCGCAGCAGTTGCTCGGCATCCACCTTGTCATGTTGCGGAAACAGCGTGACACCAATGCTGGCCGTCACAGCCAGGTTCAGTCCGTGCACACTCAGTGGCTGGGACACCACAGTCAACAGATGACCGACCGGTTCGATCAAAGCTTGCGGCTCTGCCAGATTGCTGAGGATCACGGCAAATTCGTCGCCACCGATGTGGGCCAACTGCTGGTGTTCGCGCATGGCCAGCGCCAGCCTGCGACTGACTGCCACAATCAGCTGATTGCCAATTTCTTCACCATGGTCCTGGTTGAAGGCCGCAAAACCATCAAGGTCGATGTAGGCCACCGCCAGATGGTGCTGCACTGAGGTGGCGGCCATGCTGGCGGCCAGCAGATCCACAAACAGTTTGCGGTTGGGCAACCCGGTCAGGGCATCGTGATGGGTGAGGTAATCCAGTTGTTCACGGTGGGTTTTCTGGTCGCTGATGTCAATGCTGATGCCCGCCACCAGCGCCGGTTCCCCTGCGGCTGCGCGTTGCATGACCCGCCCCAGAGTGCGCCACCAGACCCAGTGGCCGTCCCGATGGCGCAGACGCAACTCTGCCTCAAAACGCGGCAATTCACCACTGAGATGCCGTGCCATCAGCTCATGCTGGCGCGGCTGGTCGTCCGGGTGGAGCAGGTTGACAAACTGTTCATACGCACCCTGCCGGAGTTCCATGGCTGGATACCCCAGCATGGTGGCAGCACGTTCGCTGAAACGCACCTGCCCACCCGGAACATCCCACTCCCAGGTGCCGGCTTGTGCTGCATCAATGGCGTTTTGCAGGCGCAATCGTTCCGCTTCCAGCGCTTCAGCATGGGTGCGGCGTTCGGTGATGTCGTGGCCAATGCCCAATACCCCTAGTAAATGGCCTTCCGGGTCAAGCATCGGCACCTTGGTGGTCTCCAGCAGTGCCCGCTGGCCGTTGTCGGCAAAAGTGATCCACTCCTCGTTGACCACGGGCCGTTGCGCCGCCATGGCCGCCTGGTCTTTCTGACGGAAAAAGTCGGCGAGTTCCTTGGCAACAAAGTCGTGGTCGCTCTTGCCCGCGATATCCGCCTCCTTGGCACCAAAAAAGCGCTCAAAAGCCGGATTGCAGGAGAGATAGACACCCTCGGTATTCTTGAGCCAGACCAGATCCGGGATGGTGTCCACCAGCGTGCGCAAATGTGATTCACTGGTCCGCAGCGCCTGTTCGGCCTGCAGACGTGCCGTCACGTCGGTAAACACCGCCAACACACTGAGTTGGCCCTCCAGCTCAATCGGCACCCGCTCGATGTTGGCCATAAAGCGGCTACCGTCCTTGCGCAGCGTGGGGATGGCCAGCGAGTCCCTTTTCTGGCCGACCTTCATGCTCTGAATATCCTGCTCAACCTGCGGCATGACTTGCGCCGGGTGGATGTGTTGCGGCGTCATGTCGAGCAATTCATCCAGACTGTAGCCGAGCATCTGACTAAACCAGGAGTTGGCAAACACAAAACGCTGGGTCCGGGCATCCACCACCACCACGCCAGCAGGCACATGGTCCACCACCACCCGCAGGCGCTGTTCCAGCGGTGTGCCCGGCATGTGGCCACCCTCGTCATCACCGAGGAAAAACCGCCAACGCTGCCTGCCGTGGCGCAGCGCCTCTTCGGCACGCTGGCGGGCCAGTTTCTCGTGCATCAACTCCAGCGCCTGTGCGCTGACGGTCTGGTACATGGACAGCACGGTCTGGATCAATACAGCGGTGGCCCCGCGCATCTGCGCGTCAGCACGCTGGCGCGCAGCCTCCACACTGAGGCCTTCACGCACCCCTTTGACTGCCAGGGCCATGCGTTTGTCGTTGTCCAGGATGTGGTAGGTCAGGTACGAAAACAGGTCGTCCAGGATAGCCTGGAAAGGACGTTGGCCTGATCGCAATTCAACGATGTGCTCAAAAAAGCGCTGATGGCTGGCGATGTGCTCCTCAAGCCAGCTGTCCCCAGGCATCGCCGTTTGCCAGACGCCTTCCTCGGTCTGGAAGTGGTAATGGGCGTAATCCGCCAGCTCCGCCAGGATGGCGTGGATCTCTGCCTCCGAGGCGCCCTGCACATGCTGCTGGGCCAGACGGTTGAGCAGGCTCACCAACATCCGGTGCTGCTCATCAATTTCGGCAATATCCGTTTCGAGCTGTTTGTTCCACGGAAAGATTTCAAACATCATGCTGTCCCATCAAGCCTGTCGGACAAAAAAGGCCCCACTCATCACCAGTCCTGTGACGATCACCCCGGCGCGGATCCAATGCACCGGCCATTGTCTGGCCCAGCGGGCACCCATAAAACCACCCGCCGTGGCCGCCAGCATCATCAGGATCCCCGCGCGCCAGACGATAACACCAGCCATCACAAAAGTCGCCACGGACAACCATGACAACACCAGTGAATTGAGGTTTTTGAGCGCATTGGCCGTATGGATACGCGATTCACCCGTCACGGCATACAAGGCCATCAACAAAATCCCCAACCCGCCATTGAAATAACCGCCGTAAATGGCCACCACCAGCAGCCCTGATTCACGCCAGCGCGCCACCCCCTGGCCAGCGTGAGACACCACACTGGCACGCCGTGCCAGGGCCGGACCAGCGGCGAACAGCAGTGTGGCAAACAGCAGCAGCCAGGGCACCAAGTTGGCAAACAGTTTGGCGGGTGTCACCAGCAGCAACAGCGCGCCGACCATGCCCCCGACCGCCGACAACACCATTTCACGCTTCAAACGAATCAAGGGAAGCTGACGCAGCTCGGGGCGAAAACCCAGGGTGCTGCCCAGATAACCGGGGCTAACCGCCAGCGCACTGGTGGCATTGGCCATGATCGGGGGCACACCCACAAACACCAGTGCCGGCAGCGTCAGAAAGCTACCACCACCGGCAATGGCGTTCAGCACGCCAGCGGCAAAGGCAGCGCCAGCCAGCAGCAGCGAAGAGGTCCAGATATCGGTCAACATGACCAGATTGTCACCGGGCAACCGTGGGTACCGCCGTCGGATTGTCGATGGCCCTTCAGAGCTCCATGGCAAAGCCATCCACACCTGATCGCCATTAGCCACGTGAATGCCGCGCAGATTAATCTGATCCTTGTTTCCTTGTTGCCTGACCTGTCACACACTGCGGCTTTCGCAACTCATGGAGACAAACATGCTGATCGGACTCCCCAAGGAAATCAAGAACCACGAATACCGCGTCGGCTTGACGCCGGCCAGTGTGCGCGAGCTCACCAGCCACGGCCATCAGGTGCTGGTGCAAAGCGGCGCCGGTGCCGCCATCGGACTGACCGACGCACAATACCAGGCCGCTGGCGCCACCCTGGCGGCCACACCCGCCGAGGTGTTTGCCGCCGCCGACATGATTGTCAAGGTCAAGGAACCGCAGCCGCAGGAGTGCGCCATGCTGCGCCCCGGCCAAATCCTCTACACCTACCTGCATCTGGCGCCGGACCCGGAGCAAACCGCAGCGCTGGTGAAATCCGGCGCGGTCTGCATCGCTTATGAAACCATCACCGGCCCCGGCGGCGGCCTGCCGCTGCTGGCGCCCATGAGTGAAGTCGCTGGCCGCATGGCGGTGCAGGCCGGTGCCGCCCACCTGGAAAAGTCCAAGGGCGGCATGGGTATCTTGCTGGGTGGGGTGCCGGGGGTGCCGGCCGCCCAGGTGACCATTCTGGGCGCGGGGGTGGTCGGCACCCATGCGCTGCAAATGGCCGTCGGCATGGGCGCCCAGGTGACGGTGCTGGACAAGAACGTCGACCGGCTGCGCCAGCTGGACCTGGTGTTTGGCAACCGCATCCACACCGTGTATTCGTCCGCCCAAAGTGTCGACGACGCCGTGCTGGCCGCCGATCTGGTGGTCGGTGGGGTGTTGATCCCAGGCGCAGCTGCGCCCAAGCTGGTGACCCGCGCCATGATTGCGCGCATGAAAAAAGGCGCAGTGGTGGTGGACGTGGCGATTGACCAGGGCGGCTGCTTCGAGACCTCACACGCCACCACCCATGCCGAGCCGACCTTTGAGGTGGACGGCGTGGTGCACTACTGTGTGGCCAACATGCCCGGCGCGGTGGCACGCACCTCGACCTTTGCGCTCAATAACGCCACCATCGGCCACGCCGTGGCGCTGGCGGATAAAGGCTGGAGAGAAGCGCTCAAGGACAATCCGCACCTGAAAAACGGTCTCAACGTGTGTGCCGGCCAGGTGACGTATGCCGCCGTGGCCAACGATCTGGGCTACAGCTACGTCAACCCCGACCAGCTGCTGGGCTAGTCCGACACACCCTCAACCGCCATCGGACGGCGCCGCTTCAGGGCGCGTCCATGGCGGTGTCCGCGCCAGACTCGCGCCGCGTGCGCCGCCAGGCCTTTTCGACTTCCACCACCACCCAGACCACAGCGGCAGCGGCCAGGCACAGCCCCATCTCAAACGCCGACAGCGGCTGGGTTTTGAAAATCGGGTTGAGCGCCGGCACATAGATGGTGGCCAGTTGCAATACAAAGGTCAGCAACACCGCGCCCAGCAGTGGCCGGTTGCTCAGCAGGCCCTGGCGCCACAGGGCTTCGGTTTCCGAGCGGATGGCCAGCACATGCGCCATCTGCGCCAGGGTCAGCACGGTGAACACCATGGTCTGCCAGTGGGCATGGCCGGTGTTGATGGCCCAGGCCTGCACCCCCAGACACAGTCCACCAATCAGCAGGCCCACGCCCAGGATGTGCTGCCACATGCCATGGGCAAACAGGCTTTCCTGCGGTGGCCGCGGTGGCCGCTGCATGATGCCGCGCTCGGCCGGTTCGGCGGCCAATGCCAGGCCGGGCAGACCGTCGGTGACCAGATTGACCCACAGGATGTGGATCGGCAGCAGCGGAATCGGCAACAACAACAAGGGCGCCAAGAAGATCGTCCAGATTTCGCCGGAGTTGCCGGTCATGGCGTAGCGCACAAACTTGCGCACGTTGTCGTAGATGCGTCGGCCCTCACGCACCGCCGCCACGATGGTGGCAAAGTTGTCGTCCAGCAGCACCAGGCTGGCGGCCTCACGCGCCACATCGGTGCCGCCCTTGCCCATGGCCACCCCGATGTCGGCGCGTTTGAGCGCGGGCGCATCATTGACACCGTCGCCGGTCATGGCCACAAACTGGCCATGGGCCTGCAGCGCCATCACGATGCGGATCTTCTGCGCCGGATCCACCCGGGCATACACCCGCACCTGGGTCACGCGCGCCTGCAGCGTGGCGTCGTCCATGGCGCTCAGGTCGGCGCCGGTCAGCACCGGGGCCTGTTCGTCAGTCACGATGCCCAGCCGGAAGGCGATGGCGCGGGCGGTGGCCGGATGGTCGCCGGTGATCATGATCGGGGTGATGCCCGCGCCAATGCAGTCGCGCACCGCGGCCATGGCCTCCTGCCGCGGCGGGTCGATCAGGGCGATCAGCCCCAGCAGTTCCAGCTGGCTTTCCACCGCATCCAGCGCATTGGTGTCCGGCAGGCGGCCATGGTTGCGCCGCGCCAGCGCCAGCACGCGCAGGCCACGCGCCGCCAGGGCCTGGGCGGCCGCCATCTGGGCCGCCGTGTCCAGCGCCACCGCACCCTCGGGCGTCCATTGCGCGACACAGCGCGGCAGGACCGATTCGGGTGCGCCCTTGGTGTAAGCAATGCAATGGTGCTTGCCACCCGGCGCCACCCCGGCCGGATGGTGAAAGGTGGTCATGCGCTTGCGTTCGGCGTCAAACGGTTGCTCCTGCACCCGTGGCCAGTGGGCGTCCAGCGCGGTCTTGTCCAGTTGGGCACTGTGGGCCGCCAGGACCAGCGCGGTTTCGGTCGGGTCACCCTGCCACTGGCCGTTGGCGCCGAGGCTGGCGTCATTACACAGGGCGGCGGCGCGCAGGGTTTCGGCGTGCACGGCCGAGGGCAGCGGGTCACCGGGCAACCAGAGCTGGTCCAGCGCCAGCACCCCTTCGGCATGCATCCGGTTTTGCGTCAGTGTGCCGGTCTTGTCCGAGCAGATGGTGGACACCGAGCCCAGCGTCTCGACCGAAGGCAGGCGCCGGATCAGCGCATTCACCGCCACCATGCGCCGCGCGCCCAGCGCCAGCAGCACCGTCACCACGGCCGGCAGCGCCTCGGGGATGGCCGCCACGGCCAGACTGATGGCGGTCAGCGCCATCAGCAACGGGGCTTCTCCGCGCAGAATGCCGACGACAAACACCACGGCACAAATCGCCAGCACCGCCAGCGCCAAGCGTTTGCCAAACGCGGCCAGGCGCTGCTGCAGCGGCGTGCTGCGGTCGGCGCTGTCAAGCAAACCGGCCACCCGGCCCAGTTCGGTGGCCGTGCCGGTGGCCACCACCAGCCCACGCGCCCGGCCATGGGTGGCGGTGGTGCCCTTGAAAGCCATGTTGAGACGGTCACCCAGAGCGCTGGAACCAGCGTCAGCCAACGCGGCGGTGTGTTTGGCCACCGTCACCGACTCCCCGGTCAGCGCCGATTCGTCCACCTGCAGCTGGGCAATCTCCATCAGCCGCAGGTCAGCGGGCACCTGGTTGCCGGCCTCCAGCAACACGATGTCGCCCGGCACCAGGGTGCTGGCCGGCACCACCTGGATCTGGCCGTCGCGCAGCACCGTGGCCTGCGCCGCCGCCAGCTGGCGCAGCGCCGCCATGGCCTGATCGGCGCGCCACCCCTGGAACAGGCCAATGGCGGCATTGAGCACCACGATGACCAGGATCACCAGGGTGTCGACCAAGTCGCCCATCACCCCCGAGATGAGCGCAGCAGCCAGTAGCACCAGGATCATGAAATCACTGAACTGCTCCACCACCAGTGCCCACAGGCTACGCTGGCTGCCCGTGGGCAACTCGTTGGCGCCATAGCGCAGTCGGCGCTGGTTGACCTGCGCCTCCAGCAGGCCATGGTTGGGGTTGACCTCATGGACCTGGGCCAGTTCGTGGGCCTCGCGCAGGTGCCAGTCGCCATTCACTTCGGTGGTGGCGGGGGCGTTGTGGTGGTTCATGGCAACAAAGTGATGAACAAAATTGGCCTCCAGCCCGGAAGGAATATGCCTAGATAGCTACATTATCTATAGCAAATATCTTGCCAGGGTTCATGATGTTGTCCGGGTCCAGCGCCCGCTTGATGGTGCGCATCATGGCCACGGCGCCGCTACCGGTCTCTTGCACCAGGAAGTCCATCTTGTGCAGGCCCACGCCGTGTTCACCGGTGCAGGTACCGCCCAGCTGCAGGGCACGCTGCACCAATTGATGGTTGAGCTGCTCGGCAATGTCACGCTCCGAGGCGCTGTCAGGGTCGATCAGGTACCCCATGTGGAAGTTGCCGTCGCCGACATGGCCGACCAGGAAATAGGTCAGGCCGCTGGCCTGGGCCTCGGTGACCGAATCGAGCAGCGCCGTGGCCAGGTTGGAGATCGGCACACAGGCGTCGGTGGTGATGGCCTTGCAGCCCGGGCGCGACTGGACACCGGCAAAATAGGCGTTGTGCCGCGCCGTCCACAAGCGGGTGCGCTCCTCCGGGGTGTTGGCCCACTCAAAGGTCTGGCCACCCAGCTCAGCCGCAATCGCCTGCACGGTTTCCACTTGCTCCTGCACGCCGGCTGGTGAGCCGTGGAATTCCATCAGCAGCATCGCCCCCTCACGCAGGTTCAGCCGGGAATGCTGGTTGACCATGCGGATGGTGTTGGCGTCCAGCAGTTCACAGCGGGCAATCGGCACGCCCATCTGGATGATCTGGATGGTGGTGTTGACGGCATCGGCCAGGGTGGGAAAGCTGCAGGTGGCGGCCATCACCGCCTCGGGCAGCGGGTAGAGCTTGACGGTGATTTCGGTGATCACGCCCAGGGTGCCCTCGCTGCCGACCAGCAGCCGGGTCAGGTCGTAACCGGCGCTGGACTTCTTGGCCCGGGTGCCGGTGCGGATGATCTCGCCCTGTGCCGTGACCACTTCCAGCGCCAGCACGTTTTCGCGCATGGTGCCGTAACGCACGGCGTTGGTGCCGCTGGCGCGGGTGGCCGCCATGCCGCCGATGGTGGCATCGGCGCCGGGGTCGATCGGGAAAAACAGGCCGGTGGACTTGACTGCCTCATTGAGTGCCTTGCGGGTCACGCCGGGCTGCACCGTCACGGTGAGGTCTTCGGCATTGATGGACAGGACCTGGTCCATGCGACTGACATCCAGGCTGATGCCGCCCTGCACCGCCAGCAGATGGCCTTCCAGCGACGAGCCAATGCCAAACGGGATCACTGGCACCTTGTGGGCAGCGGCCAGTTTGACGGCGTCGGCCACATCCTGGGTACTCTGGGCAAACACCACCGCGTCAGGCGGCGGCACGCTGAAGGAGGATTCGTCGCGGCCATGCTGCTCGCGAACGATCTGGGCGGTGGACAGCTGGCTGCCAAAGCGCTGGCGCAAGGCGTCGATCAAGGCACCGGGAACGGCGCGGACGTGGATTTCAGGCAGCTTGTGGCTGCCGGCAAGAGGTGCATTCATGGGAGGTCTCCGTGATAATGATCCATTATGCAAAATCGTCCTGGTCCACGCCCATGAACCTGCACCAACTCAACTACCTGATTGTGGATGATCTGGAACTGATGCGTGCCGTCACGGTCAACCAGCTGCGCGGCATGGGGTTCGAGCGCGTCAAGGTGGCACGCAACGGCGCCGAGGCGCTGGAGATGTTGCGCGCGGCCAAGTTTGACGCCGTTTTGTCCGACTGGAACATGCCCGTGATGTCGGGCCTGGAGCTGTTGCGGGCGATCCGTGCCGACGCCAAGCTGGCCCAGCTGCCATTTCTGATGATCACCGCCGAGGCAGAACGCCAGCGCATCGAGGAAGTCATTGCCGCCGGGGTCAGCGCCCTGCTGGTCAAACCCTATAACGCCAGCAGCCTGCGCGCACGGCTGGAGCGCATGCTCAGCCGCCGCCCGGTCACCGTGGCCAAACCTGCGCAAACCCCGGCTGCCGCGTCGGCCGGCCCGTCGGACGCGCTGGAGCTGGGGGCGACCATGCCGCCGTCGCGCATTCTGGTGGTGGACGACTATCCGGTCAGCCTGAAGCTGATGGAGCAGTTGTTCAAGGACGAATACAGCGTGCTCACCGCCACCGATGGCGCCAGCGCCCTGACCCTGTGCCAGGCCGAACCCGCCCCCGACCTGGTGCTGATGGATGTGCTGATGCCGGGCATGGACGGTTTTGAAGTGGTGCGCCGCCTGCGCGAGCAAGCCGCCACGGCCAATATCCCAGTGATTTTTGTCACCGCCATGGCCGACGAGGAAGCCAGGCTCAAGGGCATGGCGCTGGGTGCGGTGGACTTTGTCTCCAAGTCCTCCGATCCCAAGGCCTTGCGCACGCGCGTGCGCAACTTCATCCAGTTTGTCGACATGCGCCGACGCCTGCAGGCCGACTACGACGCCATGCTCGACGCCGCGCGCATCCGGGAAGATGCGGAAAACATCACCCGCCACGACCTCAAGGGGTCACTGGCCGGCATTGTCGGCATGGTGCAGACCCTGGCCGACGACGACAGCATGGCCCCCAAACACGCCGCCATGCTGCGGCTGGTGAAACAAACCGCAGAGCAGGTGATCAACATGGTCAACCTCTCCGGCGAGTTGTACAAGATGGAAATGGGCCGTTTCAAGCTCAAGCCGGTGGCGGTGGATGTCGGCGACATCCTGCACCGCATCGTCGACCTGTCACGCGCCGGTTTTTCCGACAAACACCTGACGATTGAGGTGGACACCGATACCCAAGTGGGCACGGAGCTGCCACGCGCCGAGGGCGATGCCATGCTGTGTTATTCGCTGTTCCAGAACCTGATCAAAAACGCCTGTGAGGCCGCGCCACCCGGCAGTCGCGTGCTGGTGCAGCTCAAGGACGAAACCCCGCTGCGCATCCTGATCATCAACCAGGGGGTGGTGCCGGCGGACATGCGGGGGCGGTTTTTCGAGAAATTTGCCACCAGCGGCAAGACCGGTGGCAGCGGCATCGGCACTTATTCGGCCAAGCTGCTGGCCAAGGCACAAAACGGCACCCTGGAGATGGCCACCAGCGACGCCCAGAACCGCACCACCCTGACGGTGACGCTGCCGCGCCATACTTTTGTGGTCGGCGCCGCACCCGCCTGACCTCTCCTGACCAGAAAGACTCCTCTCATGGGCAACCGACTGACACAGATCGCCACCCGCACCGGCGACGACGGCACCACCGGCCTGGGTGACAACACCCGGGTTTCCAAAAACAGCTTGCGCGTGCACGCCATGGGGGAGGTGGATGAACTCAACTCCCACATCGGCGTGCTGTTGTGTGAGGCCATGCCAGACAGCGTGCGGGCACTGCTGGTGGAGATCCAGCACCAGCTGTTCAATCTGGGCGGCGAGCTGTCGATCCCGGGGTTTGAACTGCTCAAGGCCGAGGCGGTGCTGGCCCTGGATGAGGCGCTGGCCGAGCACAATGCCGCCTTGCCCCGGCTGCAGGAATTCATTTTGCCGGCCGGTACCCGGGCCGCATCGCTGGCCCATGTCTGTCGCACGGTGGCGCGCCGGGCCGAACGGGCGGTGGTCGGCTTGGGTACGCAGGATGCGCTGCGCGACACACCGCGCCAGTACCTCAACCGCCTGTCGGACCTGATGTTTGTGCTGGCACGGGTCCTCAACCGCTACCGCACTGACGGCACGGCAGGCGACGACGTGTACTGGCGCAGCACGCGGCTGGCGCAGGCCACAGCAGACTGACACACCTGCCAGCGCCCAGGCGGCAGGCAGGCGTGTCTCGCGCCAGTTCAGGTCTGGGCGGCCTTTTTCAGGAGGGTGTAGATCTCGTCCTTGAGCTGCAGTTTTTCTTTTTTGAGCCGTTCCATTTGCTCCGAGGTGCTGGGCTCGTTGTGGGAGGCCATGCGCTGAACCTGCTGGTCCAATGCGTTGTGCCGTTCAAACAGACGAACAAAATGCGGGTCCTGGGTCTTGAGCTGGGTGATTTGGTCGCGGTATTCAGGGAACATGGACACTCCAAGTAGTTGAACCGGGCCGTGCACAGATGGCATGGCGCGTTGACCATTATGCGTCAATCCCGGGCCCGACCCAAGCCCTTTGGCGGCATCGGACAGGGTTCAATTTAGCTATTATTTATATAGCTAAACATAACCATTTTATGCGGGCTAGAGGCCTGTTTTGTGCATGATTTGATCAGTTCGGGGCCAGGATCGCCATGG
The DNA here is from genome assembly GCF_028689305.1 of Rhodoferax sp. GTDB lineage: Bacteria > Pseudomonadota > Gammaproteobacteria > Burkholderiales > Burkholderiaceae_C > Rhodoferax. The sequence goes on along the minus strand of NZ_JAQTWM010000007.1, from coordinate 56,250 downwards.
TGATGCGCGACACACAGCTGAGCTCCCCGGCTTCGTTGCGCAGCTCAATCTGCCACACCTGGGTGGTGCGTCCCAGATGCACCGGGCGGGTGATGCCGGTCACCCAGCCGCTGGTGACCCCCTTGAGGTGGTTGGCATTGATGTCCAGCCCCACGGCCCGGTGACCCGGTGCGCAGGCAAAGTTGGCAGCGCAGGAGCCCAGCGTTTCGGCCAGCACCACACTCACACCACCGTGCAGCAGGCCAAAGGGCTGGCAGGTGCGCTCGTTGACTGGCAGACGGGCGGTGATGCTGTCCTCACCCACCGCCACAAATTCGATCCCCAGGTGACTGACCGCCGTGTTGGTGCACAAGGTGGTGAGAGTTTGCACAGAGATGGGTTGTTGCCAGACGGACATCACGGGTTCCTGGTTTGAAAAATGGGAACCGCACTATAGCCAATGGCAAAACGCCGCCGACCATATGGTCCACCCTCTAAAATCCGGTGCCAGCGTTGGACATCCTGTCTCAACCATCATGGCGGGTGAGACTCACCCCCGGTTTTCCTGTTCGTCAATCAAGGATCCTCCCATGTCCATCCCAAGTTCGACCCTCACTGCGATTCAACAAGTCGGCGCTGCGGCGTTCGCGGCAGATGCCAATCTCAAAGAAGTGGTCAAAGATTATGCCGAGCGCGCCCGAACGGCAATCATGCAGAACCCGTACGACCTGGGTAACGACACCCTGATTGAAAACTGGAAGACCGCCGCGCGGCTGTCCCAGACCTTGTCACTGATCGAGGAAGATCTGCGCAAGGTCTATCAGGTAGCCAGCGAGCTCAACGACGATCACCAACTCGCCGTCAGCGATGTCCTGGTGCTGACGGCCCCCGCGTCCGTCAAGGCCAAGCCCCACAAGAAAACCGCCAAGACCACACCTGCCGCCGCCAGGAAAAAGCCCAAGGCCGCCGCCCGGCCCCAGGCCACCAGCCAGACCAGCCAGCCGATTTCGGACGCCGTCATCACAGCCAAGAAAGCCTCGGCCCCGGCCAAGAAATCACGTTCTGCCGTCAAGTCGCCCGGCGCGGCCACCCCCGGTCAGGTGCTGCCACTCAGTGGCAACGCTGCGAAATTGCTGCAGCATCTGGAGAGTGTGCTCAATGCCCAGACCTTCACCGAGATCAACCAGACCGCAGTGAGCCAGGCCACCGGCATTCCCATGGGCTCGATGACGGCGGCCCTCAAGAAGCTGGTCCAGACGGGGCACCTCAAAACCGGCACCAATGGCAGCCTGAAGCTGGCCAAACCGGCCGCTGCCATGGCGGATGCCCAGGCACCATCGGCAGCCTGAGTGGGCTGATGCCATGTTTCAGTACCTCACCATTCCAGTCACTGCTTTTGCCCAGAACTGTTCGCTGGTCTGGTGCGACCAGACCCTGAAGGCCGCCGTCATCGACCCCGGTGGAGATCTGGATGTGGTGCTGGGTGAGGTCGCCCGGCTGGGTCTGTCACTGGAGCAGATCTGGCTGACCCATGCCCATATTGACCATGCTGGCGGCGCTGGTGAACTGGCCCAACGGCTGCATCTGCCCATCATTGGGCCGCACGAGGGTGACCAGTTCTGGATCAACGGCCTGCCGCAACAAAGCCAGGCCTATGGCTTTGCCCCGGCGCAGACCTTCACCCCCACCCGCTGGCTGCATGACGGCGACACGGTCAGCGTCGGCCACTGCACCCTGACGGTGCGGCATTGCCCGGGCCATACGCCAGGCCATGTGGTGTTTCACTCGGCCCAGGCCAAACGGGCGTTTGTGGGCGACGTGCTGTTTGCCGGCTCGATTGGCCGCACCGACTTCCCGCAGGGTGATCACGCCACGCTGATTGCCAGCATCAGGCAGCGGTTGTGGCCGATGGGCGACGACACGGTGTTCATCCCCGGCCATGGCCCGGAAAGCACCTTTGGCCGAGAACGGCGCAGCAACCCCTATGTGGCCGACCAATAAAGCTATTTAATTTATAGCTAACAACCCTTTCAACATCCGGGCTGACAAGCAATTTGGTCATTAAAAAAGCCCGGACAAAACCGGGCTTTTTTGCGCCAGCGCAGGCGTGCCTACATCATGCCCAGCATGCGCGGGAACCAAGTGGACATGGCCGGCCAGTAGGTCACCACGCCCAGGAAGCCCAGCATCGCCAGCAGCCACGGCCAGACCGCCACCGTCAGCTCGGTGATGCCCATCTTGGTGATGCCCGAGGCCACATACAGGTTCAGGCCGACCGGCGGGTGGCACATGCCCACTTCCATGTTCACCACCATGATGATGCCGAAGTGCACCGGGTCAATGCCCAGCTTCATCGCCACCGGGAACAGGATCGGGGCGAAGATCAGCACAATGCTGGAGGGCTCCATGAAGTTGCCGGCCAGCAGCAGGATGACGTTGCAGGCCAGCAGGAAAGTGATCATGCCCAGACCATGACCCAGCATCCAGTCGGCCAGGGCCTGCGGAATGTTCTCGTTGGTCATGATGAAGCTGAACAACACCGCGTTGGTGATGATGTACAGCAGCATGGCCGACATGTTGGCCGAGTTCAGCAACACCTTGGGCACGTCTTTGAGCCCCATGTCTTTGTAGACAAACACCGCCACAAAGAAGGCGTAGACCGCGCTCATGGCCGCCGCTTCGGTGGGTGTGAACATGCCGCTGTAGATGCCACCCATCACAATCACGATCAGCAACAGCCCCCAGACCGAGGCCTTGAAGGCCTTGAAACGCTCAGCCCAGGTGGCTTTGGCCAAACGCGGGTAATTGAATTTGCGGGCGCGGTACCAGGTGACACCACCCAACACACCGGCCAGCAGCAGACCCGGCACCACACCGGCCATGAACAGCGCGCCGACCGAGGTATTGGTGGCCACCGAATACATCACCATCACAATCGACGGTGGAATCAGGATGCCCAACGCACCCGAGGTGGTGATCACCCCCGCGCCAAAACTCTGGGGAAAACCGGCGCGGGTCATGGCTGGCAGCAGGATTGAGCCAATTGCCACCACCGTGGCCGGGCTGGAGCCCGACACCGCCGCAAACAGGGCACAGCCCAGCACCCCCGCCAGCCCCAGGCCACCGTACCAGTGACCGACCATGCTGGAAGCAAAACTGATCATGCGTCGCGCCACACCACCGTGGGTCAGGAAGTTGCCCGCCAGGATGAAGAACGGAATCGCCATGATCTCGAACTTCTCAATACCGGTGAACAGTTTCAGGGCCACCGATTCCAGCGGCACATGGGTAAAACCGAACAAAAAGGTCAGCACCGTCAGGCCAAGCGAGATCGAAATTGGCATGCCGGTGAGCATCAGCACCATCAGCAAGATGAAAATAATGGCGGCATTCATTGGGCTGACCCTCCAGTGGTGCTGTCGTTCTTGCGGGTTTTGCCTTCGAGTGAATGGTGCAGATCACGGGCGTGCAGGTTGTCGCCCATGGCATAGGGATTGGCATCCACCGCCACGGGCGCGTTGTCATCGAGTCCGTCCACATGACCGTGGTCATGGTGTGGCAGATCACCCGTTTTGAGAAAGTTGACCAGCACCTGCAAAAAGCGGAAACACATCAGGCTGGTGCCCAGAGGAATGGCGCTGTAGACCATCCAGGTGGCCCACTCCAGATCGGGGGTGGTGGGGCCTTCGGGGATGTCGGTGATCGACAGCCCCATGAGGTTGTAGAAAAAGTAGTGGGCGCCGTTTTCCCAGACAAAACGCGCCCCCAGCGTGGCCACGATACCGGTAAACAACGCGCCAGCACACAAGCCCAGAATAACGAACTTGGCGCGGTTTTCCTTGCTCAGGCGGTTGATCAGCACGTCCACCCCGACGTGGATGCCGGTGCGCACCCCGTAGGCCGCACCAAACTTGGCCATCCAGACAAACATGATGATGGTGAGCTCCTGCGCCCAGCTCATGCTGATCGACAGGAGCCAGTCCTGCAGGCCCGGAATGGCCAGGCCGGCGGCATAACGGTGCAGCACCGCAACAAAGATGATCAGCGTCGCGCCGCCCATCAGGAAGGTGATCAGCCACTCTTCCAGGTGATCAAGGAATTTCATGTGTTCAACTCCGCCATTGCGTCATCGATGTTGCTTCTGCACTCAAACCAGCTTAGAGCTTGGCCGGATCAAAGCCAGTGGCGGCGTAGAACTTCTGCAGCGTTTCCTTGCCGACGCGGTCAGCCATTTTGAGGTGCACCGGGGCCATGGCTTTCTTCAAAGCCATACGCTCTTCCTTGGTCGGGGTGTAGACGGTGGTTTTGCCACTCTTCTTCACACCTTCAAGGGATGCATCGTTTTCTTCCTGGGCGATCTTGTTGGCATAGTCGGTGGCCTCTTTCATGGCCTGTTCCAACTGGCCACGCACGTCGGCAGGCAGTCCGTCCCAGAACTTCTTGTTGACAATCACCGCATAACCCAGATAACCATGGTTGGTCAGCGAGAGGTGCTTCTGCACTTCATGCATCTTCTGGGTGTAGAAGTTGGAGATCGGGTTTTCGGTCCCATCCACCACACCGGTCTGCAGCGCCTGGTACACCTCCGAGAATGCCATCACCTGCGGAATGCCTCCCACCGAGCGGATTTCCTCTTCCAGCACCTTGGACGACTGGATGCGGAATTTCTTGCCTTTGTAATCTGCCGGATTTTTCAGCGGTGTGTTGGCCGAGAACGACTTGAAGCCATTGTCCCAATAGGCCAGGCCCTTGATGCCCTTGGGTTCCAGCTTGGCCAGCATGGCGGCACCGACCGGACCCTGGGTGATCTTGTGCAGTTCGGCGGTGTCGTCAAAAATGAAGGGGAAGTCAAACGCCTCAAACTCCTTCACGCCCAAAGGACCAAATTTGGCCAGTGACGGCGCCAGCATCTGGACCGAGCCGATCTGCAAGGCTTCCATTTCTTCCTTGTCCTTGTACAAGGCGCTGTTGGCATAAACCTCCACCTTGACCTTGCCCTTGGTCAGTTCAGCGGCCTTCTTGGCGAAAAACTCGGAGGCCTTGCCCTTGGGGGTGTCTGCCGCCACCACGTGGCTGAATTTGATGATGGTTTGCGCACTGACGCTCAAGCCGACGGCCAGCAAAGCAGCGGCCAAGATGGATTTCAGTTTCATGAAAGTCTCCTGATGGAATGAAAGAACGAAGCCGGCCAAGCGTAACGCGCAGGCCAGCGTAGAACAACTGTGGCGTTCAACAGCTAGGGTTAACCCTGACTCATGGCCTCGTGCAGGGCCTGCGTCCAGTTGGCGCCGATCCGGGCCGCCAGCGCCCGATGCACTGGCTGCACCGCCTGGCGCAGATGGGCGCGTTGCGGTTCCGACAGGCTGTGAATGCGTGTGGTATTGGCCTGGCGCAGCGCCACCAGTGCCAGATCATTTTGCCTGTCGGCAATCTGGTTGGCATAACTCAGCGCTTCCTGCAAGGCCTGGTTGATCAGTTGCCGATCAGCATCCCGCAGGTGCTGCCACAAACGTTGGTTGGTCACCACCGCATAACCCAGGTAACCGTGGTTGGTCAGGCTCAAATCACTCTGCACCTGGTGCATGGCCTGGGTCCAGAAATTGGAGACCGGGTTTTCGGTGCCATCCACCACCCCGGCAGCCAGGGCCTGCCGGGTTTCACTGAAAGCCAGCGTGACCGGGCGTGCGCCCAACGCGCGCATTTGTTCGGCAATCACCCAGGACGCCTGGACCCGCATGCGCAGACCGGCAAAGTCAGCCGGCGCCAGCAGGGGCCGTTTGGCACTCATCTGCTTGAAACCATTGTCAAAATAACCCAGGCCAACCAGGCCCTGACGCTGCAACCCCCTGAACAGGCGCTGGCCCAGCGGGCCCAGCGTGATGCGGCGCACATCACTGAGGTCATCGAACAAAAACGGCAGATCAAACAGCTCAAACTCCGGCAGCCCAATACGGCCGAACTTGGACAATGAAGGCGCCACCAGGTCGATGGCCCCGAGTTGCAGTGCCTGCATTTCGTCACGATCACCGTAAAGCTGCCCATCGGGAAAAACCTGCACGGCGATGCGCCCGCCGGAGCGCTGCTCCACCAAGGCCTTGAACCGGCTAGCGGCCAGGCCCTTGGGCGTCTCCTGTGCCACCACATGCGAAAACCGCAGCGTGATCTCGGGTTGGTCGGCACCACGCGTCAGCCCCGGGGCCAGTGCGGACGCGGCCAGCGCCCCGAGCCAATGGCGACGGCGTTGCAGGTGGGTGTAGGCAGACCTTGGCATGATGGCTATTATGCGCAGGCACCACGCCTGTTCCATGCCACCGACCGACCACCCTGCCGCTGACCATTCGCTTGACTTTGCCCTGCTGCAACAGTCAGCCTCGCGCCATTCCGGGCGCAATCGCATCGCCTTGCTGTGGCTGCTGGGTCTGCTGGTGCTGCTGGTGGGTGCCGTGGTCACGCTGCTGGTGTACCTGAACAATTTCGAGGCCGACGAGGCAGCACGCCGGCGCGCCGCCGACGCCCAGTGGCTGGAACAAAGTGTGCAATTTCACTTCCGCCGGCTCGAAGACGACCTGCTGGTGCTGGCACGCCAGGCCATCGCGCAAGGCAGCCGCGCGGCTGACCCCGCATCACCTGGCCTGGCCTTGCAGGGCGGGCTGTTGTGGCGCGAACCCGGCGTGCTGCTGTCCAGCGGCTGGATTGCAGCTGGCCGACTGGGTGATCAGCAGGCCGGGCCGCCACGTTGGCACCCGGACCAGTCCGCCCACCCGGAAAACGCGCAGGCGCTGCAGATCATGCAAACCACCACCCAGGGGCTGCGCCGTGCTGCCTACGCCGGTCTGATGCTGCGCGCCGACGGCAGCCCCAGCGATGTGATCTGGCTGGCTGTGCCGTTTTTTGACCGGGGCCAGTTTGCCGGCAACTATCTGGCGGCAGTGTCACTGGAGCGCGCCCTGGTCGCCCTGGTGCCGGACTGGTTCTCACAGGACCACAGCGTGCGGCTGCTGTCAGACGAGTCCCGGACGACTCCCGGCGCAGCAGCCGGGCACGGACCGGACAACACCGCCTACCGGGTAGCCCTGAACCTGCCGGGCACCGACCTGTTTGTCCAGGTAGATCAGACCCGCGCCCAGCCTGCCACCGTGCCACGGATCTTCTTCCTGGTAGCCCTGCTGTTTTTGTTGGGCATGCTGGTGGCCCTGTTTGCCTTGCGCCGCGACTTTGTCAAGCGCCAGCAAGTCCAGGCCCTGCTGCAGACCCAGGTGGCCCTGCGCAGCGCCATGGAGAACTCGGTCACCATCGGCTTGCGCGCCTGGGATCTGGGCGGCAAGATCCTGTATGTGAACGAAGCTTTTTGCCGCATGCTCGGTTACCGCGCCACCGAATTGGTCGGCCTGCGCACACCGTTTCCCTATTGGCCCGCGGATCAGGTCGACACCTTGCAGCGGGTGCACGACAACCTGATGCGCCAGGGCACCAGCGGCGAAGGTGTGGAGGTGCAATTCCAACACCGCCAGGGCCATCTGGTCGACGTGCTGATTCACGAAGCACCCCTGAACACCGCCAGCGGTGAACAGATCGGCTGGATGAGCTCGGTGCTGGACATCAGCGAACGCAAGCGCGCCCAGCGCATGGCCGCCCAGCAGCAGGAAAAACTGGAAGCCTCGGGCCGACTGGTGGCCGTGGGTGAAGTGGCCTCCACCCTGTCACACGAGTTGAACCAGCCACTGGGGGCGCTGAGCAGTTTTGCCAACGGCCTGCTCAACCGGCTGCGCGACGGCAACATCACCTTACCCGAATTGCTGCCGGTGGTGGAACGCATGGCCCGGTTGGCCGAACGGGCCGGCGGCATCATCAAGCGCGTCAACGCGTTTGCCCGGCGGCGGGAACTGTCACGCCAACGGCTGGACCTGGTGGGGCTCATGACCCGGGTCCTGGCCAACGCCGCTGACCAATCCGACACCCCACCCCAGTGGGCTGCCCCCACCACACCGATCTGGATCGAGGCCGACGAGCTGCTGCTGGAACATCTGGTGAACAACCTGGTGAGCAATGCGCAGGACTGGGCCCGACACGGCAGCCAGACCCCGCAGGTGTGGGTGGACTTGCGCCGGGATCCCACCCGGGGGGAAGCCATTGTGTCGGTCGCAGACACCGGCCCCGGGGTGGATGACGAAGTAGCGGGCACCATTTTCAATGCCTTTGTCAGCCGCAAGGAAGGCGGCATGGGCATGGGGCTGGCCATTTGTCGCTCGATTGTGGAAGCCCATCACGGCCGCATCGACGTTGGCCGTGACCCGGTACTGGGAGGCGCCCGCTTTACCGTGGTGCTGCCGCTGGCGCCCCCCCCCGCCCCACCCTTGGAGACAACATGAGCCGCCCCAGCATTCACATTGTGGACGACGACCCGGATATCCGCGACGGCCTGGCCTGGCTGTTCAACTCGCGCGGCTACGCCCCCATCACCTGGGATGGCGGGACCACGTTTCTGGCTGCGGCCCAGACACATCGGAGCCATTGGGGCGCGGCCGTGGTGCTGATGGACATGCGCATGGCACCACTGTCGGGCCAGGCCACCTTTGAGCAACTCAAGGCCATGGGCTGCCCGTGGCCGGTGTTGTTCCTGACCGGCCACGGTGACGTCAGCATGGCGGTGGCCACCGTCAAGAACGGCGCCTGGGACTTTCTGGAAAAACCGTTCCAGGACAATGAACTGGTGGACCGGGTGGCCCAGGCGCTGGCTGCCGCCAGTGCCGCCCAGGACGGCGACACCGAGGCACGCCGCCTGCGCCAGGCGCTGGCCTCGCTGAGCCCGCGTGAACGCGAGGTGCTGGATGAGCTGATTCAGGGCCACTACAACAAAACCATCGCCGACCATCTGGGCATCACCCCGCGCACCGTCGAATTTCACCGCGCCAATATCTTTGACAAAATGGGGGTCAGCAGCGCGATCGAACTGGCGCACAAACTTGGCCAACTGCACCCTATCAAGTAAAAAATAGGCCTCTAGCCCGCTTGAAATAAGCGCTATTAGCTATCAATTTTGGAGTAAACCAGCATGAGCAAACCCATCAAACGTATTGCCATCAACACCGGCGGGGGTGATGCACCGGGCCTGAATGCCGTGATCCAGTCGGTGGTGGTCTCCGCAGTGAACCGGGGCTGGGAGTGTTATGGCATCCGCGACGGCTTCAACGGCATCCTGTTTCCCGAGCGTTACCCAGAGGGTGGTGTGCTGCGTCTGACACGTGAACGCGTGCTTGGCATCGGACATCTCGGTGGCACCATGCTGGGCACCACCAACAAGGGCAACCCGCTGCACTTTCCGGTCAACATGCCCGACGGCAGCACCCGCGAAATTGACCGCTCGGACGAAATCCTGGCCTACTTTGCCACGCACGAAATTGATGCCCTGGTGTCGATTGGCGGCGACGGTTCGCTGACCATCGCCCATGCCCTGCACCAGAAAGGCCTGCGCGTGGTGGGCGTGCCCAAGACCATCGACAACGACCTGGACAAGACCTTCACCACCTTTGGTTTTGACACGGCCGTGAGTTTTGCCACGGATTGTCTGGACCGGCTGCACAGCACCGCAGCCAGCCACCAACGCGTGATGGTGGTGGAGGTGATGGGGCGTTACGCCGGCTGGATTGCGCTGCACACCGGCATTGCCGGCGAAGCCCACGCCATTTTGATCCCCGAAATTCCTTTCAACCTGGACAAGGTCGCCGAACATCTTCGTTGCCGTGAAGCGGACGGGCAGCAATACTCGATCGTGGTCGTGGCCGAAGGCGCCATGCCGGTGAACGGCCACCGCGAGCTGCTGGCGCCGGCTGAAGCCGGGCACGCCGAGCGCCTGGGTGGTCTGGGTGAACGTGTGGCCCACGATCTGGCTGAAAGCACCGGCAAGGATGCGCGGGTGGTGGTGCTGGGCCACCTGCTGCGCGGCGGCAGCCCAACCTCGTTTGACCGGCTGGCCGCCTTGCGTTTTGGCGCGGCGGCAGTGCGAGCTCTGAACGAGAACCAGAGCGGCATCATGGTGGCGCTGGGCTTGCATGGGGTGAACTACGTGTCGCTCGACGAAGTGGCGGGTCGCATGAAGGCCGTTCCGCTGGACTGCGACACGGTGCAAACCGGACGTGACCTGGGGATTTGTTTTGGCGACTGACCCCCACGCCCAACCGTCGCCGCTGGTGGTTTGTCTGTGCGCCGCGTGGTGCGGCGTGTGCCGCGACTACCGCAGCCACTTCGAGCAGGTGCGGGTGCAGGTGCAGGCCAGCCAGCCGCAGACCCGGTTTCTTTGGATCGATGTGGAAGATGAAGCTGACCTGCTGCACCCGCTGGATGATGTTGAAGACTTTCCGACGCTGCTGCTGGCTGCTGGTGATCAGGCCCGTTTTTTTGGCCCGTTGACACCCCAGGCAGAGACCCTGGAGCGCATGATCCGCATCAAACTGCAAGACGACACGGCGGCGGCCCTGACCCAGCACGACGTGACGGCACTGGTGGCACGGATCCGGGCAGCTTACCCGGGCACGGCCCAGGCCGACTGATTGGCCGCCGCGGGGGCGCGCATCAACCCAGGGCGTCGTTCACCTGCTCGTGAAACTCGGCCAGACTGACGGCGGCGTTCACTTCGCGCGGCATGGCGTCACGTACCGAGAAGACGCCCAGAATCTTGCCACTGTCTGCCGCAATGACCGGCAGGTGTCGAAAGCCGCACTCGATCATGATCAGCACCGCATCGGCGACCTTGGTCTCGGGCGGTACGCAGCGCGGGCCCCGCGTCATCACGTCCGACACCAGGGCCTTGGCCGGGTCCAACGCCTTGGCCACCACCCGGGTCATGAGGTCGCGCTCGGTGACGATGCCCAGCAAGGTGCTGGCCGCATCAATCACCAGCACACTGCCGCAATTGGCGCGCGTCATCACACAAGCGGCGTCATACACCGAGGCCGAAGGCCCCACGCTGACCACATGGCGCTGGGCCATCGATTGGAAAACGGTGCGTTCGGTCATGGTCAAACTCCTGATGCATCAACAAGGGACAGTGAAGATATTGCGTTCAGCGTAGCGCCGCATTGATCTTGGCCAGCGCCACCGCACCGGGGCAGAGCTGCGTGGCATTCAGGGTGTTGAGCGGAACCGCGCTGGTATTGAGTGCCGTATGCAAATCGGTGGACAGCGGGTCCAGATACAGCAAACCGGTGACGATCTCACCGCGGGCCATGTGCTGCTGCATATAACTCATGGCAGCGTAGCGGTCGGTCGGGTCGTAGTCGGTATGCAGTTTGTGCAGGTTCAGGATCGAACCGTCGTGCTGTTCGACCTGCACCGTCTCACCCGGCGCGTACTCGGTGGTGATCTCGCTGTGCAGGGGCATGAAGTCGATGCGGCTCACGGCATCGTTGTGCTGGCGCACGTAGTCGTAGCTCTTGGTGCTGCCGGAGTGGTTGTTGAAGGTCACGCACGGGCTGATGACGTCGATGAAGGCCGCGCCGCCGTGCGCCATGGCGCCCTTGATGAGGGGCACGAGTTGCGCCTTGTCGCCGGAGAAGCTGCGCGCCACGTAGGTGGCGCCGAGTTGCAGCGCCAGGCCCACCAGGTCCACCGGACTGTCGCTGTTGACCACGCCCTTCTTGCTCTTGGAGCCGCGGTCGGCGGTGGCGGAGAACTGGCCCTTGGTCAGGCCATAGACGCCGTTGTTCTCGACGATGTAGGCCATGCGCACGCCGCGGCGCATGGCGTTGGCAAACTGCCCCAGGCCGATGGAGGCGGAGTCGCCGTCGCCGGACACGCCCAGGTACAGCAGCTCGCGGTTGGCCAGGTTGGCGCCGGTCAGCACCGAGGGCATGCGCCCGTGCACGGTGTTGAAGCCGTGCGAAGCGCCCAGGAAGTAGTCCGGCGTCTTGGAGCTGCAGCCGATCCCCGAGAGCTTGGCCACGCGGTGCGGCGCGATGTCCAGCTCCCAGCAGGCCTGGATGATGGCCGCCGAGATGGAGTCATGCCCGCAACCGGCGCACAGGGTGGAGATGCGGCCCTCGTAGTCACGGCGCGTGTAGCCAACCTTGTTCTTGGTGAGCGTGGGGTGGTGCAGCCGGGGTTTGGCGATATAGGTCATGCGAGCTCCTTGGGCTTCTGGGCTTGAGCGACGTCAGCGCCTGCGGGTGACACGCTGTCATGAATGGCACGGATGATGAAGCGGGCAGTGATGGGCGTGCCGTCGTAGTGCAGCACCTTGACCAAGCGCGCCGGATCCACCTCCAGCTCGTTGACGAGCATGGAACGCATCTGCGCGTCGCGGTTCTGCTCGACCACGAACACCTTGTCGTGCTCGGCAATGAAGCGGTTCACCGATTCCGGGAACGGGAAGGCCTGCAGACGCAGGGCATCGACGTGCACACCCTGCTCTTCCAGCACGTCCAGCGCCTCGCGCATGGCCGGTGTGGTGGAGCCGAAGTAGATCACGCCCAGCGCGGTCTTTTGCGGGGCCTGGCGCAGCACCGGTTGGGGCACCAGATCGGCCGCGGTCTTGAACTTGCGCAGCAGCCGTTCCATGTTGTAGATGTAGTCCGGGCCACGCTCGGAGTATTGGGCGTAGGGGTTGCGCGTGGTGCCGCGGGTGAAGTAGGCGCCCTTGCTGGGGTGGGTGCCGGGCAACGTGCGCCAGGGGATGCCGTCGCCGTCCACGTCCTTGTAGCGACCGAAGTCCTTGCCCGCCTCCAGTTCCTCGGCGGTCATGACCTTGCCGCGGTCGTAGGCGCGGGCGTCGTCCCACACGAAGGGCTTGCACAGGCGCTGGTTCATGCCGATGTCCAGATCGGTCATGACGAACACGGGCGTCTGCAGCCGGTCGGCCAGGTCCAGCGCCGCGGCGGAGTGCGTGAAGCACTCGTGCGGGTCCTGCGGGAAAAGCAGCACGTGTTTGGTGTCGCCGTGCGAGGCGTAGGCGCAGGACAGCAGGTCCGACTGCTGCGTGCGCGTGGGCATGCCGGTGGAGGGGCCGCCGCGCTGCACGTTGACGATGGTCACCGGAATCTCGGCAAAGTACGCCAGCCCCAGAAACTCGGTCATGAGCGACACGCCGGGGCCGGACGTGGCCGTGAAGGCGCGCGCGCCGTTCCAGCCTGCACCCACCACCATGCCGATGGAGGCCAACTCGTCTTCGGCCTGCACGATGGCGTAGTTGTGGCGGCCGGTAGCCGGGTCCACGCGGTACTTGTCGCAGTATTTCTGGAACGCCTCGGGGATGGACGACGAGGGCGTGATCGGGTACCACGCGGCCACGGTGGCGCCGCCGTAGATCAGGCCCAATGCGGCGGCGCTGTTGCCGTCGGTGAATATCTGGTCGCCCACCTTGTCGGAGCGGCGCACGCGGATGCCCAGTGGGGCCTGCATGTGTTGCTTGACGTAGTCGCGCCCAAGGTGCAACGCCTTCACGTTCGAGTCCAGCAGCCGCTCCTTGCCTTTGTATTGTTCGGCAAAAAGCTTTTCGAACACGTCAGCATCCACATCCAGCAGCACGGACAGGGCGCCGACATAAATGATGTTCTTGAACAGCTGGCGCTGACGCGGATCGGTATAGGCCGCGTTGGTGATGTCGGTCAGCGGCATCCCCATGATGTGCACATCGTCACGGAACTTGTTGGCCGGCATCGGGCGTGTGCTGTCGTAAAACAGATAACCACCGGGCTCAATCTCGGCCACATCGGCGTCCCAGGTCTGCGGGTTCATGGCCACCATCATGTCCACACCACCACGGCGGCCGTGGTAACCCTTCTCGCACACCCGGGCTTCGTACCAGGTTGGCATGCCCTGGATGTTGCTGGGGAAGATGTTGCGCGGGCTCACCGGCACACCCATGCGCATCACCGCCTTGGCGAACAACTCGTTGGCCGAGGCCGAACCGGAGCCATTGACGTTGGCAAACTTGATCACAAAATCATTGATGGCTTCGATGCGCTTCATGCAGCCTCCGAGTGAGCAACTTGGGCCGAATCGGCCGGTTTGGGGTCGCGGCAGCGCGGCCCGGCCTGCGTGGTGTTGAGCAGGAACTTCTGCATGTCCCAGGCCCCGGTGGGGCAACGTTCGGCACACAGGCCGCAATGCAGGCAGACATCTTCGTCCTTGACCATGACGCGCCCGGTCTTGAGGGCCGCCGACACATAGAGGTCCTGCGCCGTATGGGTGGCCGGAGCCTTCAGACGGGTGCGCAAATCGGCTTCTTCACCGTTGCTGGTGAAGGTGATGCAGTCCATCGGGCAGATGTCCACACAGCCATCACACTCGATACAAGTGTCGCGGTTGAACACCGTCTGGACATCGCAGTTGAGGCAGCGGCTGGCTTCCCTGAAAGCCGTGGCCGCGTCAAAACCCAACTCCACCTCGATCTTGATGCTGGCCAGTGCCTGTTCAGCAGCGGCCCACGGCACCTTGAAGCGGTGATCGTTGGAGACATCGTTACGGTAGCTCCACTCATGAATGCCCATCTTTTGTGACAACAGATTGGTCGCTGCTGCCGGACGACGGCTGACGTCTTCCCCGTTGAGCAAGCGGTCAATCGACACCGCCGCTTCATGGCCTTGCGCCACGGCAGTGATGATGTTTTTCGGACCATAAGCCGCGTCACCGCCAAAAAAGACCTTGGGCAGGGTGGACTGGAAGGTGCCTTCACCCAGCACCGGCAGACCCCATTTGTCAAACGCGATACCGCAGTCGCGCTCGATCCATGGGAATGCGTTTTCCTGGCCCACCGCCACCAGCACGGTGTCACACGGTACCAGCACATCGGGCTCACCAGTGGGCACCAGGCTGCGTTTGCCCCTGGCGTCGTATTCGGCCCGTACGATTTCAAACGTCATGCCGGTGAGCTTGCCATTCTGATGTTCAAACGACTTGGGCACATGGAAGTTGAGGATCGGAATGCCTTCGTGCAGCGCGTCTTCCTTCTCCCAGGGAGAGGCTTTCATTTCTTCAAAACCGCTGCGCACAATCACCTTGACGTCCTTGCCACCCAGGCGGCGGGCCGAGCGGCAGCAGTCCATGGCGGTGTTGCCACCACCCAGCACAATCACCCGCTCACCTATGCTGGTGATGTGGCCAAACGACACCGAGGCCAGCCAGTCAATACCAATGTGAATCTGGGCCGCGGCCTCCTGACGGCCGGGCACCTGCAGGTCACGCCCGCGCGGCGCACCACATCCAACAAACACGGCGTCATAACCCTGCGCCAACAAGGCCTGCATGGAGTCCACCCGCTGGCCACTCTTGAATGTCACTCCGAGGTTCAGGATGTAGCCGGTTTCTTCATCCACCACCGATTCCGGCAACCGAAAGCGCGGAATCTGCGAACGGATGAAGCCGCCCGCCTTGGCCTCACCATCAAACACCGTGACGGCATAGCCCAGCGGTGCGAGGTCACGCGCCACCGTCAGTGACGATGGACCCGCCCCAACACAGGCAATGCGTTTGCCATTGGGCGGGGCCACCGTGGGCATCCGTGATGTCACGTCATCCTTGTGATCAGCGGCCACGCGCTTGAGGCGGCAAATCGCCACTGGTTCGGGCTTGGCGCCGTTGTTCTCCTCGACTCTGCCACGTCGACAGGCGGGTTCACAGGGCCGGTCACAGGTGCGCCCGAGTACACCCGGAAACACGTTAGACACCCAATTGATCATGTAAGCGTCGCTGTAGCGCCCCTGGCCAATCAGCCGGATGTATTCAGGTACGGGGGTGTGGGCCGGACAGGCCCATTGGCAATCAACGACCTTGTGGAAATAGGACGGATTCGCGGTGTTGGTAGCTTGCAAAGTTGTCTCCTTGCCCTGCCCTCGGGTCAATGGTCCCGTCGCAGGTTGTTGCGCATCCTACGCCAAGGCAACGGTTCTAAGCCACTCGAATTTGCCCGAAACTACAGGTTTATTGATTTACATCAGCATTTTTGGCGTTTTGGAAACAGAGTGGCTTTTGATTTAGCTCAATTTGACGCGGATCGGTTTCACGACAATGAACGCCGTCCATTCAGGAGGGGTTTATGAAAATGGTTTCATCCACGGACAGGTTCAAGGCACTGGATGCCTGCCATCAACAAATACTGCAGTACCTGGCAAACCTGACGGCTTTGTTGCCACAACTGGAAACCGACAGCAACAGCGAGCAGATCCGCAAACAGGTCCGCGTGATTGAAGCGTATTTTTCACACACCGCGCGCCAACACCACGCCGAAGAAGAAAAAAGCGTGTTTCCACCGCTGCTGCTGAGCCAGGACGCTGAACTGGTGCAGGTTGTCCACACCTTGCATCAGGACCATGGCTGGATCGAACAGAACTGGCTGGAACTGTCTCCCATGCTGCGCGCCATTGCCCAAGGTGAGGACTGGGTGGACATGGCCGAACTGCGCCACACCATCGAAGTGTTTGTGAACCTGTGCAACGAGCACATCACGCTGGAAGAAACCCTGATTTACCCGCATGCCAAGGAGCAACTGGCAGCCGAGCTGGCCGGACGCGCCAAACGCCTGGCGCAGTAATCAGCCAGGCTATCGGTTTGACATCCAGGCTGTCTGGGTCGGCCGGCCTGCCACATGCAGTTGTGCGACGGCCGATGCTGACTCGGCCAACAACTGGCCGCGCCTGAACACCTTGAGCCTGGTCGCGCGCAGGCGCAGGGCTTCGACCGGGTCACGGGCTTGCAGCAGACAGAAGTCGGCGTGGCAACCTACGTCCAGCCCGTAATTTTCCAGCCCCATGACGCGGGCGGCGTTGACGGTGACCGCGTCAAAACACTGGCGCATGGCGGCCTGACTGGTCATTTGCGCCACGTGCAGACCCATGTGCGCCACCTCCAACATGTCGCCACTGCCCAGGCTGTACCACGGGTCCATCACGCAGTCGTGGCCAAACGCCACGTTGATGCCCGCCGCCAGCAGCTCGGGCACGCGGGTCAAGCCCCGGCGTTTGGGATAGGTGTCGTGCCGGCCTTGCAGGGTGATGTTGATCAGCGGGTTGGCCACCGCGTGCAACTGCGCTTCTGCCATCAGGGCGATCAGCTTGCTCACATAGTAGTTGTCCATGCTGTGCATCGAGGTCAGGTGCGAGCCGGTCACGCGGCCATGTAACCCGAGCCGCTGAGTCTCGAAGGCCAGGGTTTCAACGTGGCGCGAGAGCGGGTCGTCCGACTCGTCACAATGCATGTCGACCCGCAGACCACGCTCGGCAGCCAGTTCACACAGCAGTTTGACACTGGCTGCACCATCCGCCATGGTACGTTCGAAATGTGGGATGCCGCCGACCACATCGACCCCTTTGTCCAGCGCACGTTTCAAGTTGGTCAGCGCACCGGGCGCGCGCAACACGCCGTCCTGCGGAAAGGCCACCAGTTGCAGGTCAATGTATGGCGCCACCTGCTTTTTGACCTGCAACAGCGCGTCCACCGCCAGCAGGCGCGGGTCACAGATGTCCACGTGGGTGCGGATCGCCAGCAGGCCCTTGGCCGCTGCCCAGTCGCAGTAGGCCAGAGCGCGCGCCACCAGGGCCTCCTGGGTCAACAGGGGTTTGAGTTCACCCCACAGCGCAATGCCTTCCAGCAGCGTGCCCGACTGGTTGACCCGCGGCAGACCGTAGCTGAGTGTGGCATCCATGTGAAAGTGTGGGTCAACAAACGGCGGGCAAAGCAGCTGGCCTTGGGCGTCGATGCGCTGGTGTGCCGGTGCCTCCAGCTGGGGTGCGACTTCAACGATTTTGCCGCCGCTCACCGCGACCGACATGGCGTTGCGCCCGTCGGGCAAAGTGGCATTGTGGATGAGAAGGTCGAGCATAGTGACGCCTTTTTCTAGCGAGTGATTGGTATCTGCCGTTGATGACTTGCTTGGTGGGTCGAGCGAATTTTGGCACGGCACAACACGATCAGAACCCAATTCACAAACACGAGGAAGCCGACAGTATCACGGGAGCAGAAGACAGGGACTGATATCGCCAACGGCCAGACAGTCACCTTCATGGGTGACGCCAATGCAGTGCTGCTGGGGCAGTCGTTCCTGTTGAAATTTGACATCTCGATAGGGAAGGACCAGATGGTGTTGCGGGCATGCTGACATAGTTGCTCCGCCTGTCGATCCGAATCAAGTTTTGAATTCTGGTACGCTATCTATTTAATAGCATATAACATCGATAATATGCGGGCTAGAACCTGCTTTTATTTGACAAATTCACACCCGGGCCGCTTCAGGCTGCGTACTCGTAACGCAACGCAGTCACGCTCCCGCGGAAATACGGTTTGCGCCCGTCAGGCCACATCCATGCCACCTCACAGGTGAACGGTACGGTCATGCCGTCCCGTGTCTGGTAATTGAACCACTTGCCCTCCCACGGCAACATGATGATTTCCTTACCCACCACTGCACCTCTGGCCTCGGCGCGGACCGAGTCGATCAGGCTGGCATCGTTGAATCGGAACAGCAGGGTCAATGTGTGAGAACCATCCACCAGCGTGGCATTGGCAGAATGGTCATCCACTGCCTGCCATTGCACACCCTGACTGGGCAGCAGCGCAGTTGGATACCACGCCGCTTCGGCAAAAAAACGCATGAACTGACCACGGGCAATATCACCGCTACCACGCATATCCGCCACAGTGAACAGTCCCAGCATCGCCACTTGCAGCAGGCCTCGACCGGCGATGTAACTGTCCACCGCCAGCGCTGGCAAACCCGGCAGCACGACGACCCGGGCGTTCCACAGGAAACCCGGGCGCTGGGTGACGATCCGTTGCGTTGAGGTGAACGGCTTCCATTGCTCGGCGGTCGCAGACAGGTTGAAGCTGCCAGTGGCCTCGACCATGGCGGCAGCGACAATGGGCTGGCCTTCTTTGAGCACCGCGCGGAAGTAGCGTTGCACTGGCGCCGGCAATCCGTCAAGCTCGCGCGAGTCGTAGCGGCGCAGAGATAGCGGCTGGACCTGGTCACCGATGCGGGCCGCGTCCAGCGCACCGGTCAGCGTCCGTGTGGTGTTAGCCCACCGTTTGGCCCCATACGCCCCGAGGCCAGCGAACACGACCAGCAGACACAGGACCAGCCCGAACCATAGAGACCATGTCACTTGCTCTCCTTTACGCTTGAACGACAGTGGTGTCAGGCGCCACGCCGGATTGGGCCAGTTTGGGCAGCAGCCGTCAACGTCAGGCGGTGCAACGCAACCAGCCCCGGCCGGTCCAGTCCGTCCCCCATATAACCACCAGCCAGGAAAAAGGCCACCGGGATACCTTGTTGGCGACACCAATCGAACACCAATCGTTCACGGGCAGCCAGAATGTCGTGTGTGATCCCCGCCAGAGCACCATCGGCACATCCCTCGAACGGGTCCATGCCTGCGTTGTACAGGCACACATCAAACCTGGGGCCCGATCGCGCCAAATCCGCCAATCCGTGTTCAATTTCAGTGAGATAAACACAGCTGTCTTTGACCAGTCGCAGCCAGACATGATCGTTACCCTCGTAGTGATCATAAGGATCCACCGAGATGTCCAGCTGCCAGATCCGGGGACTCTGTGCAATCAGCGACGCCGTACCGCCACCACAATGGGCGTCCAGGTCCAGAATCAGCACGGACCCGGCACCTGCTGCCAGTGCTTCCTGAGCCGCAATGACCAAACCGTTGAACGTGCAATATCCACGACCTGTATCGCGCCTGGCGTGATGCAATCCACTGGACAAAGAACCTGCCAACCCGTGCTGCAAGGCATCCAGCGCTGCCGAGACAGTCCCCCCGTTGGAGGCCAGTACCATGGGCCACAGACCCGGGTCCCAGGTGAAGCCCTGGGACTGGGCGAGTTCACGCGGACTCCCGGTTTGCACCGCACGTGCATAGGCCGGGTCATGCACCCGGGTGAGTTGCTCCCAAATCAGCGGCTGCGGCGTGATCAGTTGGAGGTTGGCGATCGGATCCACGTGCAATGCATCGGCAACCCATTGTGATTTACGGGTGGTTTCAAATGCATAACCGGCGCCAGCATACGCCGGGCTGAAATAAACATTCATGTCCAACAAGCCCTTCGTCCAGTACTTTTCATGACACCTCGGCTTTCGAGCCTGACTCGCCCAGGCGCTGGGTGACCCAAAAAGCCGTCGTGATCACCACCATCGATACCAGCAAAAAAATGGCCGACAGAGCATTCACCTCGGGGGTGATTCCGGTGCGGATCATTCCGAAAATATAGACTGGCAGCGTCGTGGCACCCGGGCCCGCCACAAAATAGGTAATGACAAAGTCACCTAGCGAACTGATGAAGGCTAGCAGTGCACCAGCAAAAATTCCTGGGCTCAGCAGCGGCAACTCCACTCGTGTGAACCGTTTCCAGGGGGGTGCATACAAATCTGCTGCAGCCTCAATCAGGGCTGGATCAAGTCCCGCCAGGCGTGACCGAATTGGGTAGTAAGCGAACGGTATGCAAAAAACCGTGTGGGCCAGAATCACCGAAACCAGACCTAATGGCACGCCGCCAAGAACAAACAGCATGAGCAACGCCACCGCCGTGACAATTTCCGGCACCAGCAAGGGCAGGCTCAGCAGCCCTTCTACAACACCGCGGTGCACCGTTCCCGCACGAACCACGCCCAACGCAGTGGCCGTTGCCGCTGCCGTCGCCAGCGTCGTGGCAATACTGGCCACAATCAGCGAATTCTTCGCGGCTTGCAGGATGTCACCATTGTCGAGCACCGCCACATACCACTTGATGCTCAAACCTGACCAGATGGTGGTCAGGTCATTGGCGTTGAATGACAGCGCCACCAGTGTAAAGATGGGAATATAGAGAAAAATCAGTGCGGCTACGGCAATCATGGCATGACCGCGGCTGGCCAGGAGATTGGGTTCCCGCATCATATCGGCCGCTCCACACGGCGCTTGACCCAATGCGACAGCACCAATGTCAGCAACAGAACCGCCACCAGCACCAGCGCCAGTGCCGCTCCAAAAGGCCAGTTTCGGGATGAGCCAAACTGGGCCTGAACCAGATTGCCAATCATCAGCGACTTGCCGCCACCCAGCAATTCGGGGCTGACATAGGCACCCAGACAGGGAACAAAGACCAGGACAGCCCCCGCAAGAATGCCCGGCATGGCCAAAGGCAACACAATGCGTGTCAACACCCGCAATCGGTCCGCCCCCAGATCAAATGCAGCCTCAATCAGGCGCTTGTCCACCCGTTCCAGCGCCACATAAGTTGGCAGGATCATGAAGGGAAGAAAGGAGTACGTCAGACCGATGCCTGTGGCCAGTGGTGTGTAGAGAATATCCAGCGAGTCCTTCGTGAAGCCCAACCATTGCAGAGCCTGATCCAGGGTGCCGCCGTTTCTCAGAATCAGGATCCAGGCGAAATTTCGCACCAGCAAATTGGTCCAAAACGGGATGGTGACCAAAAACAGGATATAGGCCGCACGACGTCGCGACAGCGTAGTCATGTAAAGCGCTGTGGGCAAACTGACCGCCAAGGTCAACACCGTGGTGATGGCCGCCAGACGGAATGACCTGGCGAAGATCGCAATGTAGTCGCTGTTAAAGGAAAGACGGCCTGCCAGATCTCTCTCAAACAACAGCTTTTCATAGGCCACACCGGTGTGACTGTCCCACACCACGCCGCCAAAGGGCGCGCGCTCCAGCGTCGAGACATAAAGCATCAACAGCAGTGGCACGATCATGAAAACGGTGAGAAACAACACCGCCGGGCCGCTCAGAGCCAAGTTACCAACACGCGTCGAGTTCATGCCGCAAACACCCGAACAGCCTCACCGGCTATGGCAAAACCGGTACTGCCACCCAGCAAGGCAGTGGCATCCACAGCACCAGACAGGCGTGCACGCAACAGTGTTCCATCAGTCAACCTGGCATGCAGCATCAGGTCACTGCCGCTGTAGATGGTTTCAGGCACTTCACCACGCAACAGACCCGGCTCTGGCGGCACCAGTTTGACGCGCTCAGGACGTACCACCAGCGTGGCTTTAGCACCCGCTGCAAGGCCATTGGCATCGTTGACCGCGATGTGAACATCATCTGCAGCGCAACTGAGCCTGAAACGGCCGCCAGCACCATTTCTCTCCACGCAGATCGCTGGCAGAAAATTGGCATCCCCAATGAACTCCGCTACAAACAGATTGGCCGGGCGCTCGTAGATATCTGCCGAACGCCCGACCTGCATGACCTTACCGTTGCTCATGACCGCTATGCGGTCAGACATCCGGAGCGCCTCTTCCTGATCGTGAGTCACAAAGACAAACGTGATACCCGTCGCCAATTGAAGACGCTTGAGTTCCACCTGCATTTCCTTGCGCAACTTGAGGTCCAGCGCAGAAAGCGGTTCATCGAGCAACAGCACTTTGGGCTCAGGCGCCAAGGCCCGTCCCAACGCCACCCGCTGTTGTTGCCCCCCAGAAAGCTGGGTAGGACGACGGTCACCCAACCCCTCCAGGCGCAGCAGCCGGATCATCTCCGCCACCCTGGCGCGAATGGCATCGCGCGGACGACCCTGCATCTCCAGAGCAAAACCGATGTTCTGTGCCACACTCATGTGCGGAAACAGGGCATAACTTTGGAACACCGTGTTGACAGGACGATGGTTTGGTGGTGTATGCCCCATCACAACACCGTCGAGTTCAATACTGCCCTGATCTGGATGCTCAAACCCCGCAATCATGCGCAATAAGGTGGTCTTGCCACAACCCGAAGGCCCTAGCAAGGTAAAAAATTCGTTCTTGAGAATATCCAGCGACACGCCAGCCAGCGCCGGATGACTGGCGCCGGGGTAGGTTTTGTAGACCCCGGCAACGGCAAAAGCAGTTTCAGTCATCGGAACATCAGCGGCGCAGTCGTGTCCAGACACCATCGCGCAACTCGCGCGCCTTGACAGAACAGTCCTTCACCGGACGGAAGCGACTCTTCAGCGCCTCTGGTGGGTTGATAGCGGGACTGTTGCGCAACTCGGCACTCATAAAGGCTTCCGATCCCTTGATGGCATTGTTATACCCACCAAAATTCGACGCCTCGGCCGCGTTCTTGGGGTCCATCATCCAGTTCAGGAAAGTCTTGGCGCTGTCAGGGTTCGGTGCGCCTTTGGGCACCGCAAAATTGTCACCCCACAGGTTCATGCCCTCAATCGGATAGACAAATACTGCCGTCGGCAACTTGAGATGCGATTTGTAAGAAGCGCCATTCCATTGCTGGTGCATCGTGACCTCGCTGGCAGCCATCCGGCCAATGGTTCCGGTAGAAGAATAAATCTTCACACTGGCCTTCTGCTTTTCCAACAGATCCAGAATACGCTGCGCGTCGGCAGAGTTTTCGGTACAGGTATCGATGCCAAGGTAATGGGCTGCAGCCGTGTACATTTCGCCTTGGTCATTGAGCGCTGCAATCTTGCCAGCGACTTCAGGACGTGGCTCGAAAAATTCCTTCCAGCTTTCGTTAAGCTTGCCTCCAGGCACTTTGGAAGAGTCGTAAGTGAAGCCGGTTGAACCCCACAGGTAGGGTACCGAATAATCCCTACCCGGGTCGGTTGCCGGATGGTCATGCGGTGCCATCACGTTCTTGAAGTTCGGCATCTTGGAGGCATCCACCTTCTGCAGCAAACCAGACTTGATCATGCTGCCCAACACCGAATTGCTGGGAACCACGATGTCATAACCACCACCACCGGCCTGCAGCTTGGCCAGCATGGCATCGTTGCTGTCATAGGCATCAACGCTGACCTTGATGCCGGTCTCAGCTTCAAAGCGCTTGAGCATGTTCGGCGGAACATAGTTGGCCCAGCTGTAGATGAACAATTGTTTGGATTGGGCCAAAGCCATGGCGGGCAGACAGGCAACGGCCAATCCCGTCACCACAACTCTGCGAAGGCGGCTTTTCAGTTGATGAAAGGCCGCAGCCTGATGATTGAATTTCAGATTCATGACTGTCTCCAAGTTGTTATGCGTTTCATTGTTCTCTCTCCGGCTGACTCATAATGGAACCAATCCACAAAAAAACATAGTACCAATTTTGTGTGACAAAACCCGTCTGCCTACTCTCGCCAGATCGTCCAGGGAACCTTCCTACCCATGCTCACTGAATACCTGTCTGCCGAGATCAACCGTCTGGCCTTGCTGGGCAAACTGCCCCTGCATCGGCAGCTTTACGAAGCGCTGCGCAGTGCAGTCCTGGGGGGCAAGCTCACGAGCGGCCATCGTCTGCCGTCCAGCCGGGACTTGGCACAGGACCTGCACCTGTCGCGCAATACGGTCATTGCCGCGCTGAACCAGCTGGTCATCGAAGGCTACCTGGCAAGCCACGTGGGTCAAGGCACGTTTGTGACAGACCGTGCACCTGCAAAACACACGCGCCGCAAACCCGTGCTGGCAGACCAGGGTGCCAAGTTGTCCTCACGTGGTGAAGCACTATTGACCCATTTTTGCGCGGCCCAGCTAGAGATTTATCCATTCACGCCAGGCATCGTCGACTTCACCGCCTTCCCCATGGCCTTGTGGCAACGCCTGCAACACAAGCATTGGCGCATGGCCTACCCCGACATGCTGGACTACAGCTATTCAGGCGGCTATGCACCTTTGCGCAAGGCTGTGTCTGACTACTTGAGGGTTTTCCGGAACATGCCGGTGGATACCGAGCAAGTGATCATCACAACGGGGACCCAGCAATCGCTTGAACTGTGCTCACAACTGCTAGCTGACTTCAACGACACCGTCTGGCTTGAAGACCCGGCTTACTGGGGCGCCGTCAAAGCTTTCATGGCCACCGGATTGCGCCTCCATCCAGTGGCGGTGGACCAGCAGGGTATTGCGCCACAGGAAGCCGACGAGGCGACGCCACCACGCCTGATCTACGTCACACCATCGCATCAGTACCCCACTGGCACGGTGATGTCCCTGAGGCGCCGACATGCCATTCTGGCTGCCGCAAGGCACCACAAGGCATGGATTCTGGAAGACGACTACGACAGCGAATTCCGTTTCAGTGGCCCCCCCATTGCCTCTCTGGCGGGACTCGACTCGGACGAGCGCGTGCTTTACATGGGTTCATTTTCAAAGGTGCTCTACCCGGGACTCAAGCTAGGCTACCTGGTCGTCCCCAAACGACTGGCGGCACCGCTCAAGCAGGCTCACTATGACCTCAACCGACCCGGTCAAATTCCGCTGCAGGCCGCTTTGGCAGAGTTCATCGAGATGGGACACTTCGCGACCGCATTGCGCAATGCCCGCCAAACCTATGCCGAACGCCGCCGTTGCCTGCTGGAATCTCTCAGGCCCTGTCTGGGATCAAGTGCACAGATCAGTGGCGCCGAGCAGGGCCTGCACCTGTGCGTGAACCTGCCTGATACGCTGGACGACAAGGCGCTGGCCCAGCGTATCGGTGCCATGGGTTTGACCGTGCGACCGCTGTCCGCCTATTGCATCCGGCGTACCGATATCAGGGGTATTGTCATCGGTTATGGGTATGCACCTTTCGCTGATATTGAACAGCACGGCCCCACCCTTGCCAAGGCCATGACTGCAGCGCTTGCACGTTACGGTGGTTGAACCCATTCGGAGAGACTGGCTACATGCCTCTCAGGCATCCATTTTTTGAATCACCGAGGCGGATGCAACACGTGGTCGGACTAGACCGGAGTCGCTGATGCAGCAGCGCAAGGAACCCAGCGTTTGGCAGTTTCTGTCGCCGCTGCCAGAAAAGGTGAGAGCATGTCACGCATCTCATCTGTCGTCGCCGGCCCTGCGCTCGCGGGTGAACCCGCATTGAAGGGAGGTGCTGGGTCGTACTCAGCCACGAGTTGAATCTTATGCGCGTGTGCGGTGTCCGACATCTCAGCCGCCAGCGTCAAGGCGAAATCAAGCCCAGCCGTCACACCTGCCCCGGTGAGCACAGGTCCGTCACGCACGACCCGCTGATCCACCGGAATCGCCCCAAAGTGTGCAAGCAAATCGCGTGCGACCCAGTGCGACGTGGCACGACGACCTTGCAGCAACCCGGCCGCACCAAGAATCAACGATCCGGTGCAGACGCTGGTCACCCAGCGGGCCTGCTGGCCGCGCTCGCGCATGAAGGCCAGGGTAGCCTCGTCTTCCATGGCAGCCAGCGTACCGCGTGTGCCACCAGGGGTAAACAGCACTTCCAACTGCTGCGGACAGTCGTCGAACGTGATGCTGGGCGTGATCACCAGGCCGAGGTCGCTGGTGATGGGGTCCATCGTCTTGGCGACAAGGTGCACGCGCACATTGGGTACCATCGACAGAATGTGGTGCGGGCCAATCAGGTCCAAGGCTGTCATGGAGGGGTAAGTCAACAATGCGACATGGCGAAGGGTCATGGGAGTCCTTGTGTCAGGGTGGGGGGTAAGCGCTGCGCCCAGGGTTGTGCAGCTTCAAGTTGGTAGGCCAGTTGGAGCAGCAGCTCGTCGCCGTGTGCGCCTGCGGCAAAGTGCACTCCCACCGGCAGCCCGTCGGGAGTCCAGTGCAAGGGCACCGACATGCCGGGTTGCCCGGTGATGTTTTGCAGCGGCGTGAAGGCCACGTTGCGGCTGACGCGGGCGTGCAGTGTGGCGTAGTCAAGGTCGGGCGCGTGCTGGCCCAGCAGCACCGGGTGCTCGGCGGAGATGGGGGTCATCAGGATGTCCCATTCCCGGTGGAATTGCGTCATTTGGGCACCGGCGTGCAGACAGGTTTGCACCATGGCCTCGACCCGCTCGGGGGCCAGGGCCGCGCCCTCACGTGCCAGCCCCTGCGTCCAGGGCTCCATGCCTTCCATGAAACTTTTGCGCTGCACCTCGGGCACGCCCGCAAATTCGCGGTGAACCGACCAGGCCCAGCGGTCAAAGAATGCTGCATGCAAGGCTGGCGCGTCCATCGGCCAGTCGCAGGGAACCACCTGATGGCCCAGGCTACGCAGCAGCTCGGCGGCGTGTGCCATCGCCGCCGCAAAAACACCGGCCAGCGGCCCGCCGTGCAGCGGCTGCGTGATCAGCGCCACTTTGAGTTGGCGTGGTTTGCCCGCCCAGGGCTGAACCACCTGGCCAACTGTGCCCCGGCACGCCGACTCGGCAATCGCCAATGCCAGGGCGCTGTCGCGCACGCTCACGGTCAGCGCGTGCGAGGCCACCACAGAGCGCAGGCGCGGGTCAAACTCGGGTTGCGGCGTGGTGGTGCGCCCCAGCGTCGGTTTGAAGCCGAACACACCGCAGCAAGCCGCCGGGTAGCGGATCGACCCACCGCCATCGCTGCCATGCGCAATCGGTGTGATGCGTGCCGCCACCGCCGCTGCGCTGCCGCCGCTGGAGCCGCCGCTGGCCACGTCCGCGCGCCACGGGTTCAGCGTCGGCCCGAAGGCCATGGGCTCGGTGACATCCATCAGGCCAAACTCGGGGGTGTTGGTTTTCCCGAGAAAAATCGCCCCCTGGGCCTGCATGGCAGCCACCCACGGGTCAAGGCTGCTGCCCATGACCTCTTTGCGCAACCGGGAGCCTTTGGCAAAGCGCCGCCCAGGGTAATCCACCGTGTCTTTCAGCAAAAAGGGAACACCGGCCAACAAGCCCATCGAGACTCCGCCACGGGCGCACTCCAGTGCTTCGTCTTCCCAACTGTCGATCACGGCATTCAGTGCCGGGTTGCGTGCATGCAGGCGCTTGATGGCCGCTTCAACCACTTCCAGAACGGACAGTTGGCCGCTGCGTACGCACTGCGCCGTGGCGACCGCATCAAGCGTTTCAAGTTCAGGCGGCATGCGTCATTTCCTTCGGACACAGGGCAAAATTGGGCGCGGCGGCGATCAGCTCGCGCGTATAGGCATGCTGTGGCCGACCCAGCACGCTGGCGGTGTTGCCGATCTCGACAATGCTGCCCTTGTGCATCACCGCGATCCGATCACACATTTGGGCTGCCACGCGCAGATCGTGCGTGATGAACACCATGCTGAGCTGGAACTCACGCCGCAGTTGTTCAAACAATTCCAGCACCTGGGCCTGTACCGACACGTCAAGTGCCGACACCGGCTCGTCGGCCACCAGCAGTTGCGGGCGCAGCGCCAGTGCCCGGGCAATCGCAACGCGCTGGCGCTGGCCACCCGAGAATTCATGGGGGTAACGTTCGGCAGCGTCCGGGCCAAGGCCCACCTTGTTCAGCAACTCCAGCACCAATGTGTTGACTTCGTGCCGAGGCTGTCCCTGCGCCAGTGGGCCACAGGCAATGGCAGCCCCGACCGTGTGGCGCGGATTGAGAGAGGCATAGGGGTCCTGGAACACCATCTGGATGCGCGAACGCTCGGATGCCGGGCGATGCCGCAGTTCAGCGGCCAGTTCGCGGCCCTCAAACTGGATTTGCCCACTGTCTCTGGCCATCAGCCCGGTCAGCAGGCGGCCCAGCGTGGACTTGCCCGAACCCGATTCGCCGACGATACCCAGTGTTTCGCCCTGGAACAGGGTGAAGTTCAAATTTTGCGCTGCCGGCACCTCACGCCCCCGGCGCAGCAGACTGCCCGCAGTGCGGTAGGTTTTACACAAGCCCTGCACTTTCAGCAGCGGCGCGGCTTCGAACGCGCTACTTTTGCGAGCCCGGCCATGCGGAATAGCGGCAATCAACGCCTGGGTGTAGGCATGCTGGGGCGCACGCAAGACCGCCTGCGCCGGGCCGGATTCGACCACCTGCCCGAAGCGCATCACCACCACCTGGTCGGCAATCTCGGCCACCACGCCAAAGTCATGCGTGATGAACAGCAGCGCCATACCTTTGCGGCGCTGTAGTTCACGCATCAGTTCAAGAATCTGGGCCTGGGTGGTCACATCCAGCGCCGTGGTGGGCTCATCGGCAATCAGCAGCACCGGCTCCAGCACCAGCGCGGCGGCAATCATCACACGCTGGCGCTGGCCGCCTGACAATCGAAACGGGAAGGACTGGGCGATCAGCTCGGGCTCGGGCAGGCCCACGTCGGCCAGGGCGCTGAGGATGCGGGCCTGCCGTTGCGCGGCGGGCAGGGGGCAGTGGGCATCGAGCACCTCGCCGATTTGTTCGCCAATACGCATCACCGGGTTCAGCGAGGTCATGGGCTCCTGAAACACCATGCCGATGCGCTGGCCGCGCAGTGTGCGCAGCTCGGTTTCGCCCAGCATCAGCAGGTCGTGCCCTTCAAACATAATGCGCCCGGCCACCGGGGCCACCTGCGGCTTGGGCAGCAGCCCCATGAGGGCGCTGGCCACCATCGACTTGCCTGATCCGCTTTCGCCCACCAGGCACAGGGTTTGACCCGCGCTCAGTGAAAAACTGACACCTTCAACCGCCAGCGCCCGATCCGCCCCGGCGGGCAGGCGGATCGACAGGCCTTGCACTTGCAACACAGACGGTGCGCTCATCGTGTTCTCCCATCCAGTCGGGTGTTCAGGCCATCGGCCAGGCCTTCGCCGACCAGGTTCAGTGACAGCACGGTGAGCATGATCGCCAGGCCCGGAAACATCGCCACCCACCAGGCTTGGCGCAACGCAGTGCGTGCCGCCCCCACCATGTAGCCCCAGCTCATCACGTTGGGGTCACCCAGGCCGAGAAAGCTCAGGGCCGATTCCAGCAGGATCGAGCTGGCCACCATCAGTGAGCCCATCACCACGATGGGAGAAACCGCATTCGGCAGAATCTGTGTGAAGATGATTCTGCTGCTGCTTTGCCCGGCCAGTTGGGCGGCGGCCACAAACTCACGGCCACGCAGGGTCAAAAACTCACCGCGCACCAAGCGAGCCACTGGCGGCCAGGAGACGATGGCAATCGCCGCAACAATGGACTGCACCGAGGGCTGAAAAATCGCCACCAACACCACCGCAAAGGCAAAACCTGGTACCGCCTGGAACAGTTCGGTGAAACGCATCAACAGCGCATCAACCCAGCCACCGTGATACCCGGCGATGGCTCCCAGGCCAATGCCCAGCAGCAGCGCCACCGCCGTGGCCGTGAGCCCGATGAGCATGGACACCCGAGCGCCGTAGAGCAAGCCGGCGGCCACGTCGCGCCCGAGTGCGTCCGAGCCCATGGGCAGCCCCTGGATGGCACCAGGTGCCAGAAAGGGTTGCTGCACCATCACCCAGGGGTCGTTGCCAGCCAGCCAGGGGGCCCCCAGTGCAGACAGTGCCACCAGTACCAAAAGGGCAGAGCCGAGCAGCGCTGCACGATTGCGCCTAAAGCGCCGCCAAAAACCGTTGTTCATGAGAGTTCGATGCGTGGGTCAACCAGCGTGTACACCAGGTCGGTGACCACGTTGAAGGCGACGGCCAGCGCCGCAGTGAATAAAAAAGTGCCCAGCAGCAGGCTGTAGTCGCGCTGACCCAGCGCGTCATACAGCAGCCGACCAATGCCAGGCCAGGCGAACACGGTTTCGATCAGCACCGCCCCCCCCACCATGGCACCGGCCTGCATCCCGGCCATGGTCACCACCGGAAGCAGCGCATTGCGCAAGACATGGGCGCGTTGGATACGCCCGGGGGAAAGACCCTTGGCACGCGCCACCCGCACAAAGTCCTGGCTGGCCACTTCGAGCATGGAGGCTCGCGTCATGCGGGCATAAATCGCCATGTAGAACATGGCCAGTACCGTTGTTGGCAACACCAGGTGGCGTGCCACATCCAGCACATGATCCAGCCCGGTATAGCCTGCGCCCACAGTCTGTTGGCCATACGGCGGCAACCAGGGTAGCCAGACCGAGAACACCAGCACCGCCAGCAGCGCCAGCCAGTACAGCGGCGTGGCATAGAACAGCGTGGCCAGGGCGGAAATGGCGCTGTCTTTCCAGGTGCCCACACGGGCGCTGGCCCAAACTCCCAGCGACACCCCGAGCAGCAGCGAAAGAGCCAGCGCCGTTCCGGTCAGCAGCAGGGTTGCGGGAAGGCGCTCCATGATCAAGTCCAGTACCGGCTGCTGCTGGCGATACGAATCACCCAAATCACCGTGCAGCAAATGGCCGAGGTAACTGGCAAGCTGGGCCGGTAGCGGACGATCCAGGTCGAAGCGCTGGCGCAACTGTTGCAAAAACAATTCGTCGCCTGCGCCCGCCTCACCCGCCATCACCATGGCCGGATCACCCGGAGCCATGCGGATCAGCATGAAGTTGAGCATGGCAATGAGCAGCAGGGTGGCGACACCTTGAAGCAGGCGGCGTGTGATGAACCAGAGTTTGTTCATGTTGCTGGCGTTCCTGCCTCAGCTGCGCAGGCTCGCGCGTGCCAGGCTGTCGTTCAGGCCCAGCGCACTATTGACCAGGTTGTCGATGCGCGTGCGGTAAACGGTCGGAAAGTTCAGCTCCAGCAACCAGGCGGCGGCCACATCGTCGACCATGGTGCGCTGGACTTCGGTGTAGATCTCGGCACGTTTCTTCGGGTCGATTTCGCGCGATCCGCGCTCGAACAGCGCGTCTACCTTGACGCTTTGATAGCCGCCCACGTTGTTGAAGGAGGAGCCCTTCTTGATTTCGCTGCTGACGTAGTTGCGTGCCACGCCGAGTGCCGGGTCACCGTATTGGTAGAAGTAGGTGAACGCGAGGTCAAAGTCCCAGTTCGCCTGGCGTGCGACAGTGCCCGGCAGATCGGCGCTGACCAACTGCACGTTGAAGCCTGCGGCCAGCAGGTTTTGCTTGACCATTTCGGCCGTGCGTGTCCATATCTCGCCGTAGGGCAGCCCGAGCAGGCGTACTGGCTCACCTTTGTAGCCTGCCTGGGCCAGTAGCTTTTTGGCCTTGGCGGGGTCATGCGGGTAGGCTCGCACATTGGATGTGTGAAATGCCGTCAGGTGGTTCAACGGGCCGTTGGCCGGTGTGGCAAAGCCCTGCCAGGCCACCTTGGCGATGGCATCGCGGTCGATGGCGTGCATCAGGGCCTGGCGCAGGCGAACGTCCTGCAGCAGCGGAACACGGTGATTGATCCACAGCATGGACAGCGGTGTCAACTTTTCCCAGCCCTTGGTGGTGACAGCTACGCCAGGCAGCTTGGACAGGCGTGCGACATCAAAGAACTCGACCAATCCGCCTGGCAGCACGTCGATGCGGCCGGACTCGAAAGCCGCCACCCGCGAGGCCGCGTCGGGAATCACATGGAAATAGACGTTCTCCACCGTCGGCAAACCAGCGACGTGGTAGGCCGCGTTGCGCTCAAGCTGGATGAACGAGCCACGCTGCCATTCCTTGAACTTGTAGGCCCCGGTGCCGATGGGTTTGAGCGCGGGCGGGCGTGAAAGATCGACCCCCTCGAACTGGTGCTTGGGCACCACCGGAAAACCGTTGACGTCAAAAAATTGCAGAAACGGCGGGTAAGGGTAATTCAGCCGGAACTCCACCGTGTGGGTGTCCAAAGCCTTGATGCTTTGCATCAGCTGCAGTATCAATCTGAAGCGCGGATTGAGCTGGCGCATGAAGATATCGGCCGTGTAGACCACGTCGGCGGCGGTAAACGGTTGGCCGTCATGCCAGGTGACACCACGCTTGAGTTTGAAGGTGTAGGTCAGCGCATCCTTGGAGACCGTCCATTCGGTGGCCAGATTGGCTTGTGGCTGCAGTTTCTCGTCAAAACGCAGCAGGCTTTCGTAAATATTGCCATTGATCATTTGCGCCTGTGCGACACCCCCGAAGGCGGCCAGCAGTGTGGGCGGCTCTGGATGAATCGCAATGTTGAGGCTGCGGGCGTTTTGTGCCCAGGCTGGCAGAGCGATGCCACAGGCCAGGGAGCCCGCGGCGAGAAAGTCACGTCGATTAAGTTTCATAAAAATCATCACCAATTGTTAGTCGCAAATCATGGTTCATATGATGCCACATGAAATACTACCAATAAATTAAAAATTAATCATTTAGTAAATATTTATCAATGTCAAAGAAACCCACATTCAACAGGTGTCTTTCGACTCGGACACCGATGACACGTTTTCCTCTTCTTGAAGAGAACGGCCATCGCATGGGTGGCATGGAAATGCCGGATTGGCTAGAAAGAATACCGCCCTTCCAGGCCAAATGTGCGCGGCTCACCGTACATACGCTCGTAGCCACTGAGACCATCCGCAGCAGGAGAAAGAATGACCGCTGTGTTTGCCAGATTTTTGACATAAAACGCCAATTGCCAGCGGTCATCAGCCGAACTGTAGGCCACGCGGGCATTGACCTGGGTGTAGCCTGGCAACGCTTGTAGTGCCGCGTCCACCGGGGACCCGGCACCTTGACTGGCGTCGGTGCGACCATTGATATCCATGCTTAAGCGCACATTGGCCCCGCTGGTCAGTGGAACGTCGTATTGACCACGCAGTGTCCAACTCCACCTTGGGGCATATATGCGCTGCTGGTCCTGGTAGCTTGCGATCTTGCCGTCATTTGTGTAATAGGGTTTGTCATCGAGGAATTTTGCATTGAGGTAACCCACCGAAGCATCCAGACGCAAGGCATCGGTCGGTCGCCAGAAAGTCTCGATCTCAGCTCCCAGGTGCTTCGCACGGCCAATATTGTCCAAACGTGTGACGGGGCCGTTGAGCAGGCTGCTGTATACCGTGGTAAATGCCTGCGCATCACGATAGTTGTAGGCGAAGACGGCTGCGTTAACACCGTATTTGCCATTGCGCGCCGCCCACTTGATCCCGAGTTCCAAGGCGTCATTGGTCTCCTCTTTGTAAGGCAAGATGGCCGCTGTACCATTGAGCGGAAATCCGCCGAAAAAGCCCCCCACTTTGAACCCACGTTGCAGCGAGGTGTACAGCGTGGTTTGGCGATCAGGCTGCCAGCGCAGGTTCAAACCGCCTGACCAGTGGTTAGCAAGCTGGTAGTCGGCCTGAAGCGTGTTGCTGGCAATGGGCAGCACGGCGGCTGCAATGGGACCGCTGTGCTGATCAAACCCGAAACCACCGTTGCGATAGGTCTTGGTTTCGTCGGTGTAGCGTAGTGATCCCCCCAGGCTCCAAAGTGGCTTGAAGGCCCAGTCAAACTGGCCAAATGCCGAACTGGACTGGGTGCGTTGGTCATAACGCAAGGAAGCAATAAGTTCAGATGCATTGCGCACACCGTAGGCCGCAAAGCTGCTGACTTTGAACTTGGCATCCCGGAACAGGAACGAGCGATCTTCGTGCAGATTGTCCTGCGCATAAATCAGACCACTCGACCACTTGAAGTCACCATTGTTCTGTTGAAGCCGAAGTTCTTGCGAGCCAACATTGAAATGCGTCATTTGATCTGAATGCGCATACTCCCCCTGAGACGCATCGCCGTCAAGACTGCGTCCGTAATTCATATTGCGCAGGTTGGTGATACTCACCAGATCAAGGCCACCAAGCTTGAACTGCCCCTGTAGCGTCGCGCCAGTGTTGGTGACATTGAATTGACCATAGGGGTCAGACAACGAGGACTGACCCGGCGTGGCTCGAGACGGGCTTTGATTGCTAGTACCAGTGGTGAATATTTGCGTCAACTGGGCATAAGATGCACAGTTGACATTGTCAATTTGTCCCGCCAAAAGCGGGGCGCAAATCCTCTGTGCCAAAGGTGGGGGGACAGCATAAACCCCAAGTGCTGTCAGGCGCGGCGTTTCGCTTTTATCACGCGCCGCATCCACAATCAGCGTGAGCGAATTTTCCGCTGACAACTTGAACAGATTGGATACCCGAAGCGCCAGACTGTTCGGGGAACCGTAATGGCGGTCGTAATTGACAAGTTGGTACGGACCAACATCGCTGCCAATTCCGGTGGTCGCATTGAACGCTATACGCGTGGCCACAACGTCAGGTTTGAGTGTGGTGGCTAAGCTTCCGCTGACGCGCGCCCGTTTCCAGTTGTCAACACCCATGGAAACGCTTTGCTGGGTGGCCCCGAATTCGGGTTTGACGCTCATGACTTTGATGGCGCCACCACTGGCATTTCGCCCATAGATACCGCCCTGCGGACCTTTAAGCACCTCGACGCGCTCAATATCGAACATTGAGAGCTGACTCATCGCATTGGAGGTGAGGTAAACATCGTCCTGATAGACGGCAGCCGTTGGTGTGTTGTTGGGACTGAAGTCAGTGAGTCCTACGCCACGAATAACCCAGGTGGGCTGGCCAGACGCCATTTTGAACATGGACACATTTGAAACCGAGTTGGCAACATCCTCAAGTTTGACTGCTCCGAGTTGTTCAAGTGTGCCTGCACTAAAGGCAGACATGGTGATCGGCACATCCTGAATGCGTTCATTGCGCCGCTGAGCGGTAACAAAAATTGTCTGCAGCTCGCCGCCTTCTGCCTCGGCGCTGGCGCTGGGTGTGGTTGGTGTCGACTGGGCGAAAGCTGAGTGAGCTACGAGAGCGATCAGAGTTGGGGAAAAGTAACGAAGTGAAGGAGCGATGCGCACGATAGAAAACCTCCAGGTTGGGGGTGTCTACAATGCCATCTAAATATTTACGAGTCAATAGTATTTTTACTTATTGGTAATATGAAAGGAAAAAATTCCTGCCCGATGTCGATGAGTTCTGATGAACTGCTTGACGGTGAACTTCGGTTTTGACGAGTGCTGGCACCAAAAAGGGGCAACCTTTTGCCTGCTACTGATGCAGGCATACCAACCCGACTCACATTCCAAATGGGTGTATACAGCTTAGGATTGGGTAGCGGCACCAGATGGAAGGTCCGGGAATGGCGTTTGCTTCCAGCTTCACCTGAAATTCGGAACGGACAAAATTGACCTGCATAGAGATGCAGGTTGATCGAATCGACTCGGGTACTCTGGACTGTGCGTGGGTGCTTACCGGAAAGTCAACGTTGTCTTTCAGATAGATGCCCAAGGGGACCACATCGCTGATGCCAGCGCTGACTTCACTCAATGCATCCAAGATCAACGGCAAATGTAGCGTGCCCGCAAGCTGGCACCTCATCGGCCACGAGTTGCTTCATTCTTCCCGCGTTCAATCTACAATTTATTTATCAATTGATAAATTTTTAATATGGTAGTAAACTCATTATGCCTGCCATCATTGGCTCCAATGGCCGCAGACAGGTTGCCGGGCCAGCAGCCAAATCGTCAAGAGGAAGCTATAGGAAAACTGAAGCACTGAACGAATGTTGTCAGAGAACCTTGATGTTGCTACTGCCCAGAAATAGTTCGCAGTGATGATATTTCTCTCTGCCTTGCTAGCCATATCGAGTGTGACGATCTACTGCACCCCGCTTACGCGTCCAAATATGTTCGTCCGTGGCAGAACCTACTCCGATCAAACACTCACTGAAATAACTTCCGATGAAACACATTCTTGACTTTCTACAACAGCATCTCGATGAGTTCGTGGAACTGCGTCGTGACCTCCACGCTCATCCTGAGCTGGGACTCAAGGAAGTTCGCACCGCCGATCTACTGACCGACAAGCTTATGAGCTGGGGTTACGAAGTCACTCGGGGGTTGGCAGGAACGGGCCTCGTTGCTCAGTTGAAGCGGGGGACTGGCAGTAGGCGCCTGGGCTTACGGGCGGACATGGATGCCCTGCCGATTCTCGAAACCACCGGCCTGCCTTATGCCAGCCGCACGCCCGGCCACATGCATGCCTGCGGCCATGATGGGCACATGGCCATGCTGCTGGCTGCGGCCCGCTGCCTGGCGCAACAAGGCCAGTTCGACGGTACGCTCAACCTCATCTTCCAGCCGGCCGAGGAAGGGCCGGGTGGCGCGAAGCTGATGATCGAAGACGGCCTGTTTGAGCGCTTTCCCTGTGATGCGGTTTACGCCATGCACAACATGCCGGGCTTTCCCCAGGGGCATCTGGTGTTCTTTGACGGGCCAGCCACCGCCTCGTGTGATGAAGTGGTGATCACTTTACACGGCACTGGCGGGCACGGCACGGCCCCGCACCTGGCCGCCGACCCGATCATTGCCTGTGCCAGCATCGTGATGGCCTTGCAAACCATTGTGTCGCGCAATGTTGATCCCCGGCGCATGGCCGTCGTTGGTGTCGGGGCCATGAGTGCAGGCACGGCCAGCAACGTGATTCCAGACACCGCCAGCCTGACCGTGACCGTGCGGGCTCTGGATCGGGAGGTGCGCGAGCTGCTACAACGGCGCATCTGCGCCCTGGTTCAGGCGCAGGCCGAAAGTTTTGGGGTACGCGCCGAGGTGGATTACCAGCGCGGCTATTCGGTGATGGTGACCACCCCGGCCGAGACGGCCCTGGCGCGCCAGGTGGGGCTGGCGCTGGTCGGCCCCGAGCGGGTGACTTTGCAGGGTGAACCGGTGGCGGGCAGCGAGGACTTTGCCATCATGCTGGATCACTGCCCAGGCAGTTTTCTGCTGATTGGCAATGGTGCAGGGGAAAACGCCTGCATGGTGCACAACCCCGGCTACGACTTTGATGACCGCAACATCGAGGTCGGCGCGGCCTATTGGAGCCTGCTGGCGGAACGCTTCCTGCAAGCCTGACGCTTCACTCCCCCGCAAACCCCTTTCACCGAAATCACATGAGAAACCAAACCCATGAAATCAAACCCGCAGCCCGTTGATCTGGGCCACGATGTCGAAGTCCGCTACACGCCGCTGGGTGTTGCCCACATCCACGCCCGCGACTACCACGGTGCGGGTTTTGGCTATGGCTGGGCTCTGGCACGCGACAACCTGGCTTCGGTGGTTGAGCGTATGGTGACCATTGCCGGTGAGCGCAGCCGGGCCATGCCTGCCGACGGCAGCTACTTTGATGTGTTTGCGGGCAGTGACATCCGCAATGTGGACAGTGATGCGGCTTACCGCTATTTGTTGCCAGCATCGGTCATTGAGCGCACCAAGGCGGGGGCATCTGCACAGGTGCAGGCGCTGGTGAGGGGTTATGTGCGGGGCTTCA
Organism: Rhodoferax sp.; assembly: GCF_028689305.1. Classification (GTDB taxonomy): domain Bacteria; phylum Pseudomonadota; class Gammaproteobacteria; order Burkholderiales; family Burkholderiaceae_C; genus Rhodoferax. The sequence continues at coordinate 18,458 of NZ_JAQTWM010000007.1, read as the reverse complement.
ATCACCATGTGAACAGCGCACCGCTGCCAGGGGAATCCTGCCGCGCCTGTGCCTGGTTTCGTGAAATCACCGAGGACGATGTCTGGCGGCGCATCGCGCATTTCCCGATTCTCGAAACCTCGTTGATCATGTTGCGCGAAATGCTGGCCGCCAGTCCGCCCGCCAGTGTGGCGGCAGTCGCAGCGCCGACCGACACGGCGCTGCGTTTGGCCGAATTTCAAACCTTGCGCGGCGGCTCGAACTCAGCCGCCTTTGGCCGTGACATGGTCGAAGGTGGCGTGGGCGGCATCAGCTTTTCCAACCCGCATTACTTCTGGCACGGCACCGAGCGGCTGCACGCCTTTCACCTGATCGTGGACGGTGAACTCAATGTGTTTGGCTCAACCGCCTATGGTTTGCCGTTCCCGCTGATGGGCTTTAACGAGCACGTCGGCTGGGGCCTGACCCATGCCAATGACAAACGCTCGACCCTGTACGAGTTGAAACTGGACCCGAGCGACCCGACCCGCTACCAAATCGGTGATCAGATCGAAGCCATGCGCCCGGTGACGGTGGAGGTTGAAACCCTGGCCGGCCCGGTGCGGCGCGTCTTTTGGGAAACCCGCTACGGCCCCATCGTCAAAGGCCAGTACCTGCCATGGAACGAGCAATTGGCCTATGCCTTTGCCGACCCGAATCTGGGCAACAACCGTTTTGCCGATCAGTTTCTTGACATTTCACGCGCGCGCAGTGTGCGTGAAATTCGTGACTCGCAGTTCAAGTACCAAGGTTCGCCCTGGTCTCATATCACCGCGGCAGACACCACGGGTGAAGTCTATTACTCGAACATTTCCGTGGTGGCCAACATCACCGATGCCCAGTTGGAGCGCTGCCTGGTGACCAGCCCGGCACGGGCTTACATGGACTTGACCGATGCCACGGTGCTTAATGGGTCAGACCCGGCCGCGGCCTGGACGCGCGATGTGCGTGAGGTGCAGCCCGGCATCCTGCCACCGGCAGACAAGCCGTGGATGATCCGCACCGATATGACGTTCAACTCCAATGACAGCCACTGGGTGGCCTCGGTGACTTCTGAGAGCCGTCTTGAAGGCTATGCACGGGTGATTGGCAGCGAACACACGGCGCGGGGTGAACGCACCCGGGTGGCGGCCCTCTACATGCAGCAGATCAAACAGGGCAGCGCCGTGACGGGCTCCCCAGGTGCTACGCCACACAAGTGGGAGCGGCTGTTTTTCAGCTCGCGCAACCTGATGGCCGAACTGATTCTGGACGACGTGCTGGCCGACTGCCAGGCCAATCCCCTCATCCAGATGACGCAGATGCTTGTCCAGTGTGGTGTTCATCGCCCACAGGCCCACCACGCGCCACCCGCAGTGGGCATGCCCGACGTGATGGACTTGACACCGGCCTGTCAAGCCCTGGCCGCATGGGATCGGGCCGATACCTTGCAGTCTTGTGGTTCTGCGCTGTTCGCCGAGTTCATCTCTGAGCTTGAGGTGACCCCCACCGTTGACCTGGTGTTGGCATCTCGCTACTGGCGTGTGCCGTTTTCTGTGCAAGACCCCATCCACACACCACGCGGTTTTCTGCCCAGCGAAGAAACACGGCAAGCCCTGGCGCGTGCGTTGTGGCGTTTTCAGTCAGCCCAAGTGCCCATCAATGCACCGCTGAGCGAGGTGCGCAGCGTGACCCGTGCTGGCTGTCGGCTGCCCATCTCCGGCTCGTATTTTGGCTACCACTTGACCCGCCCCTCGCAGTTCACGCCTGGCCAAGGGGTGACCGAGTTGCGCAATGGAGACGGCTACATGCACATCGTGTCGCTCAAGCCGGGGCGTGTCGAGGGTCGCTTTCTGGTCACGTTCTCGCAATCGACCAATCCCCAGTCGCCGCACTATGCGGACATGACCGAGGTATATTCACGCGAATCACTGGCCGACATCGTGTTTTACGATACAGACATCAGCGCTGCGCAAATCGGTGAGACCGTGATCCTCAACAGTCAGAAAAATTGAACCGTCACGGCATTGAGTCAACGATCAGGATTCAATCCTGATCATTTCGCGCCTGAAAGGCACTGCATCAGGATCAGTGATCACGCTGTCAAACTCACGCGCAGTTTTATGACCAGCATAAACCGCCGCGGCCACCGTACCGGGTGCGCAGGCGTCGCCAATACACTCGACCGTCAGCACAGCCGATTCGTGCCAGAGTTCCCGTTTTGCCAGCAACTCCCGCCAAAGCTCGTCGCAGGGGTCTCGCATCGTCACCAGCACCAAGCTGGCGCAGCTCAATGCCGACTGTCGAGCGCTGGTGTAGATGCTGTCAAGCTGAATTGCAAGGCCAGTGCCTGCGGGACTGACTCCCACGATTTCGACTGCGGTGTGAAGATGCACGCCTAACTCAAGCAGTCGGCCCTGGATGCGTGCCTGCTCCATCGTCATATCCGTCCATTCCGAGACTTTGGCCGCAGGCGTGACGAAGTGAACCTCCAGCCCGGCGCGGGCCAGTTTTTCGGCAAGCAGGCCACCCATCACATAGTGGTCATCGTCGTAGACCAGCACCGGCGAGCTCGGCATGGCCCCGGCAAACACATCGTCGGGGCTGAAAACCTGGGGCAGTGTCGGGTCAACAAGGGGCTGGCGATGCTGACGGCCCAGGCCGTCTTTGCGCCAGTGCGCACCCGTGGCGACAAACACCCGGTTAAAGCCGAAGTCAAGTACCTCGCTGGCACTCATCGGGCTCTCCAGCGCAATGGTGACGTTGGGCATGCGCTTAAGCTGGTGCACACGGTGATCCACTACACGCATCCACGATGCCAACCCTGGCAGCGCAGCTTCGTGGATCAGCCGCCCGCCAAGTTGCCGGGTGGCCTCGGCCAGCATGACTTCCACACCGCGCTGACCCAATGCCCGTGCCAGCTCCAGACCAGCCGGGCCAGCCCCGATCACCAGCGCAGTTTCCTGGGCCTGCTTGGCATTCACTGGCGCAATGCGTTCAGGATGCCAGCCGCGACGCCACTCCTCACCCATGGTCGGATTCTGCGTGCAGCGAATCGGCACACACAGGTTGTCGCCGGTCACGCAGATGTTGCAGCCGATACATTCGCGAATCTCGTCGGTGCGGCCCTGGTTGATCTTGTTGGGCAGGAACGGGTCGGCAATCGATGGCCGGGCTGCACCCACCATGTCCATCACCCCGCGCCGAATCGCCGAGACCATCGCGTCGGGCGAGGTGTAGCGACCCACACCCACCACCGGACGGGTAGTCACGGATTTCACGAAGCTGATATAGCGCTCCTGATAGCCCTCTTCGGCAAAACGAGCGGTGATGCTGTCGTTGGACCAATCGGCAATGTTCACGTCCCAGAGGTCCGGCAATTCGGCCAACATGGCAATGATGTCGCGCCCTTCGGACTCGGCCGTGATGCCACCTTGACCAAGCAGCTGGTCAACCGCCAGGCGCACCACCACGCCGCAGCGGTCTCCAACCGCGTCTTTGGTGTCTTCAATCAGTTCGCGCAAGAAGCGCACCCGGTTCTCCAGGCTGCCGCCATACTCATCGGTGCGCCGATTGGTGCGGCGCGAAATAAAGTGCATGGGCAGACCCAGATCGTGGCCCGCGTATACGTAAACCAGATCGAAGCCCGCGTCGCGGGCACGCAGGGCAGCGTTACGATGCCAGCGCCTGACGTTGGCAATGTCACGCTTATCCATGGCCCTTGCCTGAACCGGGTCGAGATGGCGCACCGGCAGGTGGGATGGGGCCATCGGTATCTCGCGACTGTAACGATTGGGGGTTGCATAACCATTAAACATCAGTTCAATCCCGGCGAGTGCACCGTGTTCATGGCACGCCTGGGTCATCAGTAGCAGCGCTGGGACATCATGCTCATCCCACAGACGACCTTCGAAATTGGGAGCAATTTCGGAATGCGGACTGATCTCGATCTCTTCGGTACAAACCACACCCCAGCCGCCTTCAGCCTTCACGCTACGCATGGCCGCCAAGGTAGAGGGTTTGCCATGGCCCATGCCATTGCAATGCGGCACCTGGTAGAAGCGATTCTTGGAGATCACAGGGCCAATACGCACAGGCTCAAACAAAATGTCAAAGCGTGGGTCACGCCATGTACCCGCTGTTGGCCCAGGGATGCCTGGGGTTGCAAGATTTGTATTCAACCTGAATCCTGTTTGAAGGAGTCGCCTGAGCGTTTTGTTTTGAGTGAGCGAAACTTATTTGCGCGCACTGCGCGCAGGCGTTGCAGCAGGCTGCGGCGCAATGCCAAGGAGCTGCAAGGCAGCTGCCACCTGCGCATCCATCAAGTCGGCCAAGCGCTGGCCCTTGCGTGGGCGATACCAGACACTGGAATACTGAAGTACCGCCAGCACATTAAACGTCGCAATGCGGGCATCCGCCACCACAAACTCACCATTGGCGACACCTTCATTGATGAGGTCAAGGAACACCTTCACAAGCAGACGCTGGCGTTCGCGCAAGGCCTCACTTCGCTCGGGTAGCAACACCTGCGTCAGGTACTGCGGGCCATACAAGTGGGCATTGACCAGTGATGCCGCGCCCCCGCTACCCAACTCGACCTTGAGTTGAGCCCGCACAACGCGAACCATACGTTCCTGCACCGTACCTTCACTCGCGGCCGCTACGCTGACATCAGCATGAAGTTGTTCGAGGACAAAGTCCATGCAGGCATAGAGCAATTCCTCTTTGGTGCGGAAGTAGTGGTACAGCGATGGCCCCGTCATTTGGAGCGTATCAGCAATATCAACAGTGGTTGTGGCCTCAAAGCCGCGAGAAGCAAAGGCTTCCAGCGCCACTTCAATGATGCGCTTGCGCAGTGCAGCGCGTTTGGCTTCGATTCGTTCACTGGCCATGATATTGCCCGCCAATCGATGTTGACGGCTCGGTTGTG